>CAZWJZ010000087.1:0-14825 GCA_964634665.1 uncultured bacterium | reverse complement strand
GTACGCAGAGTGGTAAGTTGCATCGCACCATGAAGGCTATTTTGCCTAACGAGGCGGTGTTTGTTGGCTTTACGGGTACGCCGCTTTTGAAGAAGGATAAGCAAACAACCATGGAGTTGTTTGGTCGTTATATTCATACTTATAAGTTTAGTGAAGCAGTGGCTGATAAGGTTGTGCTTGATTTGCTTTATGAGGCGCGTGATATTGATCAGCGTTTGGGTGATCAGCAGGCTATTGATGCTTGGTTTGATGCGTCAACTAGAAATCTTAATGATTGGCAGAAGGCTACGTTAAAGGCGCGTTGGGGTACTTTGCAGCAGGTGCTGAGTTCAGCTTCTCGGGTTGATCGTATTGTTAAGAATATTATTCAAGATTTTATGCTGCGGCCTCGCTTAAGCGAAGATCGTGGTACGGCTATTTTGGTGGCGTCTAGTATTTTTGAGGCAACGAAGTACTTTAAGTCTTTTCAAAGTACCCATTTAAAGAATCGCTGCGGCATTGTTACGTCTTACAATCCGCTTGCGAGTGACATCACTACTGAAGATACGGGTGCGAATACTGAGACGGATAAAGAGTTTATTTTTAATACCTACTCAGAGCTTCTTAAAGATATTTCTGCCGCACCTAATATGACTAAAGCAGAAACCTATGAAGCTAAGGTGCGTAGAGCGTTTATTGATGAGCCTGCTAATATGAAGCTGTTAATTGTGGTTGATAAGTTGCTTACAGGTTTTGATGCGCCTAGCTGCACGTATCTTTATATTGATAAGAGCATGCAAGACCATGGGCTTTTTCAAGCGATTTGCCGTACCAATCGGCTTGATGGTGAAGATAAAGATTTTGGCTATATTGTTGATTACAAAGACTTGTTTAGCAAAGTAGAAAACGCTATCGAGGTTTATAGTACTGAGTTGGATATGAGTACTGAGGGTGCAGATCCGCAAGTACTCATGAATGATCGTTTAAGCAAATCTAAAGAAAAACTAGATGATGCACTCGATAAGCTCGAGCTGATCTGTGAGGGGGTAGCTAAACCTAAGGGTACGTTAGAGTATCAGCATTACTTTTGTGGTAATACCGAGTTGCCAGCTGATCTTAAAGAGCGTGAACCTCGCCGCTCCTCACTTTATAAAGCTGTTGCCATGTTCATTCGGGCTTACGCTAATCTGGCGGATGAACTGCAAGCTGCAGGGTACTCAGAGGCGGACATAGTGCATCTTAAAGAACGCCTGAAGCACTACACTCGAGTGCGGGATGTCATTCGCAACACGAGTGGTGAGACCTTAGATGTGAAGCTTTATGAGGCTGACATGCGGCAACTTATAGACATGTATGTTGAAGCGGATGCACCTAGAATCATTAGTCCGTTTGAAGATATGCCGTTACTCGAGCTTATTGCTAAGTTAGGTATTCATAAGGCTATTGAGACTATGCCTGAAGGTATTAAGGGTAATCATTCGGCGGTTGCTGAAACGATTGAGAATAATGTTCGTCGTCGTATCTTAAAAGATAAGCTGACGGATCCTGCTTATTTTGAGAAGATGTCGCAGTTGCTTGATGAGGTAATTGAGCTTCGTAAAAACAAAGCTCTTGAGTATGAAGCGTACTTAAAGCGGGTTGCTGAGATTGCTACTAAGGTGGATGCGGGGCATGATGGTAGTTTGCCAGTTGAAATAAGCACGCCAGCGCGTAGGGCTTTGTACAGTAATTTAGCGCAAAATATTGAGCTTGCTGTCAAGATTGATGAGACGGTTAAAACCGTTAAACCTCATGCCTGGCGAGGGCTTCAAGCTAGAGAGAACATCATCAAAGCTGCGCTTTACGGTATTCTTCAAGATGAGGCCGAAGTTGAGCGTATTTTCACCCTTATTGAGCAACAAAAGGAATACTAAGTGAATAGCCAAATTCAGCTTGGTGATATAAGCGTTGATGTTGTTCATAAGGATATTAAGAACATCCATTTAAGTGTCTATCCGCCTGATGGTAGGGTGAAAATATCTGCTCCTAGCAGTACTAAGCTTGAAAGCATTAGGCTTTTTGCTATTGATAAACTCACTTGGATTAAGGCACAACAACGCAAACTCAAAGCGCAACAACGTGAAACACCTCGCGAGTATCTTGAGCGTGAAAGCCATTACCTTTGGGGTAAGCGCTATTTACTATCTTTAAAGGAACAAACGGCTGCTTCGAGTGTTGAACTAAAACACACGCAGCTTATTTTGTATATAAAGCCAAACAGTAGTTCTAGCCAGATGCGTGACACGCTTGACGCCTTCTACCGTAAAGAAGTCTATACAGCAGCAAAACCCTTATTGAATAAATGGACTAAAAAACTAGGCGTTCACCCGAGTAAACTAAGAGTCAGACGCATGAAAACCAAATGGGGTAGCTGCAACCCTGCCAAGCAAACCCTAAACTTAAACACTGAACTTGCTAAAAAACCCCCCATATGCCTTGAGTACATACTGGTTCATGAACTCATGCACATACTCGAGCCCACCCATAATGAAACATTCCAAAGCTTAATGAGTCTTCATATGCCTAAATGGCGGTTTTACCGTGAACAACTAAATGAGTTACCTGTAAGGCATGAGGACTGGGTTTATTGAAATTTATTTTTTGTTTCTTTGACTTGTTAAGCTGCAGGGGTAAGTGACTAATCTTTTCCTTTAAAGTGTACTTTTTAGCCTAGCTTTGATTAACTGCTTTAATAATCCTTGTGCTAATTATGTAAGACCCTAAACAGTAAACTAGATATTAGAGAATTATTTTGATTCTCAATAAGGTGAGTAACCAAAATGCTTTGATTCATTTTGGTCGGAATTATTCAGCTTTTATTGTGGATGGTTTCTTTTTCGCCTGCCCTCTTTAACTACTTTTTTTATAGTCTTAAAGAGTCTAGATGCTATGAAGCTCACACCCATTTGGGCGCTTTTGGTGTGAGTGGAGCAAGTAGCGCAACCGGCTAGAGGTCTTCCTCTCACGGATAGCAAGCTACCTTCAATTCTCCAATACACCAAACTTATGAAGGGAGCGCCAAAATGAAGAAGATTTTTATTAATCTTGTAAACTCAGCACGAACTTCATGTGCTTTCAGTGTTAATTCAGAAATTAGTACTTGCACTTTAGTTACCTCAACATGTGATAATGCTATCCTAATGGTTGGCAATCTTGACAAAACTTTCAGTCCTAGAGACTTATGGACACAATTATGAATTCAGGTGCTATTCATAATACGCAAGATGAAGCTGTAACCATTGCTAATCTGCAAGAAGCCTTTTTTAAAGGGGCGATTAGTGTAAGTCAATATATTGATTCTTTACCTATTTCTTATAGAGAAGAAAAAAATAGAACATGGCAGCGTATTTTCTTAAATATGAGGCGATCTGGCAAAAAGAGGCTTAAACCCTATAAATAACTGTCTTTTTTACTCATAAAGGCGAAGTTTTACACCTCAAGGTGTATAGCTTGCCTGCTAGCATTGTCTTACAGTGTTAGGGAAGAGGCAACAACCTACTATAAAGAAGCAGAGTTTAGTGCAAAAAGTGTTTTCTCATGGAAGATGGCCTTTGCATTTTTGCTCTCTTACCTTCTTGGCTTCTGCATCCATATTTGCTGGAAACGGATGGCCTTTAAATTTTACTACTTGGGGTTTGCTTATTTCAGGTGGAGCTCTTGGAGTTCTGCTTGAGATTTTTCCGCGTCATAAGACGGTCTCAACGGCTGAAACAGTGGGTCATTTTAGTGATTTGCTGTCCTATTGTGTTCAAGAATTAGATGATGCAATTTGTAGTTGGCAAAGGGGGGAGGCTCATACGGCAATCGCTGGTATTAAAATTTGTCAAGGAGCTATCCTTCGGTTAATTGCAGGAGGAATGCAAGCTTGCGCCCCTACTGTTGAAGGTAACATTTATGCCAACATAATGATTCCCAATGAAAAAGATCAGCTCGAAATTATGAGTTATGGAGGTAGTCAGCATAGGCGTCCTTCTAGAAATGATAAACCTTTACCTTTAAATAAAGGATTACGCGGTGCCCCTCAAGCTTTTAATACAGGAAGGCAAGATTATATTTCAGATACTCGAAATATAAATTTAGGGGGAATCTTTAAGGATTATTCAGGTAAACCTGATGATTTTAGAGCTGTGCTTTCCATTCCACTGGTGACTGGTGATAAAAAATTTGGAAATCCAATTGGCGTGCTTAATATTGACGCTGAGCATTGTGATGCTTTTCCTGAGGATACTCAGAGAGATTTCATCGAACTAACAAAGCCTTGGTGCAGTCTATTGAGTGTAAGCATTAGTATCGCTAAGGCGATTAATGATGACCGGGAAAGGAATGCTATAAAAAATTCCACACCAAAAGCATAATGAAATCCTACATACTTATTATCCACTTTGTCTTTACTTCATGCCTGCACAAATTAGAATGGAGAGCATTGCAATGACGGCAAATATTTTGTCACATGATCTGTCAAAAAAAGAACAGGATCAAATTGAATCTTTAGAACAAGAGTTTAAGGATGGCAATATTAGTGTTGAAGCATATATAAAACGCTATCCGAAATCAGCAAGAAAAAAACATAGAAAAGTTTGGACTCGAATTTTTAACGTTTTACGTGACCCTGCTTAAGTTAAATTATCTGTAAAACAGCCACTGAAAACCAGTGGCTGTTTTTGTGTGGCGAGTATTTACAAATCTATGATTAACTGCCAATCTCAGATCCTTTTCTCTATTGCCAATCAATAAGGGAAAGTCCCTTAATTCGTCCAAAATGCTTTGTATTGTGGGTGACCAGTGTTGCAGCCTTAGTTTTAGCAATTGCGCCCCTCAGTAAATCAGCATCTTCAATCAGATTCCCTTGTTTTCTAAGGTACTGATATATGGTTATGGCTTTGCTTGGGTAGCCTTCTGCGTTGATGAGGAATGATATGTAGATGCCTGTATCTAGTACAAAGCGTATTTATGGGTTTTGCTGTTGGCGTTGCTTTTTTCTGTCTTCTTTGATGGTTTGCTCAATCATAGCTTCAGTTTCTTCTGTGTCTAGCTGAGCATTTCGTTTTTGAGCTGTTCGCATCATCTGTTTGAACAGGAATGTCTCTATAGCTTCTTCTACTATTTCAAACATGTCATCTTTTTTAAGCCCATGTTCTACTCGGTAGGCTTCAAGATATTGTTCTGTTTCTTTGCTTAACTCAATCGTCATACATTTAGAATAGAGTATTCAATAACGACTAGCAAGGTTTAGTGATAACTAAGGGTATTCACGCGTCTATTCAGACTCGAGTATCAAAACTTCCACATCAACCCCTTTAACTCCAACCCCAGTTACCTTGATATCTGAAATAATGCCATTCACACTTGCCCTTACCCATTGCTCCTCAAGCTCTTTACTTAACTGAGCTTCTACCTTGCTTATTTGTAACTTGATTTCCCTTAGTTCCTGCTCAAGCTTAAATACCTGACTCGTCCACTTGGTCTCCTCCATCATTAAGTCACGCTCAGCTCCTTCTAAAGCTGTTTGAACACTGAGTAAGCTGTTCCTAGGCTCTGCATTCCTCTCAACAAGATAACGAAGCTTCTCAAGCCTTGTAACCCTTCCTCTCTATTGTCATCGTTTGTCTTTACATCAAAGAACTCGTTGCATCTTAAGGACTATTCATTTTAGATAACTCATACATTATCAATCCCCCTGCTACACCCACATTCAGTGAGTCTGCCTGGCCATACATAGGAATACGAACTAAATGATTACATAAGTCTTCTTGTTCTTGACTTAAGCCTTTTCGCTCTTCACCTAAAAGCAAAAAACTAGGTTTAGGGTACTCAAGCTCATCAAAGCAGATTCTTCCTTTAGGTGAAGCTCCTATAATCATAAAGTGATGCGCTTTAGCTTGATCTTTGAAGTTTTTAAAGTCTGTTTTTATAAACGGTTGCCTGAAGACTGAACCCATAGAGGCTCTTATAACTGTTGGAGAGTAAACCTCTAGGTTGTCATCTAATAAGATGAAGCCTGAACCACCAAATGCATCTGAACTTCGTATGAGTGTCCCCATATTCCCTGCTGAACGAATCTGTTCAACAACAATCCAAAAGGTACTTGTTTTTTTGTCTAGCTTCTCTAGGGGTTTGTAGCGAGGTTTTACAATAGCAGCTACACCTGATGCTCTTTCTGCGCTTGAGAATGAACGAAAGTCTTCAGGTGTAATAGTTAGTGTAGTTACACCTTCACGACGTTTTTGCCTAACGAATTTACGGGCAAGCGCTGAAGTGCAAAGCTTCTTACTAAAAAGAACAGTGTCTATTTCAAAGTCATTATCTATAACTTGAACAAAGTTACGAACACCTTCTATAAAGAAGCTGTTTTGAGATTCTCTTTGTTGACGGTTGTTCTGTAGGGTTTTAATTCGTTTTAGTGTTTGTTGAACACTAAGTTCTTGATGACCTCCCTTAGGATTAGTAGTCATCCTCCTGTATCTGCCAGTAGCAGGTTTTACTCAAATAAATGATTTGCATAGAGTTAAAGCTTAAAGTGATGATTGCTAACTGTCAAGTAATACTAACCTCTGCTACAACCTCCTAGCCGTCAAAGGTTAATCAACACGATAACTGAGCCTCTCAAGCTTTCTAGTGGCCTTTTCTAGCTCTTGTTTTCTGGCTTTGACGCATAGCCAAACTACACCTAGATAGAATCGTGTATGCCTCAAAGCTTAATTATTAAAATTTAGCTTGACACTTGGTCACCTATAGGCCATTACAGACCTATTATGGGTTGCGTCAAGTTGTTTTGGAATCAGACGTAACTTGACCTGCTTGAGCACTATTACTAAACAGTTTTACTAGAAGTTGAAAAACTATGGCGGTTAATAAGGAGTAAGAAGCTGGCATAAAATCCTATCTTGAACGCCCAAGCTAAACTAGAACAATTGATTGAAACAACCAACCTGATCGCTGCAGCGTTAAGTGATTATGGGTTTGAAGTTGATTTTGATGAAAGTTTAGATTTTTAGATTGTTGGATACCAGCCCTATACAAGCATCCAACGAAATCAGAAAAGGGAGCGCACAGGTTTGCAAACTTATATGCCCTTTTAGCGTACATAGTTCTTTATTTCCCGTTTGCCAAAAATGCCATAAAATGAAAATCTCACAGAGTTAAGTCAGGTTTTTCGCTCTTAACCTCACCAAAGTTCGTACAATAAACCCTTGTACGAGCCGTTGGGTTTTTCACAATCATTGATTTTTGACACGATTTTCTGAGTTTTGACAGATAATTTGTGACTTAGATAAAAGAAGCCCATCATCCTTAAGGTTTTTGGGAGTTTAATTTAAAAAAACCTGTCAAAAAGAGTATAAAAAATAAAAAACGTGTCAAATACTACAATACCTTCGCCATTTAAAGCTGACGAATAGCGCCAAGCAAAGGGGTCCATCTCTCTGTTCTTCAAGGTGTAAGCTTAGAAGCTCAAGAAACTTACGATATCTGTGGTTACCGCATTAAACTGGCAACCAGGCACAGAAGCACCTACAGATCAATTAAAAGGAAGTTTTGTGTGTGAAACCTTTATTACTCCTCAGCAAACTAACAGCAATACTTCCAATAATCCTGCAGCCACCCCTTCAGATGATGAAGTACCCTGCTCTGAATGTGATGATTTCTAGTCTGTTCTTAATTAAGCTCAATGCGAAGAGAGGAATTTGGTTAAAATGCAATACATGAAATATCTTAGTTTAGTCATCGTAAGTATTGTTCTGCTCATTGGTGTTGCTTGCACAACCACAAACACAAAACCAATCACAAGTATTGATCTTAAAATAAATAATCAAGATAGCAATATAACCATTAATCAAGGCGATAGCATAACGTTGAGTTGGGCTATAACAAACGCACCCTCAGCACCTTCTTGTGATCTATTTCAAAACGAAGAGGGGCCCGAAAAAGATGATGAAGCCATAGATATAGATAATAAATGTGGCGGCACCAAAACCCTGACCCCACAAAAATCAACCCTCTACACTATTCGCGGCTCTGCAAATCAGGGTGGAAAAATAACAGATAGCCTCACCGTTATCCTAAACCCAAACACGACTTCTGAAAAATCTTTAACTATCGCTATTAATGGCTCTGGGGCGGTTACAAGCTCACCAGCAGGTATTGACTGTGGATCAAGATGCAGTGCCAATTACGCTGAAGGAACCACTATTACCCTAACAGCAAGACCAGCAAGTGGCTTCTCACTGCTTGGCTGGACTGGCGATTGCACAGGCTCACAAAACACATGCACCCTCACCCTTACAGAAGACAGCAATGTTGGCGCAGTATTTACCTCCACTCCCCTAAACAGCTTAGCCATAAACAAAAAGGGTCTGGGAACAGTTACAAGCTCACCAGCAGGCATAGATTGTGGCGAAAGCTGCAGCGCCAACTTCCCCCCCAATACCACCATCACAGTAACAGCAAGACCAGCAAGTGGCTTTGAATTCATAGGCTGGACAGGAGATTGTACAAGTACACAAACCACATGCACCTTCACGATCACAGAGGACAGCAATATTGGTGTCGTTTTCAACCTAACAGCAAACCTAAGCCTAGGTAAATCAACCTACGACACATCTTGCTCTTCAGGGTGCCACGGTACAAATGGTGATGGTATTAAAAACAGCTCTGGCGTCACAACAACAGATCTTGCAGACTACAATGATCGCGAAGAAATACTAGAAATCTTAACCACCGGCTCCATGCGTATATTTGCAAACTTACTTACACCATCAGCCAGAGAAGCCGTTGCTGACTATGTTGCTTTATGCTTCCCTAAAGATACAAGCATAGGCTGCCCCTAAAATACAACCAAGCAAAACCCTCACAATAAAGATAAAGACTAGCTAGTCTTTATCTTTATTCAAATTAATAATTCTTGGTCCTAAAGGCTTCGGTCCAGGGCGGGGCATTTTAGGTTCAGGCGCATGTTGTGGTGGAGAAATCGGAGCTGGTTCAGGTACTCTGAAATTCAAAGAAGCTAAAAAGTCTTCTTGGCGAGAAGGCTCAAAAATGCGTTTGAGGCCTTTAAAAAATTGAATTTGCTCATAAGCGGTGCTAGGCAATTTACTTAAACTATACTCGAGCTCATCCAGTAAACGTCTCAAATCACCAGCAATTTCAAGCTTCTGAATCTCAAGGTGATGTTCAAGCATTCGACCTTCTAAACCCCGTAAGTTCCCCAATGCAGGATTATTACGATTTTGCACATAAGCAGCACGCAAATAAAACCCCTTAGCAACCCTAAGCATAAGCTTCGCATTAGCAATAAGCTGCTCAGTAGCTAAGTAAGGCGTTCTTAAATTAACCTCAAGAACCTCGAGCCTAAGCAGCAAGTCATTACGCTCTAAACCAACAGCCGTCGCAACCTCTAGTAGAAGCAAACTATACGCCTCTAAGACAGTCAAAAAAGAACTAGTTGCAATACTCAACTCAGGTAGTGCAACAGGGTAAACAGCCTTCGGTAAAAGCTCGAGACTCGAGCCGTTATAATGCGCCATTGCTATGCGGTAATGATTACAGCCCTCAATAACTGGTGCTGAATCTTCACCCCAATGCAACAAAAGCTGATAAGCATTTGCACTCGAAACAGCCGGCGTAACAGGAGCTTGCGGACTCTCCTCATCAAAATCATCAAAACCAAACTCATCCTTCTTCTCCTTAAAACTATCAGAGACAAGGGTACTACTTGCAAAAAGCCGATGATTAAACGCTATTGAAGACGTAGCCGAAAACAAGCTCACAAAAAGCGTCTCCCCCGAATTCAAACCCTCATCAAACTCGAGCGTTAAAGGTTTAGTACTTACAAATGCAACACCCTCACTTGACACCAAATACAACTTATCAACGTAAACCTGATCTCCCCTAAACTCAACTGCATTCCAAGTCGGCTCCAAAGAGTCATCAGGACAAAAAAAACCAACCTGACCCCGAGCCAAATTCGCCAAACGATTCAGCTCAAATGGCAACCAAGCTAACTTATACAGCTCAGTTTCACTAAGAACCTCACCGTCCTTAAACTTAGGAATTAGTGGCCTAACAATCTCAAAGCTCATTAGCTAATTGTACCCCTTAGTGCACACCAAAATACAAACCCCTTCACAAGCGAACATGCACCCAAACACTAACAAGCAAGCTGTCCAGCACAACCTGAACGACATAAACGATCCACCTGCCTTAACAAAACAGGCAAACGACTCGCACCAAACATACCCTTCACCCAAGCCTTCGCACTCTCCTGAGGCACACCTACACTCGTAACAAACAACGGCTTCGCACTCTCACCCCGAAATACCTCAGTATCTTCAGGGGTATCTTTAAAAGCCTTCTTCGCAACACCCACCACAGGCACACGCTCACCCAACTCAAGATATAGATACTGCCCTAAACCCGGCTTAGCTTCTTCCCCTAAGGTCACAAAACCATCAATAACAATCAAATCAGGTAGTTCCTTAAGCTCACTAAGCAAAGCCATAATGCAAGGCAGCTCTCTTAAATAAAACTGACCCGGAATATACTCATGAACGTCAAGGACCTTAGTACAAAGCTCTTGACTTGCCTCTGAAGAAGTCCAAGACTCAAAAAGCGCTCCAGCAACAACAGCAGACGATTGCTCTAGATAATGAACGTCAATAGCCAGTAACAAAAAGATGACCTTCCAAGCTAGGATAACGCAACCAATAAAATAAGTAGTTATTCATTCAAGCTTGTGACGCAGGAGGCTCATCATCTAATTCAATACGCTCATCATTAAATAAGATAGTGCAATCAGGTCTTTGTTGTTTTAATCGCAAAGCATCTGCACTGCTAATTGCCTCGTTATCATCTAGCTCTAACTTAGAAAGATTCTCTAGTAAAGGAAGAATCGCCTCAAAACTTACATTCACGTTTGTTTCTTTCAATCGTAAATATTTTAACTTAGCCAAACTCAATAAGTTATCTAATTCACGTAAAAACGCAGCATCTATGGCTTGCCCAATTAGGGTAAGTTCTTCCCCTAAACTAAATTTGCGAATCGTTGAGAAGTCAATATACTCGGATTCCCTAAGTATAATTGAAATGAGTTCTCCATTATCTGTAAATCTAAGATTATAGAGAAATCCCTGTAATGTCGATTTAGCTGCTACCCAACCGTCTTCAAACCACATTGTGGTAACACCATCAACTTGAATAGTCTGTTGCTGACCCGAAGGGTACCATGTGCGAGTGTGCTTTATGCTGGGAAAGCCGGTTTCATAAATAGCCTCAGCTTCACAGTATCCTTCTGATGTAAACGAGTAAACAACACCTTTAAAAATCTCACCTTGGTAGCATTCTGGACCATAGTCTTCAAGTACCTCAAGATACTCTTCATCAACTCGTAATCCGCCCTCAGGCAAGGTCAATATGTCACCGGAGGAACCTGTCATTGCTCCTTCTTCAATGATATTAATTCCTTGGACTAAACCTTCATCATCAACATCATAAGATAAACCGGAAAACAAGCTACCTTCCAAAAAGTAGTAATTGTCTTCCAAAGTGAGGAAATCTGAACGGATTCTTAGCATTTTGCCTTCCTAAGTCTTTGAGGTATATTTGCTTCTTTATTTCCAATAATCTTTCTTCCCCTCAGGGGTTATATTTTCTGTAATAATTCTTAAGTTGTTACGATTTAAAATTCCATAACAATGATCGCATGCAGTAAACCTTTTACCAATTAGATTTGATAATTTGTACGTTGCGACAGTAATTTTACTTAGGGTATCATCGTCCATGTCAATCCCACCCTTCTTATCATCAAGATACTTAAGAACTTCATTAACAGCCAGCACTTCAGCATGTGTACCAGGCACCCTAGCGCCCTCAACAAATCCAAAATTATCATCACTACTTTTGTTTTCGATGTTAACACGGATGAAATCACGTATCATGTCCTTGGTAACCTCGTGTAATTTAACACCATGATTGTTGTCTAAGTGGTTGACGATGTAATCAAGTCCTGCCTTAATTCTATCGTCTTTATTATTTTTTACTGCTTCTATAAACCCTGCATAAGCTGTTCCAGCGTCATTCTTCTCTGCTGCCCCTCCTGCCTGTATTCGATGACATAAGTTCATGTGAGGCTTATCGCGAAACTTACGGAAGTTTTTATAGCTTTCATGAAGTCCGGCATAAGCAACTGCAATATCTACTGTCGAGACTTGGTTTTTGGAAATGGTATCGCCAACTACATGTTTTATAATATGCTCATGGCTTTTATTTCTTGTTGCACGATCAATTTCTTTGTCAAAGCTATATGCATTAAGCTTAGCAGAATCCACAACAATGTTTAAGGAATCTAACGAAAGATGGATGTAACTAGGATCAATCTTACCTTCATTCGAAGTTTTTTCTTCTAGGGGCTTCCAGTCAACATTATAGCGATCAATCTCATATGCCTTTGAGCGATCTCCTTTACCGCCAATTGTTATTTGTCTGATCATATCCTGAGTGATTTTTTTGCCACTTACCTTCTGTTTTGCCTCTCTTCTTAGTTCAAGTAAAACCTTTTTCTTAACCTGATCACTATAAGGATGTTTGAATTTTCGAAGACCTTCTAGAAAAGTTTTAAATGTGGAATTTGGTCTGGGCTCCGGGTCTTTAGGCTCGATAGAATACTTTTCTAGAAATTTCGTTCTATCAGCTGCACTTTCCAATCTCGCCCTAAACTGAGGGTATGAAATATTATTTGTAACAGTTTTATATTCTGGAATATTACCGATTTTCTCATCGGTAACGCAATCAGGTGTAATTACCTCTGAAGCTTGATTCTGAAAATGAGTAAGAATTTCCCTTTGCTCTGCCGGTGAATAATCAGAATAGTTCTTTACTGGTTCGGGAAAGCGTTTTATATCTTTGAGCCTTTCATCTGGATACTTCTTTTCTAGCTCATCTTTTGAAGGATTGGAACCTTCTGGAGGGTCCTCAGGGTCGCGCTCTACATCTCCGATAGCTTCAACCCAAATTTGCTTATCTTCTGCAAATTTATCCTTGCCGAGCTCCAAACAGTCCTCACCGTTTGTAGCATCCTCAGTTTCAAAAAACTTTAAACCTGTAACATCTTTGGCTTTTTCAGCACTCAAAACAACTTTAATGCCGTCACGTCCATCTTTCCAAAGCGCTTCATGGGGTTTCTTGATTATAATTTTGGCACGTTTAAAAAATCCATCTACTTTAGAATGCTTTGATAATTCTTTAGGGTACTCCGTTGCTTGAAAATGAATAAATCTTCCTTCGGAAAGTTTCTTATCACCAGTTAATTTTTCATCCTGATCATCTTCATAAGAGAGTGCGCCAAGATGCTTAAAGACCTCAAGCTCGAGCCCTACAACTGCCAATTTAATTTCACTCTTTTCATCAGCAACCGCTATGCAATCTAGGTTTTTGTTAAGCTCCAGTGTTACTGGGTATTCACCCTCATTATAAGCTTTGTTTTGTATTTTGCCTTCGCTAATAAAGTAAAGCTTATATGTCTTTTCATTAGTGAATTCTCTAAATTTACCAAATGTACTTCCTGGCTCATATTTGTCCGCAGGTTGCATTTTGGGATCTTTAAAACAAGTCAATTTTTCTGAGTCAAAGGTTACTTTAGCCTCGAAATCTTTACACTCAGAACATCCTGGGTGGGTCTCCGTAAATTGTATGGTAACCTCAACAGGCATAGTATTCTTTTGTAGCTTTAGGTCTTTCATATGCTCATATGAAATCAATATAAGTTTTTGCTCTGCACTTATGATTGGTGTGATTGTATTGCAAATTTGCACTGCTGAAGTGCTACTTGTTTCTCGCGAGTCGCTAGGATTTATCAAAGGAGAAGACATAACTTTAAAGTCTTTCGTAATGACTCAAACTACGCTCGAGCCATTTTAATGCAAGTTTTTCAAGTGTTTGAGCTCGAATCTCAGGATCACTTGGCTTGTCAGTTTGTAAGCATTGTTTTATCCATGGGTAAAACGGGTCGCTTGTGCAGCCGTGTCCGAGTGAAACCATGAGTGCATAAATTAGGGCGAAGGCGTGTCCGTTGTTCATGTTATAGCTTCTGGCTTCGGTTATGGCTGTGCGTATGAGTTCTTTGAGTTGCTCTGCGCCTACGTAGCTGTATTTTTCTGGGTAGATGGTTTGGGTGATAGTGAGTAGGTCTTCTGTGAAGGTTTTGGGGGTGAAGTTAGGTGTTTGGGTTGTTTTGAGTGTTTTGAGGGCTTTGTGTAGGTGTTTTTGTTTTTGGCCTTGTACGTTCCAGGTGTAGGCTTGGTGTTTGTGGTATAGGCTTTCTGCACGCTGCATTTGTGGGTCTTTTTTGTTTGTTAGTAGGGTCTTTGCCCAGGGGTATTGTGGGTCGGTGTCAAACGTGTGGCCGTAGAGTAGTGTCATTTCTATGAAGAGTCGTACGGGGCCTTGTTGGCTAAGGCCGTAGTGGTTTGCTTTTGATATGGCTTTTTGTATGCTGCTGTGTAGTTGGGTTTGGTTTAGTTGTTGGGTGATTTGGGGTGCTAGTTTTTGGCAGTGCTTGACCATTTTGTCTTCAAAGTTGTTTATGGCTGTTTGTTTAAATGTGTCTAGTTGTTCGCTTCTTATGCTGAGCATGAGGTCTCCCCTATTTGAGCAGGTTTGGCTGTTGTTTTAGTAGTTCATTGTATCATGGTGTTGGTTTTTTGGGTTTGTTTTTGGCTTTTTGCTTTGTGTCTTGTTGAGTTGTGCTTTATCCGCGATTCCACACCCCTAAATATACATTTCGAAGAATTAACAGTTTTCCCTTCCTGAACAGTATT
>CAZWJZ010000086.1:11971-14950 GCA_964634665.1 uncultured bacterium | reverse complement strand
TCCTTGCACCCACCGAGGGCACCGTCATCGTCGACGGTCAGCCCTTGGGACCGGCGATGGACGACTTCAAGGGCCGAATCGGCTTCGTGCCCCAGAGCGCCTTCCTAACCGATGAGCCCCTTCGCAACAACGTCGCGTTCGGCGTCGAGGATGAGCACATCGACGACGCCCAGGTAGAGCAGGCTCTCCTCGCGGCGGGGCTCGGCGAGTTCGTCGCCGGCCTCCCCGCAGGCTTGTCGCAGTCCTTCGGTGAAGGTGGCGTGCAGCTGTCGGGCGGGCAGCGACAGAGGATCACCATCGCTCGGGCGCTGTACCGATCGCCGTCGATACTCGTGCTCGACGAAGCCACGGCTGCGTTGGATCCAGAAACCGAGCAGCAGATCACCGACCTCGTCGATTCACTGGCAGGTGATCGCACGGTCGTCCGCGTCGCACACAGAATCCAGACGACTCGCCGCTGCCGGCGCATCGTCCTTCTCACCGACGGACAGATCGCCGGCATCGGGAGTTTCGAGCAGTTGCAGGCCGGCAACGACCTGTTTCGGTCGCTCGCGCAGCTCGAAGACGCTGCGTGACCAGATTCTCCGAGTCTCGCGTCGCCCACAGCTTGGCAGCGTGGTTCCGCTTGCCCGTGCCGGACGCACCATTGGCCTGAATTGGTGCTCAAGCGTCGCCGCTCGCAAGTCGAACCGAAGCGCATGGCTTTCATTCGTCGGTGCCTTGTCCTCATCGCGCTGTTGGCAGTTGTCGTGCCGGTCGACGCCGCCGCTTCGACTTCCGTCCACGGGACAGAGCGTGCGTCGGCTGCGGTGAAGATCCGGTCGAGCCTCCACCCCCCCAACGCCAACGGCACCATCACCAAGATCCAATGGTGGTCAGCCACCGCCCCCCAACCCGGGGACTGGGTAGCCGTGTTCCCCGTCGGCGCCCCCGACGACGGCTACCTCCGAGGCACAGTCCGCCAAACCCACGGCCGAGCCGCCGGCCTGCTCAACATCAACGCAGCCCCAACCCGCAGCGGCAGCTACGAACACCGCTACTACAACGCCGACAAACTCGTCGAGCGCAGCACACCCTTCACCCTCGAAGCCGTCGGTACCCCGAGCGGACAACCCCCCGAACCCACAAGCCCACCACCCACACCCACACCCACACCCACGGACCCTCCGCCGACCCCTGACGTCGACGATCCTGCGCCGCCAGGAAACGACTCCCCGGTCGGCGACGGAGCGCTACCCGACCCAGCCGATCCAACGAACCTGTTCGTCGCACCCACCGGTCGCGGGATCGGCACCATCCTCGCTCCCGCCGACCTGACCACGGTCCTGACCGGGCGCACCGTCGATCCTGGGACGAGGATCTGGATGCGTGGTGGCACCTACACCGGGTTCTTCACCAGCCGCCTGGCCGGCACCGCAGCCGCGCCGATCGAGCTCCGGCCCTACCCGGGCGAGGACGTCGTCATCGACGGTCGCGGCACCGGTCCGTTCGACGTCGCACTGACCGTCTGGGGATCACACACCATCGTGACCGATCTACGCATCACCAACTCCGACACATCCCGTTGGCGCTCGCAGCCCGGGTCGCTCGGGCGCGGAAGCCTCGTCGTCATCCACGGCAACGACATCAGCCTGCGCAACAACGTCATCCATGACGGCGGTACATGCCTCGGGGCTTCCGCTGCAGCCGCCCGCACCCAGATCTACGGCAACCTGATCTTCAACTGCGGATGGGGTGCGCCCGACAGGGGCCACGGCCACGGCATCTACATCCAGAACAGCGGGCCCACCAAGACCATCGAAGCGAACATCGTTCTGGACCATTTCGGATACGGGCTGCACGCATACGGCTCGAACGGCATCATTCGAAACCTCGACGTGGTCGACAACTTCATCTCGGGCGCCGGCGAACTGGGAGGCGGCGGGATGCGAGCCTCGCTCATCGGCGGCGGCACGCCCATCACCAACGTGCGATTCAGGGGCAACGTGATCTACGACGACGCTCCCGCACAGTTCGGCTACTCCCACCTGGGCAACAGCGGCCTCCTGCTGACGGACAACTACCTGGCCAGCTCGGGAAGAGGCACCGCACTCACGATTCGCGGCTGGCGCGAGGTCAGCGGCTCGTCCAATACAACCGTCAGCGCAGGCCAGCAGATCGCTCTCGAGACGGCAACGCTGGACGCCTGGGACGGCAACCACGCCTTCGGAGCCGATGCCTTCGCCGGTCACCGGTTCGCCACCTGGCGACAGCTCGGCAGGGATCTCACCGGTACCCACACCACCGCCACGCCGCCCGACTCCGTCCACATAGTCCCCAACCGGTACAACGAGGGCCGCTCCCATGTCGCCCTCTTCACCTGGTCCAGAAGCCCACAGGTGTCACTCGACCTCTCCGAGGTGCTCGAGCCCGGCGACCGCTTCGAGATACGCAACGCCCAGGACTATCTCGGCGAACCCGTCCACGCTTCGACATGGACCGGCCGAGCGATCGAGATCGACCTCTCGAGTCTCTCCGCCCGGCTGCCGACCGGCATGAACGAACGAGCATCGACCTCAGCTGTGCACCACACGCTGATCGTCGAGACGGTCTGACGAGACGGGACAACCGTTCGATCAGCGACCAGTGCGGCCGAACTACGATTCGAGTCGTCGTCTCACCACGAGCTCCGACCTCGGACCGTCACCGACGATCCGGCCGTCGTCCATGGTCACGATCCGGTCGCACGCCGCAGTTGCGTTGAAACGGTGAGCTACAACGATCACCGTCATGTTCGGATAGACGTGGCGGATGGCCTCGGTGACCATTTGCTGGATCTCGTTGTCCAACGCAGAAGTCGCCTCGTCGAGGATCAACAGATTGGGTTGCCGATAGAGCGCCCGGGCCAGCCCGACACGCTGCCGCTGGCCCCCCGAGACCATTTGACCTCGCTCGCCGAGCCGCTGCGCCAGCCCCTCGGGAAGCTCCTTGACGAGGTCC
>CAZWJZ010000086.1:0-11961 GCA_964634665.1 uncultured bacterium | reverse complement strand
CTCGATCCTGGAGATGCGCTCGCGCTCGCGCCGCCTCAAGAGCCGCTGCCCGAACGGACTTCCACAGACGGTCGTAGTCGACCGCCAGGCCCTCTCCGAGCGTGATGTTCGCAAGCACCGAGTCGTCGACGATGAAGACGTCCTGAGGCACATACGCGACGTGCGCACGCCACGAACGCATCAGGCTTGCATCGAGGAGCCGCCCATCCACGGCGATCGTTCCCTCGTCGGCGACCTGCAACCCGAGCAGAACATCGACAAGCGTGGTCTTGCCAGCACCCGATGCCCCTACGATCGCGATCCTCTCACCACGACCGATCCGCAACGTCACGGCATCCAGAGCGGTCTCGTCTCCGTACCGGACCGTCACATCGTGCAGCGTGACCTCGGTGTCGAAGGTGATCGGCGCAACGCCTTCGACCTGCGGGGTCGAGGCCTCGTCGAGCGACCGCTCCACAGCATCGAATCGCCGCATCGCCGGCTCTCCCCCACTGATCGCATTCATTGCTGCGAGGACGCGCGTAAGGGTTGGGAGCAGGCGGAACATCACCACGACGATCACAGCGAGCGAACTGAATGCGGCCGAGGTCTCGGTCGTCGAGAACAGCACGAAGCAGATCAAGGCCAAGCCGATGACCAGTGCGCTCTCCAGATAGAACCTCGGCGCCCGACTCAGGAATCCAGCCGTTCGACGTGCTGATGCCCACCGTTGGCGGGTCGTGTCGAATCGGTCGATGTAGCGCGCCTCGGCCTGGTTGGATTGAATCGCCTCGGCTCCCCGGATGCCGTCCTGGAGTTGGCGCAGCGCAGTCTCGGTCAGCTCCTGCGCCTCCTCGTTGGCCACTCTGAGGCGGTCGCCGAAGAGCTCGACGAAGCCCCATGCGACGATCGCGAAGTAGCCGAGCGCTACGAGTCCGACGACCGGATCGTTGACCATCAACAACCCGGCCAGCACCGCGAACACCAACACGTCGCCCACGAGTCCGATCGCCGGGACGAGAATCGAACGCACCACCGTCGTAGGGATCAGGCTGAGATCGCGCAGAGCGGTTGCCGAGTCGCTGACCGCATGAAATCGCATCGAAGCGTCGAGATGAGCGCGATAGAGCCGCTGCACCCACCTCGCCTCGGCCGATGTCACCACGCCGAACTGCCACCAGATCAGCAGGGCACCCAACACCGACTTCGCCAGGAACAGAACCGCAACCGTCATCCCGACGGCAAGCGTAAGCGTGCCCTCCGGGACGCCGAGATCGGCGATCCATCCGAAACGGTCCGCCATGTCGCCGCGAGCCGCAGCCACATCGAGATAGGTCACCAGGAGCGCCGTCCCAGCGAACTCCACCACCGCCAGGCCGAGTGCCAACGGGACGTTGAGGTACAACAAGCGCCGATCCTCGGGTCTGAGCGCGCCGAGCGCTCGCACGACCAGACCCGGCACGATGAACCGTCTCGGTTTCATTCCCATCGAGTCATTCACTTCCGGTGACGACGCCGTTGCGCAGCGAACCCATCAGGCTCACACCCTTGTGCGTCGACACACAGGGGTCGCGCTCGCTACTGCCGCACAACCGTATCCGTCGAGACCGCGTCGGCCGACTATGGGCATTACGGCAGGGGGTGTTTCACACGGCTGCTTTACCGTCCGGTCGGTCTGTGCGAGGCTGATCGCCGCGGACGACAACGAGCCGTTCGAGCGGGCGAAAGAGCGGAAGGCGTAATCGTGGGCGAGATCATCATCAAGGACAAGGCCATCGGCCGCGGGCACCCGGTCTATGTGATCGGCGAGATCGGCATCAATCACAATGGGGAGATGCGCGTCGCACGGGCACTCATGCAGGCCGCCGCCGACGCAGGCTGTGACGCCGTGAAGTTCCAGAAGCGCACGCCCGAGATCTGCGTGCCCCTCGATCAGCAGTCGGTCATGCGTGACACCCCCTGGGGACAGATGACCTACCTCGAGTACCGACACCGGGTCGAGTTCGACGAGGCCGACTACCGCCAAATCGACGAGTTCGCGGCCGAGCTCGGTCTGGATTGGTTCGCGTCACCTTGGGACGTGCCGTCGGTCGATTTCCTCGAGCAGTTCAATCCGCCGTGCCACAAGGTCGCCTCTGCATGCCTCACCGATGACGAACTGCTCACGCGACTGGCCCAGACCGATCGCCCGATCCTGCTGTCGACGGGCATGTCGACCCTCGATCAGATCGACCACGCCATCGATGTCCTGCGCGAAGTCCCACTCGCCATCGCCCACACGACCTCGACCTACCCATGCCCTCCGGAGGAACTGAATCTCCGGATGATCGGTACCCTCGCGGATCGGTACGACCTCCCGGTCGGCTACTCGGGCCATGAGCGCGGCCTGCAGGCAACGCTCGCCGCGGTCACCCTCGGGGCCGCCTTCATCGAGCGCCACATCACGCTCGATCGCACCATGTGGGGCTCGGATCAAGCCGCCTCGCTCGAACCCGGTGGCCTCGAGCGCCTCGTCCGCGACACGCGGATCATCGAGGCGGCCCTCGGAGACGGCGTCAAGCGAATCTACGACTCAGAACTCCCGATTCGTCAGAAGCTCCGCCGGGTGGGCTGAGGACTCTCTTGGCCATCCCGTCACCACACCGGCAGGGCGCAGGATCGCCGAGTGCCGCGTCCGTGATCATCCGAAATCGCAACGAGGCCGAGACCCTCGTCCTCGTTCTCGAGTCGCTCGCCGTTCAGGATCTCGCCCTCGAGATCATTCTCGTCGACAACGAGTCGAGCGACGGCAGTGTCGAGCTCGCACGAGCGGCTGGCGCGCACATCGTTACCATCGCAAGCAATGAATTCACCTACGGCGGATCGCTCAACGCCGGCATGGCCGCCACCACGCAAGAAGCAGTCGTCGTCCTCAGCGCCCACTCGATCCCCGTCGGCACGGACTTCGTTCGGACCGCCATCGCCCCACTCCAGGACCCCGCCGTGGCAGCAGTTCGTCTCCTGCGCGCCGACAAGACCGGCGAGCTTGCCCGCTGGGCGCAACGGGTGGGTGTCGAAAGCGGCGCTCCCGTCGCCGAGGTAGTCGCCGGCGGCCCGATAGCAAGCGGCGCAGTCTTCCGCCGATCTCTCTGGCAGGAGATCCCGTTCGACGAATCCGTCGACTCCGACGAGGACAAGGTGTGGGCCCTCGCAGCCACGCAACGTGGCCGACGCATCGCCACGGCTCCAGCCGTGTACGCCTACACACGATCCATCGGGCTCATCGACGGTCTCCAGCGGGAGAGCCGCAGCGCCATGGGTGTGTACCGTGCGACAGGACACCGCCGGCGCCCCGACCCGACCGGAACGCTTCGAACACTCGCCTCCGGGCTGGCAGCCGCGGTTGTTGCACCGCTGTGGCGCTTCATCGACGGCGCGACCATCCCGGCCAGATCCCGACGCTCACTCCGCCCCGGCACGCTTTGGACGGACCGGGAAGAGCGCCAGTCGAGGTCTGCTCGGTAATGGGAGCCGAACGGCCCGCAGGGAGGTCGCTCCGCGTCCTCTTCCTCGACACCATGCTCGGTACGACGGGTAAGCACTCCCGCAGCCAAGGCGAGCAGCTCGTGTCGCTGATGCGAGCCGAGGGTCACGAGATCCAAGCCGCCTCCCGACTGGCGTCGCCGCCACTGCGTCTCGCGGACATGCTTCTGACGATTGCCCGATCCGGGATGGTCGACGCCGTCTCGATCGCTGTATTCAGCGGGCCCGCCTTCTGGTTGGCAGATCTCACGAGTCGAGCGTGCGCCCTCAGGAAGCTGCCGGTGGTCCTCGTTCTGCACGGCGGATCCCTCCCCGACTATGCGCGCAGCCACCCCGACCGGGTGCGCCGACTACTCGAACGAGCCGAGCACGTCATCGCACCCAGCACGTTCAACGCCGAGGAGCTCGCTCCGGTCAGTCCTCTCCCGATCGAGATCATCCCGAACGTCGTCGACATCGTCGTCACGGTCGGTGAGGCCACACGCCGACGCCGGGACGACGCGTGCCCGGGCGGACGTGTCGCTCTTCTCTGGATGCGCGCGCTCCAGGACATCTATGACCCCCACTCCGCCATCGAAGTCCTGGCCGAGCTGGTCCTGCGCAACCACGACGCCCACTTGACCTTGGCCGGGCCTGACAAGTCAGACATGGGCCACCAACTTCGCGATCATGCCCGCCGCCTGGGTGTCGAGGATCGCATCGACCTGCCCGGCTTCCTCGGACCAGACGAAAAGACTCGGGCATTCGCGAGCCACGACGTGTTCCTGAACACGAGCAAGATCGACAACACGCCCGTCACGCTGCTCGAAGCGGCTGCGCACAGGCTTCCGATCGTCACCACCGACCCGGGCGGCATCCCGCATCTGTTCGGCGATCATCCCGGCGCGCTCATCCGCCCCGTCGGCGAGGTCGGCGCCCTCGCAAGTGCCGTCGAGTCCGCCATCGCCGATCGCACACTCGTCGATCCGATGGTCGACCACGCCGAGCGCGTCGCCCGATCGATGGCACCCGCGCAGGTTCTCCGGCAGTGGGAATCGCTGTTCGGTTCCATCGCCGCCCACCACGATGAACGAGTCGCCCGTCGACCATTCCCCGATGCAGCTGCGCACCCGCTGCCAGAAGAGGCACCATGACCGAACCCGCTCCGCAACGATTCGCCTCGACCGCCTCACCGACCACGTTCTCGATCGGCGGACGGACGGTGGGGCCAGGACATCCCTGCTTCATCATCGCCGAGGTCGGGCAGGCCCACGACGGTAGTCTGGGCACGGCCCACGCATACATTGACCTCGCTGCCCGGGTCGGTGTCGATGCAGTGAAGTTCCAGACCCATATCGCCGCCGCCGAGAGCACCCCCGCCGAGCCGTGGCGCGTGAAGTTCAGTCCCCAGGACGACACTCGATACCAGTACTGGCAGCGCATGGAGTTCAGCGCCTCCCAGTGGGCAGGTCTGGCCGAGCACTGCGCCGATGTGGGCGTCGAGTTCCTCAGCTCGGCATTCAGTCTCGAGGCAGTCGAGCTCTTGGCAGAGCTAGGCATGGGCGCATGGAAGATCGCTTCGGGCGAGCTGTCCAACGACGAGATGATCAGCCAGATGATCCGCACTGGTGCTCCGCTTCTGGTCTCGTCGGGCATGAGCCCACTCTCGGAGATCGACACCGTCGTGCAAGCCGCCCGGAGTGGTGACGTCCCGATTGCCGTGTTCCAGTGCACCTCGACCTATCCCTGCCCACCCGAATCCCTCGGCCTGAACGTCCTTGCCGAGTTCGCCGATCGCTGGGCTGTCCCCGTTGGACTCTCGGACCACTCCGGCACCATCTATCCGTCGCTCGCGGCGGCCACGCTCGGCGCCTCCCTCCTCGAGGTCCACATCGCCTTCTCGCCCGACTGTTTCGGTCCAGACGTTACGAGCTCGCTCACCGGCACCCAGTTGGCGCAACTCGTCGAAGGCGTCCGCATGATCGAGGCCGCTCTGGCGAATCCCGTCGACAAAGACGCCGCCGCCGAGACGATGGCACCCATGCGCAAGCTCTTCACCAAGAGCATCGTCGCCGCGCGGGCCCTCCCGGCAGGCACCCGACTCGTTCGCAGCGACCTCCTTGCCCGGAAGCCCGGCACGGGCATCCCTGCAGCAGAGATGGACGGCATCGTCGGGCGAGAACTCCGGACCGGCGTCGCAGCCTTCGACTTGCTCCGCCTGCAGGACCTGAAGTGACCCGAATCCTCAACGCCGAATCCCACGGATACAGCCCAGCGGCACGCCACGTACTCGACACGATCGGCGAAGTCTGCTCCGCCGACCTCGACCGCGCCGAACTCCTCGACGCCATCGGGGACTACGAGGTCCTCGTCGTGCGGTTGCGCAACACCATCGACACCCAGGTCTTCGAAGCCGCATCGCCGCGGCTCGCCGTCGTCGTCACAGCCACCACGGGCCTCGATCACATCGACCTCGAGGCAGCCGACCAGCACGGGGTAACCGTGCTGTCGCTGCGGGGCGAGACCGAGTTCCTGCGCACGGTCCCCGCAACCGCCGAACACACCTGGGCGCTCTTGCTCGCACTTGTTCGGAATCTACCTGCGGCCGCAACCGCGGTCCGGTCGGGGACCTGGAACCGAGACGATTTCAAGGGCCGAGAACTGAGCGCCAAACGGCTCGGCATCGTCGGCATGGGACGCATCGGCTCGATGGTCGCCCGCTACGGCCAGGCATTCGGGATGCATGTCGCCGCCCACGACCCATATGCGGAATCGTGGGTGGCAGGGGTCGAGGCGTCGCCGACACTGGTCGAGTTGGCCGAGCGCAGCGATGTATTGACCATTCACGTTCCCCTCGATGACGCAACCCGCCACCTCGTCGACCGAGGCGTTCTCGAGGCACTCCCGCTCGGCGCCGTCGTGGTCAACACCTCCCGGGGCGCCATCCTCGACGAGAGTGCCGCCGCTGAGCTGCTCGAAGCCGGCCACATCGCCGGCATCGCCGTCGATGTCGTCGAAGCGGAACACCACGATGGGCGCTCGGATCTCGTGGCCCTGGCCGCCCGGCGCAACAACGTCCTCGTCACACCCCACATCGCCGGCGCCACCCATGAGTCGATGGAGCGAACCGAGGTCTTCATGGCCCACAAACTCGCTCGATTCCTCGCCGCTGGACCGAGCACCGGAAATCCTGGAGAATCATGACTCATCAGTCCACAAGGGACGGCATCCGCACTGTGTGCGTCGTCGTCACGGCCCGCCCCAGCTATGCGCGCGTCCGCTCGCTACTGCGGGCCATCAAAGAGCACCCAGACCTCGAGCTCCGACTGATCGTCGCTGCGTCGGCCGTACTGGAGCGCTACGGCGCCGTCATCGATGTCATGCGCTCCGACGGCTTCGAACCCGACGCGTCGGTCTACATGATCGTCGAGGGCGAGAACCTGGTGACCATGGCGAAATCGACCGGGCTCGGAGTCGTCGAACTGGCCACGTTGTTCGACAACATGGCACCCGATGTCGTTGTCACTGTCGCCGATCGCTACGAGACCATCGCCACAGCTATCGCAGCGTCGTACCTGAACCTACCTGTCGCCCACATCCAAGGCGGCGAGGTCACCGGCTCCATCGACGAGAAGGTCCGTCACGCCGTGACCAAACTGTCCAACTTGCACTTCGTGGCCAACGCCCGCGCTGCGCGGTGGGTCTACGACATGGGCGAGGACTCGAGCACCATCTTCGAGGTCGGCTGTCCCTCCATCGACGTCGCCGAGGCCGTCCGCATCTCCCCCCACCTCGACTTCGATCCATTCGAACGGTACGGCGGCGTCGGCCAACGGTTCGACCTCGATGAGCCCTACCTGGTCGTGATGCAGCATCCCAACACCAACGAAGAGGGCGCTGCCCTCAGCCAGATGGTCGAAACCATCGAGGCCATCGCTGCGCTCGATCGACCCACGTTCTGGTTCTGGCCCAACGTCGACGCCGGCTCTGACGGCAGTTCGAAGGCCATCCGGCAGTTCCGCGAGTCCGGACGCGCCCAGCACATCTACTTCCTGAAGAACATGACCCCGGAGGACTTCCTCCGTCTGCTCCTCAACAGCGGATGCATCATCGGGAACTCGAGTGTCGGCATTCGCGAGTGCTCTTACCTCGGCGTCCCCGCGGTGAACATAGGCACACGCCAGCTCGGCCGCGAACGAGGCCCGAACGTGCTCGATGTACCGCACGATCGGCACCAGATAGTCGCTGCCATCGGCGAGCAGCTAGAACACGGCCACCATCCGCGCTCGTTGGTCTATGGCGTCGGCGAGGCGGGAAAGCGAATCGCCGACCACCTCGCGACCGTGCCCCTGACTATCGAGAAGCGACTCACCTACGAAGCGCGCGAACTCGAGGCCGAAGGGCGCGAACTCGAGGCCGGCGGTTGACCGACGCGAACCGCGGTCCGGTCGTCGCCGTCATTCCGGCCAGAGGCGGCTCCAAGGGCGTCCCGCGCAAGAACCTCGCCGTCATCGCCGGCCGATCCCTGCTGGCGCGAGCCCACGACGCAGCAAAGGCGTCCAAGCTCATCGACCGGGTCGTGGTGTCAACCGAGGACAGCGAGATCGCCGCCCAAGCCGAGAATCTCGGCGCCACCGTGGTTCGGCGTCCGCCGGAGTTGGCCCTCGACGCCACCCCGACCGGACCAGCCGTTGCGCACGCACTCGAAGCGGTCGACGTCGACTCGGGAGTCGTGGTCCTGCTTCAGCCGCCGGCCCCGTTGCGCACAGGCGCCGACATCGATCGCGCGGTCACCATGCTCGTCTCCGATGAGCGACTCGACTCCGTAGTCAGCGTCTACCAGGTCGACGACAACCATCCCGCAAGGATGTACGAACTCGGCCCAGATGGGCGGCTGATCCCGTTGATGCCCGAGCTCGAGACCACCCGTCGCCAGGATCTCCCCCCCGTCTACCACCGCAATGGAGCGATCTACGCCGCACGAACTCCAGCAGTTCGAGCCACGGCCCAACTCGTCGGCTCCCGCGTCGGTGCGCTCGTGATGCCATCGTCGTGGACCGTCAACATCGATGCTCCCGGGGATCTCGCAATCGCCGAAGTCGTGGTCGGTGCCTGGGACGCCGGCCACGGCCGCTGATCCCGCCACGCCAGCGCGCTGCGACCGGCGAGACGCAACCACTCAGAGGATCTCGCCCTCGAACTCGATTCCCCGGAGCAGTGCCTTGGCGTCGAAGATCAGCTTCGCATGCTCCGCTATCAGATCCCGATCGAACTCCGGGTGGTCGACGAGCACGATGGCCAGATCAGCGGCTCGAAGCGCATCGGGTGACCAATCGACGACAGCGAACCCGAGCGAAGACTCGAAGCCCGCAGGAATGTGCGGATCGCACCCCACCAACTCGGCACCGAGAAGCGCCAGCCGCTCGGCCACCATCAGCGATGGCGACTCCCGAAAATCCGAGGTGTTCGCCTTGTAGGTGAGCCCCAGCAGCAAGATCTGGCTCCCGTTCACCGGCATTCGGTGCCTGTTCAACAACTCGATCACACGCGTCACAACGTGATCGGGCATGTGCTCGTTGATGTCGTTGGCCAGCTCGACGAAGCGGAACGGCTGACCGAGATGCTGGCGTACCCGCCACGAAAGGTACGACGGGTCGATCGGCAGACAGTGCCCGCCCACGCCCGGGCCAGGGCGAAACGGCATGAACCCGAACGGCTTGGTGGCAGCCGCATCGATCGTCCGCCAGATGTCGACGTCGAGGCCCCGGGCGAACATCGCGAGCTCATTCACCAAGGCGATGTTGACGTGCCGGAAGGTGTTCTCCAGGATCTTCACCAGCTCGGCCTCTTCGAGTCGACCGACTGGGACCACCGTGTCAACCAGGCTGGAGTAGAACTCGACCACGAGCGCCAGGCTGTCTGCGTCGAGGCCCGCGGCGACCTTCGGGGTGTTCTCGAACGTCCACGTGGCGTTGCCCGGATCGATCCGCTCCGGAGAGTAACCCACGAAGAAGTCTCTACCGGCTACGAGTCCGGACTCCTTCTCCAACAGCGGAATGACCAGCTCGGCGGTGGTACCGGGATAGGTGGTCGACTCGAGGACCACGAGAGCGCCGGCCCTCAAGACCCGCGAGAGTTGCGCGCTTGCGATCTCCACGTACGACAGGTCGGGCGCGCCATCACGCAGCGGCGTCGGCACGGTGATCACCGCGACGTCGAAGCCGGCGAGATCTCCGAGCTGATCGGTCGGCCGATAGCCGCATTCGAGGGCGTTCGCGAGCCGCTCGTCGCTGACATCGCCTATGTACGACTCACCGAGGGACAGTGCTTCGACGCGACGCTTGTCCACCTCGAAGCCCACGGTGGGGAAACCCACCTCGCAGGCCCGCAGTGCTGCCGGTAAGCCGACGTAGCCCTGGCCCACGAAGACCACGCGAGCAGTCCGGTCCCCCAGCTTGGAGGCAAGTCGTGCCGCCAGTTCGTTCAATGGGTCATCTCCCTCACTTCGGTCAGACCGGCGCGTGCGGTCCGGATATCGATGACTCCAGCCTGTGCGGGGTCTGCCATCGAGGACCGATGCGCGCCGAGGAGGCGGCAGACGCCGACTTCGTCGCGACGTTCGACGAGCCGGTCGAATGCGTCCAAGGTGTAGGCCAACCACGCAGAGTCGACCGCAGTGTGCGATGTACGCAAGATCCGTTGGTGCGACGTGGCGAGATGGGACTCGTGATCGTAGAAGAGTTCCTCGTAGAGCTTCTCGCCCGGCCGCAGACCCGTCACTTCGATCTCGATCTCGTCACGAGACCTTCCCGCGAGCTGGATCATCTGCTTCGCAAGGTCCATGATGCGGATGGGCTGCCCCATATCGAGGACGAGGATGTCGTCCTTGTCGCCCACTGCAAGGCCGTGCAGGATCAGCTCGCATGCCTCGGGGATCGTCATGAAGTAGCGGGTGATGTCGGGGTGGGTCACGGTGACCGGGCCACCTGCCTCGATCTGCTCTCGGAACTTCGGTACCACGCTGCCCGATGAGTCCAGGACGTTGCCGAAGCGAACCGACATGAAGGTGGTGTCAGAGGCCGAATTGAGCGCGCCGAGCACCATCTCGGCGAGACGTTTCGTGCAGCCCATTGCGCTCGACGGCCGGACGGCCTTGTCGCTGGAGATGAGAACGAACCGATCGACGGAATGGCGGTGGGCGGCTTCGGCCACCGAAAGCGTCCCGAAGACATTGGTCTTGACCGCGGCAACCGTCTGTGCTTCGAGGATTGGCACGTGTTTGTAGGCCGCGGCGTGGAACACCACGTCGGGACGCTCGGCTGCGAACGTACGCTCGACGAGCGTCTCGTCGGCCACATCGCCCAAGACCGCGACGACGTCGAGGTGCGGGTACTCGGCGTCCAGCGTCTCCAGCGCCCGGTACATGTTGAACTCCGACAGTTCGAACAGAACGAGTCGACGCGGCCCGAACGCAGCGATCTGGCGCACGAGTTCGAAACCGATCGACCCCCCACCTCCCGTTACGATCACACAGCGGCCACGCAACGACCGCCGCACCGAAGCATCCTCGAGCACGCTCTCCGGATTTCGCTCGAGGAGGTCCTCGAGCCGCAGTTCGCGAAGCTCGGAGAGCATCGGTTGGCCGAGTTTGCGGCTGCGCTGCGGCGGTAGGAAGTGCAGTGCGATATCGAGGTCGGTGCAGGTCGCAGCAACGAAACGCGCCAGCTGCGCGTCCTGCGCGCTCAGCGCCATGACGACATCGGTGGCGCCGGCCTTCAGCAGGTCCGCAACGTTGTCGATCCCACCGGAGGCACCAACGCCGTTGATCGATCGGCCAGCGAATGTCGACGAGACGTCCACGATGCCGATGAGGGTCATGTCACTCCGGGCGCTCAGCTCGGCCGCCAACCCGGGAATGGTCCCGTGATCACCGACCGCAACAACGCTGACCGCGCGGCGTGCCCCGTTCGGACGCGCCAGCGTTGCCCGGTAGAAGATTCGTGCGAAGCCATACACAGTCGCTATGGCCATCGGCGAGAGAACGAGGACCGATCGAGGTACACCGCCCAGGGAGAACACCACCAGAAGCGTCGGGATGTACCCACCCGCGGCAAGCAACGCGGCGCGGACGATCCGCTGCATGTCACCGATCCCCGAGGCTGACCAGACACCCCGCGCCAACCCGATGAAGTGGTTCGCTGTCGCCTGGATGACGACAACGATTGCAAGGGAGGCCCACAGCTGCCCGCGTTCCTGTGGCGGTACGTCGAAGTCGAACCGGGCCGTGTACAGGACGAGCCATGCACACGCTGCGATCGCTGCATCGACCAGCTCGATGATGAGCCATCGGGGACCGCGGTCGACCGTCCGGCGAAGGGCACTACCGACCGTGTCAGCCACCTCACCCACAGCTCGTCCTCGTCGCCGTTGCGGCGTTGTTACCATTTGCGTGCTCCGCCCTGCACCTGAAGGATCCGAGGC
>CAZWJZ010000085.1:0-15119 GCA_964634665.1 uncultured bacterium | reverse complement strand
CTCGTTAGCTGCGCTCATGCTATCTTTAATCAGTATGAATGTTGATTTATCTGACGCCACACGTGGCTTATTAACTAGTGAACGCAGCGCAATTGCTGACCTGCATGGCATTTTGACGAAGTTAGGTGCTGCAGAAGAAGATCTTAAAGACTTAAAAGTTGCCCTAAGTGATCTTGAAGGTGTGTTCATGCTGGTTGTTTGCGGTGAATATAACGCAGGCAAATCTAGCTTACTAAATGCTTTACTAGGCCACAAAGTCATGCTTGAAGGCGTTACTCCGACAACAGATCGCGTCACCATTGTGACCTACGGACCTGTAGCTAAAGATGTTGCTGAATCAAGTAGCCTCATGCGCCGTGAATTTCCTGCTGAAATTCTTAAAGATGTTGCTTTTGTAGATACACCCGGTACCAACGCTATTATTCAAGAACATCAGGAATTAACTGAAGATTTTGTGCCACGTGCTGATCTTGTCTTATTTGTAACAAGTGCTGATAGACCTTTTACTGAAAGTGAACGAAAATTTTTAGAACTCATCGGCTCGTGGGGAAAAAAAATAGTTATCCTTGTTAATAAGCTCGATATTATTGAAGATGCAACTGAGCGTGAAAAAGTCTTAACTTTTGTGCGTGAAAACGCACGTAAAACCATTGGGGTAAGCCCTAAAGTCTTCGGTATAAGGGCAAGAGACGCTTTCAAAGCTAAAGAATCAGGTAATCAAGCTGCTCTAAAAGATACAGGTTTACCTGAATTAGAAAGTTTTATTTCAAGTACCTTAGCCGCGGGTGAACGCTTCAGACTCAAACTCCTGAACCCTCTAGGCGTGGCTGAAAATCTTAATCAACGCTATCAGCATGTCATTGAACACCGCCTTAGCTTACTTGAAGATGATCGAAAAACCTTATCTGAAGTAGATAGGCAATTAGAGCAATACGAAAAAGATATGCAGCGTGAATTCGAAAATTACTTATCTCGCATAAAAACCGTTCTTCTTGAAGTTGAGCGAAGAGGTGATGTTTACTTCGATGATACCATTCGTTTACAAAATGTACTTAGCCTTATGAATGCGAACAAAATAAAGCAAGACTTCGAAACAAGAGTTATACGCAACGCAGATCAAGAAGTTGATTTTGCCGTGAGCGAACTGGTTGATTGGTTTTTACAAAAAAACCTTAAACTTTGGGAAGACGTCATGAATTTTGTTAATGACCGTCGACAAGCAGGTAATGAAAACATTATTGGTGAAGTAGGCGGACGCTTTCATTATGACCGTGAAAACCTTATTCGTAGTTTACGAGACAGCGCCAGTAACGTTCTTGATACCTACGATGAAGATTCAGAAGCACGCCGGCTTGCCGACAAACTCCAAAGCTCCGTCTACCAATCAGGCTTAGGCTTAGTCAGCGGCCTTGGCTTAGGCGCAGCAGTCTTAGCCTTTGTTTCTAGTGCCGCCCTAGATATTACCGGCGTAACGCTAGGCATAACACTAGCTAGCATAGGCTTTTTCTTAATACCAAGAAGGCGCAAACAAGCCAAACTAGAACTACATAACAACATGCAGCAATTACGAGATAGCCTACATGATAGCCTTGCCAAAGAATTCAACAATGAATTACGCAAAGCAAGCGAAAAACTACATACAGCTATAGAACCCTACACCCGCTTTGTACGCAGCGAACTCGGGCGCATAGAAAGCCTAGATAAAGAACTCGAGTCTTCTGAGGCGCGTTTGCTTGCATTAAGAACAGATGTAGAAGCTTTAACTTAATTTACTAACTGTTTTGCGCTAAGCTAAGTGATTATGCGACGTGTTCGTCTTTTTTGCTTGCTTAGCTTAGTACTTTTTAGCCTTGTTTCTTGTTTACCAAGAACAACTGAAGCTGTTTTAGCACCGAATCAGGGTAAGCCTTTAAGTAACGCAGAAGTCCCAACTAAGCCTAGTCCTAGCCTTAGTGCCAGTCTGAATTTTGCCTTACCTATTGCTAATGCCAGTATTTTGAGTGGCTTTAATGAGCAGGGCTCTGGCTTGGTCTTACGAACCCCTGAACCCGAAGAAGCAGTTAAAGCGGTTGAAGCGGGTCTTGTTACAGAAATGACCAAATTTAGTGCCAATGATGGCTATTTGGTTACGATTGAACATGCAAATAAGCTTAGTACCAGCTACTTAAATTTAAAAGCCGTACCTTTAGTAGTGGTGGGTGACCGTGTAAGCAAAAATCAAACCATTGGCTTTTTAGGTGGCGGTAGTTTAACGCCTGCCAATGTCCTTAAATTCTTTGCCTCAAAGCTAGAAAATGGCACCCTTACCTTTATAGACCCCAATTCACTCATTCAATTTTAAACTCGAGTCTTCTTCTGTGTTACACTCTTGCCTCATGGGTAAAAAAGCAGCAGTTAAAGTGTCTTATCAGGGTGTGGCGGGTGCAAATAGTGAAATTGCTTGTTTGCAATTTAATAAAGATGCTGAGGCGATTGGCTATCATAGTTTTGCTGATGCCTTTGATGCTGCCATAAAAGGTGAGGTTGATTATGCTTGCTTGCCGGTTGAAAATAGTTTAGCTGGCTCTGTTCATCAGACTTATGATTTGCTTACCGATTCTGTTTTGCATGTTATAGCTGAGCAAATAGTGCGAGTGCATCATAATCTTATGGTGAAGCCCGGCATAAAACTCTCAGATATTAAGCGTGTTTACTCTCACCCGCAGGCCCTCGCACAATCACAAGCTTTTTTGAAAAAGCATGGTTTTGAAGCTGTAACTGATTTTGATACGGCAGGGGCAGCCAAAATTTTATCTGAAAATAATAGTGAAGGTAACGCTGCCTTAGCAACCAAACGGGCAGCTGAAATATACGGCCTAGATATTTTGGCTGAAAATGTTGAAGATATGGATTTCAACTTTACACGCTTTGTGGTTTTAGGTCCCGAAGAAGCAGCTCGAGCTAAGGGTGCTAATAAATCTAGCCTTATTTTAGCAACGCGGCATCGCCCTGGTGATTTGGTTTCTTGCCTTGAAGAATTTCCTAAAAATAATATTAATATGACTAAGATTGAGTCTAGGCCTCGCCGTGATAAACCATGGAGTTACTTGTTTTATGTTGATATTGATGGTCATATTGAAGATGAAAATGTGCAGCAAGCCATGACTGGGCTCATGCGCAAAGCTGCGTTTGTTAAGTTTTTGGGTTCTTACGCTGCTGCGCCCACACCTACGATTTAAGTCTTAAGCGCATTTTTGTGAGCGCAACTTAAGACAAAAAAAATCGCAAATACTACTATTCAAAAGCCAACTTAAGACAGATTTTGCTATTTTAAATCCGTCTTAAGTTTAGGGCATAAGCCGTAGGTATTTAAGCCCTTAAGCTCTCAACAAAAAGCATGTAAAATAATGAATACAGCTACGCTAAAAATGGTCTATACTTATGCGTTTTCGTAGCCATTAAAAGCTACCTTTCCCCCCACTCACAGACACTCGAGTCCTAAATAATCCCTTTAAGCCTTTTGGAGGCACGTTAAGTTATGCAAATTAAGATTCAAGATTACTACACGACTGAGAGTTTTGAACGCATCAAAGCTTTAGCAGATACCAAAGAAACCCCTTTTGTGGTTATTGATACCAGTATCATTGATAAACACTATGAAGAACTAAGTACTAACTTCCCTACTGCCAAGATCTATTACGCTGTCAAAGCTAACCCTGCGCCTGAAGTCTTAAATCTCTTAAAAGATAAAGGTTCTAACTTTGATATTGCTTCTCGTTATGAGCTTGACATGGTCTTAAATATTGGTGTGAGTGCAGACCGTGTGAGCTTTGGTAACACCATCAAGAAAAGTAAAGATATTCGTTATTTCTATGAAAAAGGCGTCAGAATGTTTGCAACAGACTCTGAGGCTGACCTTAGAAACATAGCGCAAGCAGCGCCCGGTTCAAGGGTGTATGTGCGCGTACTGACCGAAGGTACCTTAACCGCAGATTGGCCGTTGTCACGTAAGTTTGGCTGTCAGGCAGACATGGCTATGGATCTTGTAATTCTTGCTAGAGATTTAGGACTCGAGCCTTATGGTGTGTCGTTTCATGTGGGTTCTCAGCAGCGTGATATTGGTGCTTGGGACGCAGCTTTAGCTAAAGTCAGTGGTATGTTTCAGCGTTTATCTGATGAAGATAATATAAGGTTGAAAATGATTAATTTGGGGGGTGGCTTTCCTGCTAATTATTTGACTAAAACCAATGATTTGGCAACTTACGCTTCTGAAATTCTTCGTTTTTTAGAAGAAGACTTTGGTGATGACATGCCTGAGATTTTACTCGAGCCAGGGCGTTCGTTGATTTCTAATGCGGGCATTTTGGTGAGTGAAGTGGTGCTTATTTCTCGTAAGTCCCGCACGGCGCTTAATCGTTGGATATATACAGATGTAGGTAAGTTTTCTGGTCTCATTGAAACACTTGATGAGGCAATTAAGTTTCCTATTTACACTGAAAAACAAGGGGAGTTAGAAGAAACCATTATTGCGGGTCCTACTTGTGATAGTGCAGATATTATGTATGAAAATACTATGTACGCGCTTCCGTTAACGCTAGCTATTGGTGATAGGTTGTACTGGTTGTCTACAGGCGCTTATACCACTACGTATAGCGCTATTGCTTTTAATGGTTTTCCGCCTTTAAAAGATTATTACGTTTAAGTAGTTAAGTTACTCTGTAGTAGCTTTGTAAGATACTGAATGGGTTTATCTGTACGCTTCGCTCAGTACTTCGTGAGACTCGTTTAAAAACCTTTAGCTAAGAACAGTCCTGAACCACAGGAGCGTAGCAGCTATGAGGAGAAGCGAGTCCTATCATGCCTCTGGCTCAAGGCTGTTTTGCTTATAGGCAAATTCACTCTGGAGATACTTAGCTGCTTACTTTTCGTTTTACCCATTTATTCTGGTTTCTAAGTAAGCCTGAACCAATAGCCTTTGCCTACTAAATTAGTCCATAAAAAGTTTGCAAAATACTGAATTGGTTTAGCCGTTCTCGCTCTGCTCGGGTGAATTTGCAAAATGCAAATTCACCATGGAGATACTTAACAAAGGCTATTGGTTTTTATTAATCACAAATGATTTACTCACAAACCGGTGGTGTACACTAGCCAAATGCGTAATTTTATTTTAGGCATTCTTTTTGCTGTTACAGTTGGTGGTCTTTACTTAAGTAACCCTTCAAAAGATGCTTTTTCATTGCAATATGCAGATAAAGTTAATGAAGATGTAGCTAAAGATTTAGGCTTAACGAATATTGGTGGCCCTATAGGTGATTTTTTAGGTGGTCTTTCGCAAAACGTTATTCAAGAAGCCATAAAAAGCCAAGTTAAAGAGCAAGACTACTTGCTAGCCAGTGTGTTTACCTTACCCACTTCAGGTGAAGATATTCGAGTGCTCGGTATTGCTGGGCAGTATATTCCTTTAAATTAGACAACCTAAAAGCATGGACTTTGCTAGCAAAGTCCATGCTTTTAACTACAGTTTAGGTTTGCTTAAGCGTACCAGTTGTCTTCGTCTAGAGTATCCCAATCATGAGGACTAATACGTTTAGACTTACGTTTAGATTTAGGTGCTAAACGACGCTCTTGCATAACTTGACTATCTTCGAATTGTTTCTTTTGTTTTTCTTTTGTTTTTTTAGAATTGTCTTTTGTATTTTGCATAACTTTCTCTAAGATGTTGAATTTGAGATCTTTATTTTAGCATAGTTTCGTTATTAATAAAGGCTTTTTTCACATGAAATACACAATTTCATGTGTACTTAATTCTTGTAGACAATCTCTGTAGCACTTTAAGCTTTAAGAACTCGAGTGTTATTCTGCTTTTATGATTACGGCTGTTGCTTTGATTTAGATGGGACTTTGTTAGCTGCTCGCCCTAATTTTCAAGCAGAAATTCTGGCTCGCTTTATGAAACTGGTCGCCATTCCTGTTGAAAAACAGCTTTCTTTTGAAACTGAACTGCTAAGTATTTTGCCTAAAGAACATGTTGCAAGCTCTGCTGATGCCATTCGTCTTGCTTTAAATAGAGTCAAACTAGATGTGCCTGGCAATGTGGATATTATTTGCCAGCAAGTGAACAGCTATTACGCAGACACAAGCCAAGTCATGATTGGGGTTGTTGACTTACTCGAGTATTTGAGAATTAAGCAAATTCCTTTGGTACTTATTTCAAATGGTCCTGCTGATATGCAACTTGCTGCTTTAAAAGCAGCTAAGCTCGAGTGTTTCTTTAAGATTGTTCTTATTTCGGGTGCTGTGGGGTTTCGTAAGCCTGATGCTAGGCTGTTTCGTTTGGCTTGCGAAAAGCTAAACTGTGAACCTCAAACTACCTTGATGGTTGGTGATAATCCTGTGGCGGATATTCAGGCTGCTTTAGAGGCTGGCTTGCAAGCCATTCAAATGGGTAGGCGAGAAGGTACACCCAAGGCTGTTAAACGTGTTCATGATATTCCTGACTTGCATAGGCATTTAAAAGCTATCTTCAATTAATTATGAAACAGCTTTTTGTAGCTTTAATCTTTATATACTTAGCTTCATGTTTACAGTCATTCCTTGCGTTGATATTCAGAACGGAAAAGCAGTTAGGCTCTTTGAGGGCGACCCTAAGAAAGAAACTATTTATTTTGATAGTCCTTTAGAAGCGGCAAAGCACTGGGTTAGTTTGGGGGCAAAGCATCTTCATTTGGTAGATTTGGATGCCGCTATTGGTACGGGTGATAACACCAACATTATTAGAGAAATTGCTGAAACACTTGATGTCAAACTCGAGCTTGGTGGGGGTATTCGTTCTTTTGAGACTGCTAAAAAGTGGTTGGATATTATTGATCATGTGGTTTTGGGAACCATTGCCATTAAGCAACCCGAAGTAGTCGAGCAGCTTGTTAAAGAGCTCGGTACCGAAAAAGTTGTGGTTTCTATAGATGCTAAAGATGGCCTTGTGGCAGTTAAAGGCTGGGCTGAACTGAGTGGAGTAAAAGCTGTTGATTTGGCAGCCAAAGCTATTAAGCAAGGCGTTACGCAAGTTATTTATACAGATATTTCACGTGATGGCACCCTGCTGGGGGTTAATGCTGAACCTGTACAAGAAATGCGTGACGCTTTTCCGCATACGCTCATTGCAGGTGGTGGTGTGGCCACCAATAAAGATTTGCAGCTTTACAGTGACTTAGGGCTTCAAGGCGCTATAGTTGGGCGTGCTCTTTATGAGGGTACGGTCAGCTTTCCAGCTGACCTAAAGCTGCCTTCTTAACTTTTGTTGCAGTTCCAGTAACTACTGTTTTTCTACAGCTCTAATTTGCCCATATGCTTTGATGCTACTACCTTTTGTAGAAATGCATTATTTGCTAAAAACCCCACCTCATGAAAAAAATGACTGGGTTAGTCTATAGGCATGAAATCCCTAATTATTCTTTTACTAAGCTTTGGTTTTACTTTTACAGCTGCGCAAACAGCAGCAGCACCCGTTTTTGCAGACTCTCTATGGGGCCCCTATGACACGCTTGAAGAAATTCAAGAACTCGCAGGGCATCGCTTTGAAATTTGGCGTAACAGCAACAATGAGTTTTACATGGGAATGGCCTTAAGAAGCATAAGCCCCTCAGGAGAAGTAATCGAAATAGAAGAAGCCGTGATTAGCCTTGTCAGAAGCGAGGGCGATGATTTAAACCAAAATGGCATTCCTGACCTAATGATAGAAATGTATTCAGGCGGAGCACACTGCTGCTTTACAAGCAGCCTAATTGAATTGTCTGACCCCGCAAATATGGTTTTTGAGCAAGCTTTTAGCGAATGCCCAGCTAGCCCAGTTGATCTAGATGGCGACGGGATTGCTGAATTTACCAGTTGTGATGATATTTGGGCTTACGCCTATTGCTCCTATGCTGAGTCACCGCTGCCCCCTGTTGCTTGGAAGTGGAATGGTGAGCGTTACGAAATTGCAAACAGGGAGTTTCCTCAACTGTACGATGATGATATCAGATGGGCATTTACTTACTTTTTAGAGTTACAAGCCGAACAAGTAGACTGGACACCCACCCCCGAATGCTCTGCTTTAGCCTTAACCCTGCCCTACCTATATATGGGCAAGCAAGACTTAGCCTACCAAGCCCTAAAACTCTCCTATACCCCCGACCAACTATATGACGACGCTATTTTTGCTAGCTTTGACACTGTAGACGAGTTCTGGCAAAGCATACTCGAAACCTACAACTCGAGTGCTTTAAGAACACCTTAAGAAGTAAGAAATAAGTGTTTAACTCATTGCTCTCTACTTTCCCCTAAGCCTCACAAAGCTTATATACTAGCTTCATGCCTGAACTCCCTGAAGTCGAAACTGTTCGTCGTGAATTAGAGCCTTGGCTGACTCAGCGTGACATCTTAAGCGCTCGCCGTGTTGATGCCCCTGCCGGACCTAAATACGCCAACCTAGAGCAGGCAGCTGGGCAGCGCATAAAGGCAGTTAATCGACGAGGTAAGTTCTTACTTTTACCGTTAAGCGCAGGCGATGAACTCATTATTCATTTAGGCATGACAGGCATCATCAGCCCCAAAAAACCCGAAAAACACTTAAGAGTCAAACTCGAGCTTTCTGGCACTGAAAATCCAAACTTGTACTTTCAGGATGTCAGGCGTTTTGGTCGTTTTTTACTTGTTAAGCAAGGTGAGTATAAAGACTTACCAACCTTGTATGCCATGGGGCCTGAACCTTTAAGTGACGCTTTTAATGCCGCGCAATTTACAAAGGCTTTAGCTAAGTCAAGTACAGCAATTAAAACTTATTTGCTCAGTCAAAAGCCTGTTTCGGGGGTGGGTAATATATATGCAGATGAGGCTTTGTGGGCAGCTAAGATTCATCCTTTAACACCTGCTAATAAAGTACCCAAACGCCAAATTCCTTTGCTGGTAGACATGATTAAAGACATTCTTGAGGCGAGTATTAAGGCGCAAGGTACAACTCTAAATGATTACCGCACAGTTAATGGTGAGGTGGGTGCCTATATTAATGAGCTTAATGCCTACGGACATAAAGAGGAACCTTGCCCGCGCTGCGGTACACCTTTATCTAAAATAGTTGTGGCTGCACGTGGAACGCATTTTTGCTCAAAATGCCAAAAATTAAAGGCTTAAACACTAGGCTAGCTTAATTATTCTTGTGTAGCACTTTGCAAATAGAATGCGAACCTGATACCTTTATGGTGTGACGTTTCAAACCAACATTGAGCTTCGTTTCAGTGAAATGAAAAACTCATCTTACGCAGATTACGCTGAGCAAGCCAGAGCAGCCTTTTTTGAGCATCTTGCTATTGCCGAAAACACCCTGCGCATAGCCCGCATAGCCTTAGACTTCAAAAAGTACACCCGCTATCAAGATAAGGTGCGTGTAGAAACCAAAGTAGAACAATTAGGTCGCAGCAGCATAACCTTACAGCACATTATTTACTCTAACGAAGATATAGGTGCCATAGGCAACACCGTAGTGGTTTACATGAACGACCAAAACGAACCCCAACACCTAAGTTTTGACATAAGAAACAAACTCGAGCCTTATTTGTAGTAAGGTTTGAACTCTTTAGAAGCTTTAGTTCTTATAGCTAACAGCACATGAAACGCAATTCATCGGTAGCACTATTGTTATGCTTGAAGCATGTTCTTTTGCTTAGATATTCAAGTTCGCTTTAGCGATACTGACGCATTTGGTCATCTTAATAATGCTAGTTTTGCAGTTTACTCTGAGTTTGGTCGTGTTGACTTTTTTAATAAAGTAGCCCAGCAGCAGGGTAATCTTATTTTGGCTCAGTTAGCAACTGACTTCATAAAGCAAGTAAGCTGGACGCAAGACCTAAAAGTACATACTCATGTCACAAAAATAGATAATACCAGCATAAGTCTTTACCAAGAAATACTTGCAGATGACGCACTTGCAGCTAAAGCCAACTCTGTAGTTGTTCTATTTGACTACTAACCCCAAAGCAAAACCCCAGTAACACAAGCACTAAAAGAAACACTCGAGCCTTATTTTTTAGATTTGGAGTAATGCTCTTTCTGCCTTTCATTGCTAGTATGGCTGTTTAAGATAGCTTTAGGAGTAGTTGAGCTTTTTTGTCGGGCGTCAATTCTTTGACAAACTTTTAACGCAAATCTTTTTACTATGACTAAGTAGTTTACTTCTTGTATGGTGCTTTTTTCTTTGTGATACTTTTGCGATAAGTTTGCTACATACTTAATGAACATTAAGGAGATTTATATTATGAGAAAAATGTTTAGTGCTCTTTTTATTCTGCTTGTTTTGGGTCTTAGTTCAGCTTTTGCGCAAGATAAACCTGCTTGGCAAACTATTGAGCTAACAAACGCGGCTACCTTAGAAACGTTTACCTTTGCTGACTTTGAAGGTAAAACTGTTTTTGTTGAACCTATGGCAACATGGTGTAGTAACTGCCGTTCGCAGCTTAGAAATGTTCAAGAGGCAAGTTTGCAAACAGATGATAGTGTTGTTTATATTGCTTTGAGTGTAGAGGGCAACTTAGCTAATGAAGCGTTAGCTGAATACGCTGAAAAAGAAGGCTTTTCTTTTATTTTTGCGGTTGCTTCTACTGAGCTACTTCAGGCTTTAGTTGAAGATTTTGGTCGTAGCGTAACCAACCCTCCTGCCACGCCTCACTTTATTATTAGTGCTGATGGTAGCTTTGGTGAGCTTGTTACGGGCCGTGAATCTGCTGAGCAGCTTTTAGAGCAAATCATGGCTGCTAACTAAGCTTTATGAATCAACTTTTAGAAGGCTTCATTCTTGGGAATGGAGCCATTTTAACGAATGTCTGCTTACTTCCCTTATACCCTGGCCTTATCGCCTTTTTGGCGGGTAACGCCACTAATGAGCGTTCTAAAAAAGCTACCAAATGGTTAGGATTTTTGGTTTTAGCTGGTGTTCTAACCATGATGACAGCTGTTGGCTTTATTTTGTTTTTAGTACAGCAATCTTTTGCTGCTATTTTACCGTGGCTTTTGCCTGTTATTTACTTCTTAATTATTGCTTTGGGCATTCTTATGCTTACAGGCTATAACCCTTTTAATCGCTTAAGTACGGTGCAGGCACCTATTCTGAAAAACCCTTACGCAACGGCTTACATGTATGGTCTTATGCTTGGCCCCATGACACTACCTTGTACTGGCCCTATTATTTTGAGTGCTTTTTTGCTGGGTGCAGGTAGTGCTACTGCGCTTATAGATGGGCTTAGTTACTTCTTGTTCTTTGGCTTAGGGTTTGGCTGGCCTTTGGTACTACTGCCCTTTTTGGCTATGCCGTTGCAGCGTCGTGCTACCGGCTGGCTTACACAAAACTATAAACTTTTAACACGCATTTCGGGTGTTCTTTTATTAGGCATTGGTTTGTTTGGTGTCTGGACGGAAATCATTCCACAATTTACTTAAAGTTCTCAAAAAATCCCTACCAAACTTACGGTAGGGATTTTAGATTTCAAATAGTTTAAGCTGCAAATTTAAAGCGGTAGCCTAAGCCTCTTACGGTTTCTATAAACAGGGGTTCACGGCCATCTTCACCTAGCTTTTTGCGTAAGGCAACCATGCGCACGTCAACCACGCGGTCCATACCATAATAGTCTGACCCCCAGATTCGCTCGAGTAGTCTTTCGCGGCTAAAAACGTGACCTGGGTACTGGGCTAGAGTTATGAGTAAGTCGTATTCAACTTTGCTTAGTGATAGAAGGTTTGTGCCTAAGTAGACTTCGCGTGTTTCTGGCACAATGCGTAGCGGCCCGAAGCTGAATTCGTTGTTTAGGCCGGCTCTGCGCAAAAGTGCACGAATGCGTGCTCTTAGTTCACGTAAGTCGTAGGGTTTGGTTATGTAGTCATCTGCGCCTAGTTCTAGACCTTTGACTTCGTCTTCGGTTGTAGAGAGTGCTGTGAGCATAAGAATAGGCATGTTTGGGTATTCGCGTCTTACCGCTTCTGCTACTTCATGACCGTTCATGACTGGCATCATGACATCTAGAAGCATCATATCTGCTTGGGCGATGTGCTCTAAGGCTTGACCACCATCATAAGCTGATAGTACTTCGTGTCCTTCGCGTTTTAAAAACTTGCAAAGAAACTCATGGCTTGCTGCATCATCTTCTACAACTAAAATTCTTGGCATTACCGCTCCGAGACTAAGGTGCTTTATGTGCTCCTTGTGTATTGAAGCAAAGTATAGAGAGCTTGTGCTTACAATTTTCTTACAAACAACTCACAATGTGAGAAATGCCAAATTTTTAATGAGGGTTTTTTAGCTCGAGCTTGATATACCTTATTTATTAAGGTATAATTGAGGTATTCGTAACTTGGCATTGTAATTTCTTATTGTTTTCAAACATGCTGAGTACGAATTTATGAAGGAGGATGTATGGACTTAGGCGCATTTTCAGTTAGTTTGGCGGTGAAAGATATTCAAATTTCAAAAGATTTTTATGAGAAGCTGGGCTTTATGGTTACGGGTGGAAATCAAGACCAAAACTGGCTTATCTTAAAAAATGACACGACCATCCTTAGTTTATTTCAAGGCATGTTTGATAAGAACATTCTGACTTTTAACCCTGGTTGGAATGTTAACGCTCAAGAAGTCAATCCTTTTACAGATGTACCTGAACTTCAAAAAAAGCTCAAAGCACAAGGCATTTCTTTAAGCGAAGAAGCAGATGAAACCAGCACAGGTCCAGCTGAATTGAGTCTGCTTGACCCCGACGGCAACGCCATTTTGATTGACCAGCACCGCTAAGAGTTTAAGGAGTCATCTCTTGTCCGAACTACTCACAGCCCTAAAAAGTCAGTACCACGCAACGCTCAAGATGCATAAAAGCTGCATAGAATCTTGCCCTGACACATTATGGCAAGATCCCAGCTACAAAAATAGATTCTGGCACATTAGCTTTCACACGCTTTTCTACACGCACTTATATTTACATGACTCAGAAAACCACTTTGAAGCTTGGGAAAATCACCTAGAGCAATACGAGTACCTAAAGTACCGCTCAGACAACTACCTCACAGACAAAGCTATTTACAGTAAACAAGACTTACTCGAGTATCTCCAACTCTGCCAAGCTCGGGTAGATAGTTACTTAACAAGCGTTAACTTTAGTGAGCCTTCAGGGTTTTCATGGCTACCCTTTAACAAGCTCGAGCTTCATTTTTACAATGTGCGCCATACACAGCATCACACAGCTCAGTTGGGGGATAGGTTACGCGAATCTGCTGATATTGGGGTGCGTTGGATAGGAAAAGCTTAATTATGGATTACATTGCAACGTTTATTGAGGTTGCTCCTGACTGTCCTGCAAGTCAAGGACTCATTCCACCATACAAAGAAAATAAAAAAACGATTGCTCAGCTTCAATTTGAGCTTCTATCTGCGCAACCTTACGTGTTTACGCAAAAAGAACTTTTATTTGAAGTGTATTATCTTCATAAAAATCTACAAGCTTCACCTGAAACTAAAGAAGACCTTAAGAAAACATTTTTTACAAAACAATACCCTTGTATGCGAGCGTCTCGACTACCTAAACGCTATGGTTGGGGTTTGCATTTTAATACGGAGGGCAAAATGGCGCTCTGCGCTTTGGAGTCTAATGAGTATAAACAGTACACCAAAAATCAAGCGTTGACGGTTCTGAGCGCCTTAAGAAACAGTCGTACTATAAACTCTTAACCCTAAGGAAACAGCATGAATCTATTCGAAAAAGCCGAGCTATTTATTTTCAACAATGCACGCTTATTAGAACGCCAATTATTTGCCTATCACTTTAAAAACGGTTCACGAGAAGCTGTACTAACGGCACTCAAAGCCTATCAAAATACTGATAAAGGCTTTGGTAACGCACTCGAGCCTGACAAACGTACGGCTTCTAGTCAACCTATTGATCAAGAATTTGCGTTGCGGGTTTTGGATGATGTTGGCTTAAAGGGTGACTTTGTTCAGGATATTTGCAGCTTTATTAGGAGCATAACAAGGTCTGATGGCGGTATTCCTTTTGTTTTAGAAAGCGTGGCAGATGCACCTCGCGCGCCGTGGTGGAACACAGAACCCAATCCGAGTGCAAACATAAATCCAACAGCTAGCATTGCAGGGCTTTTGCATAAACACAAAGTACATCATGCTTGGCTTAGTAAAGCCACAGCGTTCTGCTGGAGCATTATAGAAGAACTAGAAGATGCGCATGATAATGACCTTATCTGCATCTTACTTTTTTTAGAGCATGTACCAGACCAAGAGCGTGCCAAAAAAGCTTTTCAACGCATCACTGAAATTGTTTTAAAACACAGTGCTTTAGACGTAAACGCTGAGGGTTACGTGCATCCACCTTATGCTTACGCGCCAACCCCCAGCAGTTTAGCTCATCAACTTTACAAACCCGAACTCATGAAAGCTCACTTAGAAGCGCTTATTGACAAGCAGCAAGAAGATGGCGGTTGGAACATAACTTGGCCAGCAGTTAGCCCCAGTTGCGAACTCGAGTATCGCGGGGTTGTGACCTTAAACAATCTCAAGATTCTTAAAGCTTACGGTTATCTTTGAGCCTTTAAACTCTCGCTTTATAAATGACCTTCGTAGCAAAAATAAGGCAGCGTTTTAATATGCAAAGAGTACTATAGATGACAACCCAAGCTATCAAGCCCGAAAGACCTATGACGTGGCAAGTAACTAAAACTCATCAGCGCTCTTACGAAAGCCCCATTTCAGGTAAAGCAGGCGATGTTTTTAGCACAACAGGTCGTAAAGATAACTGGCAGGGTCACATGTGGATTTGGTGCAGTAATATAGATGGTTTAAGCGGCTGGGTTGCTGAAAGCATTCTGGACATAAAGCAAACACAAGCCATGCTTAAAGAAGATTTTGATGCCCTTGAACTAACGGTTCAAGAAGGCGAAGTGCTTCAAGGCTCAAGGCAGTTAGCAGGATGGCTTTGGCTGCGTAACGCCCAAGGCAAATCAGGCTGGGTTCCCTTAGAAAATCTGAAGGAGATAAAGAAATGAATCAACCCATCGCAACTGATGTAAAGGTATTTGTACCCGCTAAAAACTTTAGTGAATCTTTAGCGTTTTACAGCAAG
>CAZWJZ010000084.1:0-15223 GCA_964634665.1 uncultured bacterium | reverse complement strand
ACATGACTACAATACTCAGAGGGCTAAGCTTATCTGTTTGGAGTGATCCATTACCGATTTACAGAGGCAATTGAGCAAGAAGTTCATTTAGCACAAGGGGTTGTGCAAGGTACACTAAAAATAACTTCGTTTCGTAGTGCCGCTAGCAAAATTCTTCCTAAAATTATTGCTCAATTACGTAAAGAGCATCCTAAGCTGAGCATTCAAATTGTTGAAATCGAAAATGAGCAAACCCCAGGTAATATCCGCCGAAACATGGTTAGAGAGCATCAGGTAGATGTTGCTCTGGTGAGTTACGCACCCCCTACTGAGAAAAGCCTTATTTTATGGAAGCTAATGAACGATATTGTCAAGGCAGTTGTTCTTAAAAATGATAAGCGTGAACAACTCAGTTGGGAAGACGCTCAAAAAGAACCCCTTATTTTGTCTATTGGTGATGATGTTCATGATACCTACACAAGGTGGCACTTAAAGAACCTTATGGGAGATATTAGTCCTGCTTTTGAGGTTAAAGAAGACTCTACAGTTATTAACATGGTATCTGAAGGTCTAGGTATAGGTCTAATGCCAAGTTTAGCTATTGGAGAGCTACCCGAAAATGTAAAAGCAATAGATACAGATATTGCTTTGGAACGCCCCATATATGTTGCAGTACTACCAAGCAGTCTTAAAGTTCCTGCTGTTAGGGTTTTTCTAAAAGCCTTAAAAGATCATTACCCTGAAAGTGACTTACCAAGCTTAACTTAAAGCCTCTTTAGGGCTTCTTCAATGGTAAGACAAAGTGCTACCGCAGCACGACCATCCTTAGCATTAGCTGTTGGCTCAGTACCTTCTTGAATAGCTTGTAAAAAGGCAGCTGTTTGCCTATGCAAATCATAAGCATGCCCCGTTTTTTGCTCAACCTTCAAACGCTTTGCCAAGTCATCACGATTAGCACCATTATGAAACAAAAGTTCAACCCTTGGGTTTAAATCCATATCAAAATCACCCTGCCAAGATGCCTTAAGTGACCCTGTTTCACCCACAACATGCAAACTAATCTGATGCTCAAAACCCGCAATCGAACGCGAAATAAGCGCACTCGAGCCGTCCATATACTCGAGCCTTATATCAAGATTCTCATGCAGATAGTCTTTGCCTTCACGGCTTTTTGACCACGCTTCTACACTCATGGGTTCACCCTTGGTTTCTAACAGCAACCAGCGTGCCAAATCAAGATAATGAATGGGTTCTTCTAAAATGCTACTACCCAGCTTACTTGGGTCTTGCTTCCAAGCACTCGAGCCTTCTCGGTAGGGTCTGCGCCATAAATCTAAATGTAAGTGAATGGGTTTACCAATATGACCTGCTTGCATGAGCTTCTTTACAGTTTCAAAAAGTGTGTAGACTCGCATTTGTAAGCCATTAGCTAGAACCTTATTGTTTTGTTTGGCAGCCTCTATCATTCGGTCCGCGTCAGCTAGAGTTGTGGCAAAGGGTTTTTCGACCAGTACATGCTTGCCTGCATTTAGGCACAAAATACTGTGTTCAGCATGAAGGTAGTTTGGGCTAACAATAATAACCGCTTGGGTATCTTGTTTTAAGAACAGTTCTTTATCTAGCGTGGCAGCTATGCCCCACTCTTGCTCCACTCTTTCTTGGCTAGCTTCGCTAGCAACCAGCACGCTTGTAACGTTTGCCCCCACTTTTTGCAGTGCATCTTTATGGACTTCTGCCCAGCGCCCTGCACCTATAATGCCAATATTCATATTTAAACCTCTCCAAAGTAGTAGGGTAAAATAATGAGCAAACTGAGTGAAAAGTGAAAAGAAAAAGAGCTTAAGGATTCGTGCCCCTTAGTTTCAGTTTATTATTCGCTGCTCCACACCAACTACCAATTAGCTCTCCGCTCTTTAGCTTATTGTATCTCATAACTAAAGGCACGCTATACTCGAGCTATGAATCTTTTATCTGTAAATATTGCTTCGGCACAACCAATAAGCATTGCTGAGCGTAGCTTTGAAACCGGTATTTATAAAGAAGCTGTTGCTCAAGCCTTCATTCATGAACTAGGTTTAGAGGGTGATACTGTTTCAGACAAAAAACATCATGGTGGTCCTGATCAAGCTGTTTACTTATACAGCCAAGAAGATTACGACTACTGGGCTGAACAGTTAAAAGAACCTCTAAAAGCAGGCACCTTCGGAGAAAACCTAACCGTATCAAGCTTTGGTATAAGTGACATAAAGATTGGTGATAGATTCATTTTTCAAAACGTCATTCTAGAAGTAACCTCACCCCGCATTCCCTGCTCAACCCTAGCCAAACGCATGAACGACATGAGTTTCGCCAAAACCTTCAGACAAGCACGCAAACCCGGCATCTACACTCGAGTTATTCAAACGGGTCTTGTGGTAGCAGGGGAGGCTTTTGATTTTGAAGCCAGTCAAGAAGATAACCCTAGCTTAGCTGAGTACTTTGAGTTGTTTTACGAGAAAAACCCGAGCGTAAAAGAGATAAAACGGTTTTTAGCTGCGCCTATAGATATTAGGGGTAAACAGCATTATACGGAGTTGCTTGCTAAGGCCGTTTAGAACGAACAGGGCCTGTTTACCTACTACCGAAGCTGACACTTTCTTTAGGTGAAAACAAATTGATCTGGTAAAACTGTATAGTCTAAAAAGGTAGTACAACCACCATGTTTTAAGATTTTTTTAGCCTCCACGCCACGGCATGCCCATGCCTCGCCAGCCAAAACGTACGTGCCTTAAGACATCTCTTGCGCGCCAAGCATCGCCTTCTTGTACCGGGCGAATAAACAACCAAGCTTGCATGCGTAAAATACCTGAAAGTACAAAAATACTCTGAAACGCGGTCCAGTGATAGCTGAAGATATAGCCTTCTGTGAAAGCTAGTAGCGGAAATAATAGGCTGGCTACTAAGCCTCCTAAAAACCCTGCAATGCCTGTTAGTAAACTAAGCATAGCCATGTAGACCATGCGTTCTTTAGCAGGTGCGCTTGCTAAAGCGAGGTTAAACATGGCAGGACCGATGGCACCCCAGACAATGGCATCCAGAACAGCTGCAAACCAAATGGGTGCGTAGTTATCTGGTGTGGCTAAAATCCAGCTAAGAATCATGACTGAGCCAGCTATGAAGGTAGTAATTTGTAAAATCGATTTATTACCTGTTCTATCAGCAATACGCCCCCAAAAGGTGGTTGTAAAAAGAGCTGTGACGGCAGCAATGGCACTCCAAATGGCAACATCTGTGAAGGTCATCTTGAGATGCTCTAAAAAGTAAGGAATGAGAAAAGGTGCACTAATAAGAACCGAAGCTTGCCAATAGGTTGCAAACCTTAAGAACTTACGAAAATTTGCATCTTGCCAAGGAATCGAAAAAATCTCTGAAAACTTATGCTTGCTTTGCTCTAAAGGGGGTTCAAAATGCCAGACAAATAGCAATATGCCTATGAGTGCACATACAATACCTACAGCAAATACAACCTGAAAATTTAGGGGTGCGCCTATGCGATCAAGAAACCAACCTGCTGCAAGATTGGTACACATGCTAACAATGCCCACAATGCCGGTACGAAAACCAAAATAGCGCCCTCGCTTATCAGCAGGTATGACCTGCCCTAACCAGCCTGACCAAAGCGTTCCTGCACTAGCCTGAAAAAAACTCGAAATGGCTACCAAAGCTACTAAGAAGGGAACACGTAAATTATCAGCGATTGGTAATTGAGGTAAGAACACGCCCAAAATCCAGAGTAAACGACCGACTAAAGCTAGGGTAATAAGTAAAGGTTTTACTCGTGCTACAAAGCCAGAAAGCCACGCTGCTATGGGCCCTGAGGTTTGAGCTAAAAGCGGTACACTGGCAACAAGACCAATCTCAGTTGGGTTAGCACCATAATGCAGCATGTAACCAATCAGCACACTGCCTGTTGTCCAGTTAAGAAAAGTCTGTGTAAGCCCGCCCTCAAGAATAGAAAGGCGCATGGTTCGTTTAACAGCTAATTCGGTATTAAGCATAAGGAGTTGTCCTATGGAGTCTGAAAAAAATTAAGCATTAAAAATATAAGAAGCGTAGACATTCAGAGTCTAAAACCAGTCTAATGCCAAAGCTTACTAAGCTAAGGTAATGTAACAGTGTTTCAAGCACCTACTGTGACAAAACAAACGCTTTTTAAACTCCAAAAAGCTTGTGCTCTAGTAAACAGCAAGCTTTTTGGAATTGTATATTTGATTTAAGCTGTAAGGGAAAATCTACTTACTCAGTCTAGATAGTCGTGAAGTCTAGCAAGACTCAAAGCTCTATTGCCCTAAAATGTAAGCAAACATAAGCGGCACAACAATCGTCGCATCACTCTCAATAATGAATTTAGGTGTATCTACATTAAGCTTGCCCCACGTTATTTTTTCGTTCGGCACAGCGCCAGAGTAACTACCATAGCTCGTAGTTGAGTCACTAATTTGGCAAAAATAAGCCCACATGGGTATGTCAGGTCGTTTCATATCCTGATGCAACATAGGTACCACACAAATAGGAAAATCACCAGCAATACCCCCACCTATTTGAAAGAAGCCAATGCTGCTGTCCTGGCTTGCTTCGCTGTACCATTCAGAAAGCATCATCATGTACTGAATACCGCTTTTAACAGTCGTCACATTGTTAATCTCTTTGCTTAAGCAATGACCCGCAAACATATTGCCCGTGGTGCTATCTTCCCAACCGGGTACAATAATAGGTAGGTTTTTTTCAGCAGCAGCAACCATCCAAGAGTCTTTAGGGTCTATTTGGTAGTACTGCTCTAAAGCACCTGAGTTAATAAGCTTATACAAGAACTCATGCGGAAAGTAGCTCTCGTTATGTTGATCTGCTTTGAGCCACTCTTCAATTAACGCGCCTTCTAAACGCCGCATAGCTTCTTCTTCAGGAATGCAGGTGTCAGTAACACGGTTCATGTGACGTGCCAAGAGTTCACCCTCCTGCTCAGCTGTTAAGGCACGATAATTAGGAATACGCTCATAAAAGTCATGCGCAATCAAATTAAACAAATCTTCTTCTAAATTTGCACCTGTACAACTAATAATATGCACTTTATCCTGGCGAATCATTTCAGCTAAGCTCAAACCTAATTCAGCGGTACTCATAGCCCCTGCTAGCGTAATCATCATTTTGTTACCCGCATTTAAATGCGCTTCGAAAGCATCAGCAGCATCAATAAGTGCAGCTGCATTAAAATGACGGTAATGGTGTTTTATAAATTGACTAATTGGTCCTTTAGACATGATTAGACTTCCTTTCTGGTACTAAATTCACTTAACGATGTTAGAGTTTAAGAGCATTGTGCTTCATTCAATTTAGAGAACTATTCTCAATTTCATTCTCTAGGGTAGGTTTAAAGCATCTTGCAATTACCGACTACAGTGTACTGCGTTTCAGATAAATAAGCGAAGGAAGTGCAGGCTCTTCCTTCGAAAAGAATGCTTCTTATACCATTTCCGTTTAGTTCCTTAAAGAACTAAACGCGGTCTTGGACCGTTGAAACCAAAACCAAGTCCGTTTGCAGCGTATAAATCTCTTTAGAGTTTATTAAGCGTATTATCGGACTTAGTATTAACAGCTAAGCAAAAGATAAAGGAAAATCTAAAAAACAGGCCCAACTTTAAATCTAAATACACCCGAAGGATTAGTTTCACTAAAGGCATACTCGAGCCTGATAGCGGGTAGGGCTATACCTGCTAAACCAAGGTTGAGTTGGGCGCCTAGACCTGCGCCTGCTAAGAGAGGGGTTTGGTAGTTTTCAAAGCTAGGTACGCTTGAAGCCCAGCCAATATCTGCAAAGCCGTAAGCTATAACGGTTTGGGTGGCGAAGGTGTCTAGGTTGAAGTCGTAGCGGTACTCTAGGGTGCCTATGGCGTAGCTTTGTGAGCGGTTTACGTCAGCACGCCTGTAGCCTCTTATGGAGGTGTCTTGGTTGAAGCTGTCACCTACTACGTAGTAGCGGTTGCTTGGGTAGTCATTTCCAAATTGATGCCCAGCAGTGACTTTGAAGGCAAGTACATGGTTGTTGTCCTCAAAGTCGGGTAGTAGGTCAGCGACTCTAAGGTAGGTGCGAACGCCAAATTGAGCAGGTATGTAGTTGTAAGTTGATTGTTCGTTAGTTATGGGGCTACGGTAGTCAGACCCAAAGCCAATGCCTATGTCGGCATTGGCGCTAACCCCTTCTCTTGGGAAGTTAGGGTTATCTCGGTTGTCAAAGGTAATACCTGTGCCTACATAGCCATTCCAGCCGCTTTGGGGTAAAAAGACAACTGATTCAGCTTGAGGTAAAGCGCAACTGCCGTCAGTAACTTTATTGTTATTTTGATCTACCAGTTCACCTTGATCATTAAGGCTGCATTGTTTACCGGGTTCTAAACTGTAGTCACTATAAGCACCCCTTAGGCTGACACTCAGTTGAGTGAAGGGGAGTACTTGGCGGCCTACCCCTAAACTTAAACCTGTATCACGGCGGGTGTACTGCCCGACCAGTACTTTTTGTTCATCTTCACAGTTGTCGTTACTGCCATCAAGACAAACACTAACATCACCATTTTTGCTTAAAACTTGATCGGTTTCTAAGTCACTAAAAATACGTGCTGAGAAGCGTGTAGGTACATCTTTAAAGTCAAACTCATCTATGTACAGCCACGGAATACTGTAACTTAAGCTGGCTCCAAACAAAAAGCCAATGTCTGAGGTCTGCGCGGTTACACCTGCACCAATATCATGCAGGCGACCCAGAAAGTTAGTATCTGTAAATTCGGCATTTAAGTTAAATTCACTTGAAGAAGCGCTGGTTTCGTAAACTAAACCTGGTTGAAAACGAGCAGTAGGTAACTCTTTTAAATTAAGCTGCAGAATAATTTCTTCAGGATTGGCAGTGGGTAGAGGCGTGGCGCCTTGCACTTCAATAGCGCCACCACGAGCAACATTTAAAAGACCTTGACGTAAACTATTTGAGTTAAGCACCGTACCTAATTTAGGTAAGTAGCGCAAAATAGTGAAGTCTTTTGAATCAGGATTAGGGGTATCAAAGACAAGCTCATACTCAGCAATTTTGTGCTCAATGATACGCTGAATGTAAGTACCATCTAAGTAGTTATAACGTGAAATTTGCGCAATTGAATAACCCCTGTCACGATACAGTTCAAAGATACTCGTAAAGTCTTCATTTGCAAGGGCAGAAGTAAAGTTATCACCAAGCTCGAGTTTAAGGACAGCAATTATTTCTTCGCTTGAAATGACGGTATTGCCTTCTATTTCTATGGCGGTTATGACGCCTGCTTCACCGGGTGGGCCTGCCCTGAAGGTTATGCGTACATCGCCGGTTGCAAGGGGTAGTTCGTCAATGCCAATGTCATTATCGCGACCGCGAGATAAGCGTTTTATGTCTTCAAGTAAAACATCATAGTTATATAGGTCACCTACTTTTAAGGAGAACTCACTTGGTGAAATGCCAATGGCAGTGGTGTCTAGGGCTGAAATTTTAAATTCCCTAAAAACAACAGTTAAAACACCCTCTGATAAAGTTGTTTTGCTGGTATCTACACCACTAAGGCGGTAGCCTAAATCAGCATAGTTCTGAGAAATTTCACGAACCGTTTCTTGATAAGCAAGAAACTGAAATTCTTTTTGATCCTTTAAAAAGAGAAAAGACCTGTCTATACTATCTTGCTCTAAAACAGTATTGGCTTCATAAATAATTTCATCAATGGGTGCAGATTCATTAACAGTATAAAGTAGACTAACCGTTGTTTCTGGCTGTTCAGAAGTAACTTCTGACTCGCTAATATCTAGCGTGACATCAACGGTAAACGGAAAACCGCGCTCAGTATAGGTCTGCTGAATACCTGCCATGGCGTCTTCTGCACGCTTATTATTTAGCGGTTGACCTGCCTCAATAAGCTGAGAAGATAAGGCTTGTCGCCATTGAACATCTGAAATGATACTCGAGCCTTCTACCCTAACTTCGCTAATGCGCGGGTTTTCTCTGACATTAATAAGCATGATAATGCCTGTGGGTTGCTCTTCAAGTCGAACAGTAACTTCTGAAAAAATACCGAGTTGTAAGACAAGGTTGCGTTCGCTTTCTAAGTTGATTTGTTCAACTTGTGTGTTCACTCTTGAGCGAATGATGGTGCTGACGAGGTTGGATTGAGTGGTGCCAGTTACTCTAATTTCAGTTAGGGGTCCGTTGAGTTGGGGCGCTTGCGCTAAGCTGAGTTGGCTGGCAAATAGCCACACTGCAAAAATGATAAACATGAGCCGATTTGAAAACATGGCGCAGTTTAACGCTCTAATTTATGAGAAGATGTCTGCTAAAGCGCAAGAATTATGAAAACTTGATGGCTAAGGGTTCATGTTTTTGTGCTGTCACTCATAAAGTTTAGTGAGTTATTACTTAGAAAAAAGCAACTAGGAACAAAAAGTAAAAGTGAAAAATAGAAAATTGCTAAGATAGTTCCACTTTTCACTCATTACTCGCTACTTTCTTACTCATCCTTCATGAGCTTTTCTGCCTACCCCATTGTTGCTAAAGCCAAACTAGCTTATCCTTAACTTATGTTTCAAGAGATTCAAGACCGAATTCATAAAGCTTGCGAACGTGCAGGACGAAACCCTGAAGATCTAAAGCTGGTTGCTGTTACCAAAAACCACAGTGTTGCTGAAATACAAAAAGAAATACTAAGCCATAATCACCGAATTTTAGGGGAAAACCGCATTCAAGAATGGCGTGACAAAGAGGCAGAGCTAGAAAATATAGAATGGCACCTTATTGGCAGCCTGCAACGCAACAAAGTAAAGTATTGCCTGCCCTTTCACCTTATTCATTCTGTCAACTCAGAACGACTGATAGATGAACTCGAGCGTGTGGGTAGCAATAAAGCTCATGTGTTTAATATTCTTATTGAAGTGAATGTTGCAGCTGAAGCGTCAAAACGAGGTGCTGGGTTTGATGAGGCAGAAAAATTAGTGGATTATGCTCAAAATCAGGCGCATATAAAGGTAAAAGGACTCATGACAATGGCGCCTTACAGTACAAATTCTGAAGATGCACGCCCCTACTTTGAAAAACTTCACAGCATTCATGATAAACTTATGCTAGACGAATTATCGATGGGTATGAGTGGAGATTTTGAAATAGCCATCGAAGAAGGTGCAACGATCATCCGCGTGGGCTCAGCACTCTTCCCCCAAGCTTCACTAGGTGGGTAAACCAACGGGGTTCGTTCATAAATGAGGATGAGGACCAGATGACCAAACATTCGCCGCTTGATATCCAACATATGGAGTTCACAACGGCTTTCAACGGATACAATCGCCGCCAAGTACGCGACTTTCTAACCGTACTTAGCGACCAAACCGAAGAAATGCAACGCGAAACCCAACGACTCAAAGACGAACTTGCACGCAAAGAAAAACGCATACAAGACTTACAGTCAGCAGAGCTCGAGCTTAAACGCGCTGTCATAGCTGCCGAACGCATAGGTAGTGAAATGAAGCAAAATGCCAAGCGTGAGTCAGAAATTATTTTACGAGAAGCCAACAGCGAAAAAAGCAATATTGTTAAAGATGCCGAAACCCGCCTCAAAGAAGCTCGCTATGAAATCTCAAGACTCGAGCGTGAACAAATGCTCTTTAGAGAGCAATTTAGAGGCATGCTGCACGCATTTGAACGCACGCTAGATAAAGTACCTGTCATGCAGAACAAAATTGAGCAAGATAAGAAAAAACAAATAGACGCTTCAAACACAAATGCTTCTACATCTGTTTAGGGTTTAGTTTTAGCAAGCAGGGTGTTGAAGATGCGTCGTAATTTGTTATGGATTGATTGCGCTGCGGGTGCACTTGTTGGTGTATCGGTTTTAGTACTTGATGATTGGCTAAGTAAGTGTTATCAGTTACCCGTAAGGCTAATCTTTTTTATGGGCGTAATGAATTTGCTTTATGCTTCTTACTCATTCTCATTGGCACTACGCTCAAAGCGACCCATGATGCTTATTAAGCTACTCGTTTTTGCAAACCTAGCGTGGTCTTTACTACTTTTAGTCTGGGTAGTTATTTTTCAAGCAATAGCAACTTGGCTTGGGCTTTCGTACCTTATTTTAGAAGCAATCTTTGTAGCTACCCTAGCCTTATTTCAGTGGCGCTCACGAAAACTTCTAATTACAGCTTGAACTTACCTTTAAAGATGTTTGTCTAAAAAACCCTTCACAGCTTTAAGATAAGCATCAAACTGATCACGGCGAACACTATGACCCGCATTATCAATAAAGACAGTTTCTAAACTCGAGTTTAAGCTTTGCGCTTCAGCAGCAACTTCTGGGCTTATGCGCACATCTGTGTCACCCGTTATGAGTAAGCTCGGGCAGCTAATAAGTCTTACTTCATCACGCCAGTTATTTAGGCTTTTTCCTGCATTTAACCAAGAAACAACATTCGGGTCTAGTTGACGTTTAGATTCAGCCCAAGCTAAAAACTCTAAAGGGTCCCAGTTAGGGTTTTCTTCTTGCCCTTGACTCAAAATGTCATCTAAATCTTCAGTTCGTTGAACAGCAAGATTCTTGCGCCACCCCTCCTCTTCTCTACTAATATGCTCAGGTGTAGCAGGCCAAGGAGGGTCTTCTAAAACTAGGCATTTAACGGCGTCAGGGTGAAAGGCTGCTAAGTAAGCAGCATTTAAAGCGCCCATAGAGTGCCCTAAAATAGTTGCAGGACCAAGCTTTAATTCATTTATGACAGCTAGCAGGTCTTGCGCATGGTCTTCAGGTAAATAACTATGCGTGTGTTCAGATAGTCCATGACCTCTGGCATCTAGTATGACAAAGTCATAATCTGCGACTAAGGCTTTGACTAGGCGCGTCCAGCAAAGACCATTATCAGTTAAGCCATGCGCCAGCAGCACCGTGGGTTTTTGCGTGCCTGTTCGGTAGTAATGAAGTTTAATACCGTTCGCTTGAATATCCCCTTCAGACCAATTGTTAAGCATGCTTAAAGTTTAAACCATAACTTCATGAGTTGTTTGGACTGAGTTACTTAGGAGAGGGGTGAGTGATGAGTAGAAAGTGGTGAGCAATGAGGGGCAAGTGAAAAGTGGTGAGCAATGAGGGGCAAGTGGAGGGTCTTTTTGCCTTGGAATGGCTTAATGATTTTTTAGTACTCGCAATACGAGCAAAGGTAGATGATTGAAATTGATTTGGCATAGCTGCCAAAAGCAACTACAAAAGAAATTTAACGCTTTTTTGACGCCTTGTTTCTAAGATTAGATTTAAGAAAAGGAGTTACAAATGAAACACATTTATTTAGGTGAAGCGTTCAAACTCATAACAAAAACCATGCCCTTTATTTGGCTTAGGTTAGGCAGCTACCTAGTACTCGGCCTAGCTTTAGCCCTTGTATTTGCACTAGCAGGAGGCTTGTCATGGTTACTTGCACAACTTTGGGCACCCCTCGGCTTTTTAGTTTTTTTAATTGCTTTTGGTACTGCGTTTGGCCTCATGAAATGGGCAGGTCGTTATTACTTCTACTTACTCAAAGCAGCGCACACCGCCGTCATGACAGAAATAATCATGACAGGCCAAGCACCCCAAGCTCAAGTTAAACACGGCAAAGAACAAGTCATGAGCCGCTTTAAAGATACCAGCATCTTATTTGCTGTAGATGTACTCGTAGAGGGCGTAGTTAAAGCTTTCACCCGAAACTTTGCACGCATAGCCAGCATTTTACCCATACCCGGTCTAGACGGCTTAATGAGCTTAGTGCAGCGCATTGCTGTAGCCTCAACCACTTATATAGATGAAGCCATTTTAAGCCGAGCCTACGCTAAAAAAGAACAAAATGTATTTAAAGTCGCGCAAGACGGCGTCATCTTATACGCCCAAGCATGGCAGCCCATACTTACTAACGCAGTTGTACTAGCTTTACTTAGTTACATTGAGTTTCTTGGCTTACTCATTATTCTTGGCTTACCCGCTATAGCTTTAGGCTTTGCATTCCCAGCCTTAAAAGTAGCCCTAGGTATAGGCGTTATCATAATGGCCTTTATGATTAAGCTAGCCGTAAGTGACGCTTTCTCACTGGCTGCCACGCTTGTTGCCTACCATAAAAATACAGAAAACCTAGAACCTAAGCCCGAATGGCAAGCCAAACTAAGTGGCCTAAGTAAGCAATTTGCTACCCTAAGTCAAAAGGCCAGTGCAGATGTCACAGCTACTAGCAGCTCAGCAACCCATACTAAACTCGAGCCTGTAAGCGCATAGGAGGATGCTATGAAGAAATTTCTAATTGGATGTTTAACCGTTTTTGTACTTCTTGGTGCAGTGGGGGGCTTTTTAGCTTACCGTTTTGTCATTCGTCCTGTGCAAGGGGTTGTTCGGAATTTAGAGCAACTCGAGCAGGTTGGTGAGTTGAATAAGCGTGTGACCAATACTGCGTCTTTTACCGTGCCAAGTGACGGTATTTTGCAAGAAAGCCAGTTGAATCGCTACCTTGCAGTGCAGGAAAATATGAAGGCAAGCTTGAGTGAAACGGTTAAAGAGCTTGATGAAAAATATAAAGGCTTTGATAATGAAGAGTTGACCTTAAGTAACGTCCGTGAGTTCTTTGGTGCTTATCAAGATATTTTAAAGCTGGTTTTAGAAGCTAAAGAAGTGCAAGTAGCTGCGCTGAATGAGCAGAATTTTTCTCTGCAAGAGTACGCTTGGGTTAAACGAGAAGCCTTAAGAGCTGCAGCTTTACCTTTTACGCAACTTGACCTTTCAGAGTTTAGTGGTGACTTGAACATTAAGCTGCCAGAACTTACCCAAAATATACCTGAAGAAAACATACAGCTCTTAGAACCCTACCGAGAAAACCTAGAAGATGTTATTGGCTTAGCATTCTTTGGCTTATGAGACTTGCTTTACTTAAACACTTAAGTACCAGAGAGGAAAACAAATGCGTGAGCATGATGCTAGTTATGTACTAAGAGTCTGGAAAGATGGCAAAGGAAAAGAAGCTCTAAGGGCAAGCCTAAAAGAGCTACGCTCACAAGAAACAACGCTTTTTAAAAATATTGAAGATTTAATTCCTTTTTTAGATAATAAAGCTCTTAAACAAGCTTTAGAAGGTGAGGATGCGTAAGCATCCTCTACAGCGTTTTTAGCCCTAACTGTTCTGCAAGGTCACGCTATTTAAAAAGACTCAGTAAGTGTAGGGGTTCAAATAATCCTAAGAGAATGCTTCTAGCTCTAAAAACAACAATACCAATGCGTAAAACACGCTAGAAGCTCTCAGCCTAACTCGCTATACTAAAACCTAACTATGGCGTTACAGGCAGTACTTTTTACGCAAGAACCCCAATTCTTCTGGCAAAACGAAGCTATTGCAGCCACATCCAAAAAAGCTACCGCCTTACTCATTTACCTAACAAGCCAACAAACAAGTAGCACCAGAGAACACTTAGCAGAACTCTTGTGGGGTGTCGGAAAACTAAACAGTGTACGCCAAGCCCTATACGAACTAAGACAATTAAAAGGCTCGAGTGACTGGCTTCATGATGACCCTGAACGCGTTGAGGTTAATGCTGAAACAGATACAAATGCGTTTGAGCAAGCCTTAAAAGACCGGCATTACGAAGATGCGCTCAAGCATTACCAAAGCCCTTTCTTAAGTAACTTTAACTTAAGCAAAACAGCAGCCTTTAGTGACTGGCTCGAGCTTGAACGCATGCGTTACGCAGAGTTGCACTATGAAGCGCAAACCGCCCTACTAGCACAACTCGAAAGACAAGAACGCTTTACTGAAGCCCTAAAGCTAGCTGAAAGCTTACTAGGCAAAGACGCCCTAAACGAAACAGCGCATCGTGTCATCATGCGCCTGCACTACAAAAACGGCAATCAAGAAGCCGCGCTAGAGCAGTTCGAACAGCTAAGAGAAAAACTACAACAAGAACTCAACGTAGAACCCCTAGAAGAAACACTCGAGCTTCTTGCTGAAATAGAAGGCGGTAGTGCTACTGCAAGACAAGCCGTACTGCTAAAGCAAGGCGACAGCGTGCCAAACAGTGCTGAAACCTTTATGGGGCGTAGCACTGTAAAACAAGAGATACTTGAAACGCTAAAGCAAAATACATCCATACTCATACAAGGCTTTGGCGGCATGGGCAAAACTGCACTGGCTGCCGAAGTTACAAAAAGCTACTTAACACAAGACAAAACAGCCCTCTGGCTAGAAACAGGTAGCGATAGCTTCGAGAATACCCTAGACGCTTTGGTAAGACCTTTCAACGCAAACCAAGAACTCTCCCAAAGCAAAGATAAAAAAGCACTCATTCAAAACCTTTTAAAAGAAAATAACGTTAGTTTAATTATTTTAGACGACCTAAGAAACGCCCATACTCTCATACAACTCAACGAACTATTACCCCCAACCTTGCCTTTACTCATAAGCAGCCGCAGTCGCTACCCAAGAATTAAACGCATTTACTTAGACAGACTCGAGCGTAACGAATCGCTAGATTTACTCAGTCATCATGCAAGCCAAAACTTACACAAAAACAAACATGCTGACCAACTTGCTAATAAACTAGGCGATCACGCTTTTGCTTTAAGACTCGCAGGCATAACCCTAAAGCAAGAAAAAACCACAGCCCAGCAGCTCTTAAAACGCATAAGCAAAAACCCCTTTGATTTAAAACTACCCCCCGAACTCACTGAAAGCGGTAAAGAAAGCATAGCCACCTTACTAGATGCCAGCCTAAGCCCCCTAAATGATGCAGAGTACGAAGCCTTCTTAGCCTTCGGTGCACTACCCACCCCCAGCGCAACTCCAGAGCTAATAACCCGCTTAACTCGCCGTGAAACTGAAGAAACCGAAGATGCCCTTTTTACCCTAAGCATCCGCGGACTTGCCCAAAGACAAACCCAAGCAGGCAATGACCAAATCAGCTACCGACTACACGACCTCGCCCACGCCTACGCACACGCAAACACAGCACTACGTCCCCAAAGCACCCACCGCGCAACACTCGAGTATTTAAGAACTCATAAAGACAACATAGACGCTGTAGAAACCGAGTTAAACAACCTACTAAGCGCAGCCGAAACTAGCGAAGCAAAAGATTTAGTCAGCTATATGCGCTTGCTAACAGTTGATGGAGTGCGCCTACTAACGAAAGGAGAGCTTACTTGTAAAAGTCTTGTTTGAGCAG
>CAZWJZ010000083.1:0-15252 GCA_964634665.1 uncultured bacterium | reverse complement strand
AATACTGTGTACCCTGTTTCAAATAAAACTGAGGGTCTTTCTTACAGACTCGAGTTTGTGGTAGTTACTTAAAAGTTGGCTTAGCACGGCTTTATAGTGTATAGCCTTAACGGTATGAAAATCGCTTCTTGTAGCTATTGGTTTTTATTTTAGAAAAGCTTTACGCTAGACTTATATGAAGATTAGCTTCATAGTCCTCAAGTTAATCTTAGTCTTATACACTAAGATTACTATATACACTTAGTATAACAGTTGACTTTTTTGTAAGAGTCAATCTGGTACATTAAGGTACTTAAGAAAGGACGGAATGTCGTGTTCAAACTATTCTCAATCGAAGAGGCCAACAAACTAATTCCTCAAGTAGATAGCTTACTTGGTGATATGCAAACTGCGGTCAGTGACATTCTTCGTCTACGCCAAGAAATCGCCGAAGAAAAAGAACTCAGCATAGCTTCTCGCAACAAAGCCCAAGAAATTGCCTTTCTAGTAAGAGAAGTTCAACAAAACAAACTCGAGCTCGATAAGCTTGGCGTATTTATTAAAGATGTTGATTCAGGCCTTGTGGACTTTCCTAGTCAAGTGGGTGCTGAGGTAGTTTATTTAACCTGGGAAAAAGGTCAAAATGCCATTACGCATTATCACCGACTCAATGAAGGAAAACAGCTTTCTTTAGCCCCCATTGAGACCAGTCATAGTAATCATTTTAGTATCTAAGTAAAGCCCTAAAACAATCAAAAAGGCATCCAGCTAATTCAGGATGCCTTTTCTTTATTCTGAGTTTTGAATTAAAAATCTTGGGTATTGGTTAGCTTTGTTGCGGTTACCGTTTCAGGAATCATGGTTTTGCTTGGTGCTGGTTCATTATCTGCACCATAACCGTAACCATAGCCATAACCACTGTTTTGACCTGCGTCACGACTTACATGAGTGGCTACTACGCCTGACATGCGAACACCAATTCGCCTGAATAATTCAACCATCGCTTTAACCTGACGGCGATCTGTTTTCTGTTGATTTACAACCAGCAACGTACCCGTACATAGGGGCGCAATGGTTAGGGTATCTGCAACAGCAAGCACAGGAGCAGAGTCAATAATGATAACATCGTACTCTTTACGCCAGCTATCTAAACTATCTCTAAAACCAGAGCTCAGCAATTCAGCAGCTTGCCCAGTTGCTTCAAAGGTAGGAATAACTTGAAGATTGTAACGACCACCAATCGGAATGGTAGCTGGTTTATTTGGCCCATAAGGATTACGTAACCACATCTCTAATGAGGTAACACGTTTCGTTGGGCTAATACGATACTCACTCGCCACCACAGGTTTACGCAAATCAGCATCAACCAACAGCGTACGGTAGTTATTTCGTACAAAACTCTCAGCTAAGCTTAAAGACACACTTGACTTACCCTCACCTGCACCTGAGCTTGTCACCAAAATCACTTTAGGATGCGCGTCAGCCATAGAAAAAAGCAAATTGGTTCTTAAGTAACTAATAGCCTCATTTGGCAAACGGCGCGAATCGTTTGGTAATTTTGGAAAGCTAGCCAAAACAGGCAAAGCGCTTACTGCAGCCAAATCTTCAACATCTCTTAAACGTGTATCTAAACTAGCTCTTAAAAGCAAAATGCCATAACTAAAAATTAACCCTAAAAGAATAGCAAGGGCGGTATTAAAGACAGGTCTAGGTGCAATCTGCTCTAAAGGAGGTACAGCAGGACGAATCACCGCCAAGTAAGAATTACCTGTATTAAGTAAAGCCTGCAAATTAAAAAACCTATCTTGACGCTCTCTTAAATCAGCAATAAGCCCATCTACCTGCTCCTGAACTGCGCCTGTTGCCTGCAAAGCACTAATTTGATTACGCAAATTCCTAACCTGCTGCTCAGTAGACTCAACCGCCTCTGTTAAGGTAGCTCGAGCTCTGTCTTTATCCCAAGCTACCAGTGCTGTTGCCAGTTGATTAGAAACATCAGCAGATTCTTGTCTCGACAAAGAAGTATAAGAAATTCTAATTAGGCTAGAAAGTTCATCCCATGAGCCGGTACTCTCTATGGTTACATTTAATTTTTCACGAAACTCATTGATAGCTCTTTGAGAAGTATCTGCAAAACCTAAGGCTTCCATGGTTGCCAAAATGACAGGTTCACCCTCTGCTACTGTTTTATAAACTTTTACGTCTAAAGGTGCAGCTAAAAAGCCATTGGTGTTATTTGCATCTGTGGCTCGGGAGGCTACCAGAATTACTTGTGCTTGAAAAGAAGGCGGAAGTCTTGTACTAATTATATAAGCAGCTGCGCCTGCAATAATGGCTACCAGTAAAGCTAGCAGCAGGCCGCGCCTTATAAAACGAAAGACATCATTAAAGCTGGTGGTCAATTCTGGTTGCATAAAACCCCAATCAAACTATAGGCATTCATTATGAACAGTCAAGCATCTTAAGCTTGCTTAACTGCACTATTCAATAGTCTATTGTTACAGATTCATGATACTTAGCTCGACTAAATATCACACTTCCTTCACACTCTATCAAAATTCTCTCACACGTAGCTTGTAAAGAAGATGAGGAACATTAGAGTACAGCCTACTACCTGATGAAAGCATTAGCCTCTAGGCTATAAGACATGAAACACGCAGTCATTATTGGTGCCACTGGCGGCATAGGAAGCGCCCTAAGCAAAAACCTACACAAGAACTATAAACTAACTTTAGTAGGCAGAGATCTAAACAAACTGAAAAGCCTGAAAAGCGCTTACGGAGCAAGCATTATTCCAACAGATGTAAGTTTTGAACTCGAGCTTCAAGCTTTGTTTGAGTCTTTAGAAGAGATTGATTTGCTTATTTATAGCGCAGGGGACATTCAGCCTGAACTTTTAAAAATGGCCTCTAGTGATGCTTTTAGGCGTGTGATGGATGCCAATTTAACAGGTCTTTTCTTTACCTTAAAGTACGCTGAGGCTAAGCTTGCAAAAGACTCGAGGGTTGTTGTTTTGGGTGCTAGACCTGAACTGATTAACTACCGTGGCTTTGGAGTGTATGCGGCAGCTAAAGCAGGTGTTAAAGCCTTAGTTGACATTGCTGCAATTGAAATGAAACGCAAAACCTCATTTACCCTAGTTTTACCGAAAGCCACTGATACGGAGTTCTGGCAGAATGTTGGTACGGCCCCTAAAGATGCATTGAGTGCCGATGAAGTTGCTCAAAAAATAGTGCAGAGCTTAGACTTTGAAGCGAGTCCTGAATTAAGAATTGGTTAAGCCAAACTTTAGCGAACTTTTCTGTTTGGCTCTACCAAGCCCATGTTCCTGAGCCACCTTTGAACGGACCGACAATATCTTTTGTTATCCAACCGCCATAAAAGTCACCTTCTTGAGCTTGCACTCGTTCGTCATCAACAAAGCAAGCCTGCATTTTACTCGGGTAAAACGCTAGGTAGTCTTTAATGGCTTCAAAGCCTTTAGTGGGTTTTGGGTAAGACCAAGCAGCATTCACTATAAGCAAATCATCCATTTTTATATTCCAGTAAGCAGCAGCACCTTTAAACTCACAAAAACTTTGCTTGGTATTAGCCTCTAAGAACGCCATTTGAATGTTCTCTTGAGGTACATAAAAAACAGGCGGATGACTTGTCTCTAAAACTCTAAAAGCACTGCTTGTTTGCACAAGCACAAGGTCATTAAGCATAATTTTAATGCTTTTATGACAAGCCTCTACACGCGGCGGGCGAGGGTAATCCCAGACAGATTCTTGACCTACTTTTGGCTTAACTCTATTAATCATAAATACAGGCTAAACAAAAAAGCCAAACAGCACCGTTACGCTAACGCAAATGTGTTTAGCTAACAAGTATCTCATATAGTTTAGAAACCGTATTCCAATTGCGAGCGGTCGCAGGCACCGCCAGAAGCTTTTCGACCTTCGCAGCTAACTTTGAACGCCCAACCCCTTCAGGCGCAAACAAATAAAACACCTTATCTTTTAAGACAAAACGCTCAGTCTTAGTAGCAAGCGCCTCTAAAGCACGTAAATCAGCATTCAAGGCTCGAGCTTCAAGAAAGTAAAGATGCAGGCTTTTGGGTTCTGACTCTGCTTCAGGAAAAGGATTCTCTTTTACAGCAGTCATAAAGTCATCTTTTGACAAGCATAAAACCTTTACTTCAAAACCCAGCTTCTCATAAATAGCCTGCGTTATCCGTAGAGCCAAATCTGCATCATCATCCGTTTTAAAAACCACATTGCCACTTTGAATATACGTCTGAATAGAACTCAGACCTAAAGGCTCGAGTGTGTCCTTTAGGTCTTTCATGCTGAGCTTATTGCGCCCACCTACATTTATGCCTCTTAAAAGACTAACAATTGTTTTCATTGCTTTAAAGCTTAACTGGTTTACGTGCCAACTTCAGCTTAATTCTTTTAGCTTTTTTGCCTGCTATCCCATTTGGCTGCTAGACCTACTATCGAGAGAAAGCCTGACATCTCCCGTGGCATTGTTCTGCGCATCCCCACAGCCGCCTTCACCACTTGGGCGAATATGAGGTTCATTTATAGGTTCATAGCCCTTGTAAGCGTAAGGGTCTTCACCAGCAACCATAACAACATCACGAAAATCTGCGGTGGCCATCGTCTGACCTTGCTTTGGTAAATTCCAAGCCAGCAGACTCTCCGCGCTCATGTAGTGATTAACCAAGGCACGCCTGTAACCTGAACTTGCCGTATTAGGTAAAGACCTATGCAACGTGTAACCATTAAAAAAGACAATGCTACCCGCTTTTACCTGCACGGGTACAGCATCCTCATCTTTATAAGGAAACGCATAAGATTCAGCAGTACAGTCAAAACGAAAATCTTGTTGAACTTGCATAGGCCAGAGTCTACCCGGCTTATGTGATTTAGGAATCATCCAGAGGCAACCATTTTCAAGCGTTGCATCATCAAGCGCAATCCAAGCACCAATCAGTGACCTATCTCGCGTAGGTATAAAATCCTCATCCTGATGCCAAGCCTGACCAGGTTTACCAGCTGCCTTGACAAAAAGCATAGACTGCATGCACTTAACATTAGGGCCAATAACAGCCTTAAGCACATCCGTAATTTTAGGATGCGACAACGTTTTATACATCAGTTCTGAAATTTTGTGCGGAAAATGAATACACAAATAACGACGCATAACATCATCATCATTTTCATGTGCAGCAGCAGGATCAACACCACGAACGGCACCTCGCTCACCCCGACAAATAGCCAGCGTCTCAGCACGCAAAAGCTCGAGCTCGCTTTTAGAAAGCGCTTGATCTAAAACCAAATAACCATTTTCGTTATAAAACTCAGCTACATTAGCATGCGCTAAAGTACTTGACATACGTTACAACCTCCTAAAAATCTTTGCTTTTAAAATAGTATGAAGCATTTTTACACTTTTGACCACTCGAGCTACTTTGTCAGCTGTAAAGGCTACATAGCCCCCTAATGCAATCCAACAGTTTTATACGGCTAAAGTATATCTCTAAGGTTTCTACGAATGGTTTGATGGTGCAACCGTTCGTGCGACCCTTGAGCCTAAAGCATTTGAACCCTAAGAGAATAAAAACAAACCAACTCAGCCGCTGCTGCAATGTTGCGTAGAACTGCAATTTACCTAAAAAAGCCCTATGCAAACAATAGTCCAACTACTAAATGCTACTGTGATTAAACTATTGAAGAAAGTAGCACAGTCATTTAATCAGCAGACAAATGCGTATTAATTCTAACAATCAGCTCTCTCGGGTTAAACGGCTTCGGAATGATATCCTTAGCACCCATCGCCATGCTCTTCTCAACACTCTCACCCTCTTGAAAAGCAGACAAAATCAAACAAGGAAACTCACCTTGAGCAGTAATATACTCGAGTAACTTAAAGCCAGCGTTGTTAGGCAAGTTAACATCTAAAATCGCGAGGTCATAATCTTCTAGATTATGAGATAGTTTTTCCATAGCTTCTGGTTCTGAAGTAACCAAAGTAATATCAAACCCTTCATTACCCAAAATCAGTTTAAGTAATTCTCGAATTGTCTTATTGCTCTCAGCAATAAAAATATGCTTCGTTGTCCTATTTGCCTTTGTAGCAACCTGAGTCACACTCGAGCTTGCTACTAATTGTTGAGCTAAGCTTAAGAGTTCTTTGTTTTGTTGGGGCCAAGCGAGTATGCGTGTAGCATCTGTAAAACTTTGCTTGGGGTATTGGCTAAGCAAAATAGCGGGTACATCTTTTAAGTGTCTTATATGCCGCATGCCGTTAATAATGTGCTTACCTGAAAGTTTAGCTAAGTCTTCTTCTGCAATCACTAGGGTTACTGGGTTTTGTTTTAAGTAAGCAGCAGCTTGTTTGCCATCTTCTATGTGAATAACAGTTGCGCTATCAAGGCAGGCTTCTTGAATAAAGTTAGCAATCTCAGGGCTTGCATCTGCCACAACAATAATTTGCTGCGCTAAAAGTAGCTGCATTTCATTTGTTTGAGCAGTTGTACTAGCTAGCATAATCTGATCTTCACCCTAAGAAAAAATATCAACACGCTATGAGTTTAGCGAATCGTTACTTACAAGCTTCTTACTTGAGCCAAGATGCACACATCATTGCGCATTCAAAATGCTTAAAAAGACTAAGTAAACGTCAAGCCTACCACCTGCTTCCTAAGCAAGATAAACTACAGCTATGCCTTTAAGTGACTTAACTGTTCTAGATATGTCTCGGGTGCTGGCCGGCCCTTACTGCACCCAACTCTTCGCTGACCTTGGTGCCACCGTCATAAAACTCGAGCCTACCTATGGGGATGATACTCGTTCGTGGGGGCCACCTTTTATTGAGGGTGAAAGTGCTTATTTTTTGTCAGTCAATAAATCAAAAAAGAGTTTGGCGCTTAATTTAAAAGATGAGCGTGGTGTCGCTATCATTAAGTCACTTGCAACAAAAGCAGATATTCTTGTTGAAAACTTTAAAGTGGGTGACTTGGCACGCTATGAACTAGATTATGACAGTCTTAAAACCCTAAATTCTAAGCTTATTTACTGCTCTATTACAGGTTTTGGTCAGACTGGACCTAGAGCCAAAGAGGCAGGCTATGACGCAGCCATGCAAGGCATGTCGGGCCTTATGAGCATAACAGGTGAAAGCAATGGCGAGCCTGTAAAAGTAGGGGTAGCTGTTATTGATGTGCTTACAGGTTTACACGCTTCAACTGCTATTTTGGCAGCCCTACATGAACGCAAGCGAACCGGTCAAGGCAAGTACCTTGATATATCTTTATTCGAAGTTGCCCTCGCTAGCCTTGTTAACCAAGCACAAAGCACCCTACTGACAGGTCAAAACCCTAGCCGCATGGGCAGTGCGCACCCACAGCTTGTCCCCTATCAAGCCTTCAAAGCCAAAAATGATTACTTCGTCATAGCAGTAGGAAACGATGAGCAATTCAAACGCCTATGCCAAGCCCTAAAGCTTAATGAGCTTGCCACAAATACAAACTATGCCACCAACGCCCAACGCGTCTTAAACCGCGATAGCCTCATAGCAAGCCTAGAAGAAAAACTAGCCCAAGAGACCAAACAGCACTGGCTCGAGCTTCTTGTAGCAGCCAACGTGCCCGCTATGCCTGTTAATAAGCTAAGTGATGTATTTGCTGATGAGCAAACCACTGCTAGAGGTCTTATACAAGAAATAAATCACCCTCTTATAGGACCTTATAAAAGCATTAAAAGCCCCATTAGTAACACGCCTTCAAAAGCCCCGCCTTTACTAGGTCAAGATAGTCAAAGCATCTTAGAGTCACTTGGAATGAGCAAAGAAGAAATAACCAAGCTTGAAGAAGCAAAAGTAATTAAGCGAAGCGCTAGCTAAAGGTATAAGTGATACCGAGTACGTGACCCAAAGATTCCTAAGTTTTATAACCTAAACTGAGATTTTACGCCCTTAGTTTATCAGCTCGAGCTTTTATGACTGAATAACTAAATTTTGCGGGAAGCCCCTATCTATGTCGCCAACGTCACGCACGAAAATTATGCTTAAAGGATTTGAAAAGACTTGGTCGAAGTCATATGAATTAGCTGTCTACCGTTTGCACTTAAGCATGCTTTACACGCCTAATAGTTTACATCTTAGTGGTCTTATAACCTTAACAAATGGCTTGTTCCCTACTGAAAAACTCATCTTTTGTGCCCACTTAGCTAATCTTGAAATGATAGAAGAAGAAATATCTGACTTAGGTCGCTTTAGCCTAATGATAGCTCATGAAACTAATTACGATTTTTACTTAAAGCAAGAAAATGACTTAGTCTTAGTTGATAAAGTCATCATACATTAGCCCAAAAAACAAAAACTGCTAGAAAAGTCATTATTTTGAAAGAATGCTTCGGGCATACTTATGAGTAAGGTTTCATCTTTAAGCTCAAACTTATAAAGAAAAACACCTTTATCTTAGGATTAACCTCAACGAAGGAGTTCTAGCTATGCAAGCATTACGCCTCACCCTAAAAATCATAATGGCTTTTTTCTGGTCATTTATTGCCGTTATTTACGCAGCGCTGGCACTACCTATGCTAATCATTGAGTACGTCAGCAAAAAACCTATTCCCCTCAGCTTACAAGCGCAAGAGGGCGAAGTTTACCAACAATCATAAGAACCCTCAGGAAAGTAGCCACCATCACGTTTTTGAAATAGCCATCAACCTTCAAACTCTGTTTAAGTCAAACAAGTTTCAGATCTAACTCAAATGACGTAATAGATTGGCAACTCGAGTCTTCTCCAAAAATCTTTCAAAGCCCCCGCATGGTGAATATGGTTGCAAAGTAACGCTCGAGTGGGCTTTTGAGCATGGCTTTTACAAAGGCATTTTTGAGTTTAGGTAGCTTTGTTTGCCTGCCTAAGTGCATGTTAAAAGCAGCTCGCAAAATGGCTATTCTGGCTGATTTTTGACGCTTAAAAGTGTAAGTATTTAAGTAAGTTTGTGCTGCTATCGGTTGTTCTAAACATTGTTTTAAAGTGCCTGCTGCGCTCCACGCATCTAACCAACCTAAATTCATGCCTTGCCCACCAATGGGGCTTAAAATATGGGCTGCGTCACCAGCCAATAGCAAACGGTCTTTTACAAAGGTTTTAGCTAAGTAGCGCTGCACCCCAAAGCCACTCATCATTGTATTTGTATCTACAGCCAAGTCATGCTCGAGTCTTTCTTTTATGATTTGAGCAAGCTGCTCTTTGCTAGGGTTGGCTAAATACGTTTTTGTTTTTGCAACCCATCTTCTGCTTTGATTGGGTAACGGGAAAGATTCGATTAAGCCTTCCTTACAAAGATAAATACCTGCCGCGCTAGCCAGGTTAGTATTGTCAGCAAAATCACCCATAATGTAAGTATCTGGATAACTTTTTCCTATAAAGGGAATCTCACTAAGCGTTCTTAAATCACTGTTTTTACCATCACAAGCAACAACATAGCGAGCACTTAGGCTTCCTTGGGCACCTGAATCATCTTGAATTTTTAGCTCCACTGAATCATGGTTTTGCTGAATAGCTGTCACAGACACACCTTTACACAAAACACTCGAGTCTGCATTTATGAGCAGCTGTTCTAGTATGGCTTCGGTTTCGTGTTGCGCTAGAGTAAGTACAAAATCATAGGGTTTAGGGCAAGACGAAAAAGAAAGTTCAGCTAGTAGCTTTGCATTAGAAAAAGCTAACCCAGACCTTACCTTAACGCCTTTAGCCAAAAAATCTGAAACGCACCCTAAAAGCTCGAGCTTTTCAAGTGAGGGTGGATGAATACCGATAGAGCGGGAGTGCTCACGTCGCTGCGTGTGTTTTTCTATTAAGCTTACGCTAATGCCTAGTTGAAGCAAACGGTTAGCTAAAAATAAACCTACTGGCCCTGCGCCAACAACAATAACATCCTGCATTTAGACATCCATATGTCTATAAAGAAGCAAATTACGGTAAGGAATAAGCGGAAGCACCTGCCAATCTTCCGGTACTAAAGACTCGAGTTCCTCTCGAGTGAAGCTTCGTCTTATTGAACGTAACCCATCTGTGCTAATAAAGGAATCTCGAAAAAACGGACTTGTTAAGAAAAAGCTTAAATACGCTAAATCGCTGCGTCTTAAGTCATTATGAATTACTTTTTTCTTAGCAAGCCCTTTCGAATCTTCGCACAATGCCAGTACTGCTTCGGGGCTTAAGTGATGCAGCAAATGATTTGAAATAACCACATCAAACTTAGCATCTTCTTTACGCAAATCAGCTGCAAAAGCTTGCCTGTAAACAATGCTTGATTCTTTTGGTCTTTGGCTAGCAAAAGCAATAGCTCTATCATCAGGATCAATTGCTGTAATGCTTAGTTCAAGCCCATCCTGCTTAGCCCAATTTGCAACTACTACACTTAGGTCACCCCCACCACAGCCAATATCTAAAAGCGTTTTAGGTCTCACAGGTCTAATCTGCTGAACATACACCCAACGCCACATAGCTACCAGATGATTAATACGTCCAAAATAATGATACGTTCTTGCTAATTTTTGCGAGTCACAATCAAGCTTATCCATCTCTTCTTGAAGTGACACCGCTCGTTCTTTTAGAAATACTGTCAACATATACGAAACAACCCACTCTCAACCGTCAATCCCGGTCCAAACGCCATAGCACAAATAAGTTCGTTAGCATCACTCGAGTGAAGCAACTTCTCAAGTACAAATAATATCGTTACACTACTCATGTTGCCACAGTCTTTAAGCACTTCATAAGATGCCCATAGTGAGACTTCTTCAAGCGATAACCCCGCAGCAACTCTATCAAGAATCGCCCGTCCACCCGGATGCACTGCCCACGCATCAACCAAATCTATAGAAAGCTCGAGCTTTTCAAAGAGAAGCATTGTTGCTTGCAAAATGCTGGCCTCCAAAATCTTAGGCACATAACTAGATAAAATCATTTCAAAGCCCGTATCTGCAATTGTCCACGCCATCTTATCGTAAGAATCAGCCACAACCGTCGTTGCAAACCCAGCAAGCTCGAGTGCTTTGTGTTGGGGTGGCTTAGCACTAAGCACAACTGCAGCAGCACCATCAGCAAACACTGAAGCAGATAACAAACTATCAAGATCTGCACTTGACTGCAAATGCAAGGTGCAAAGCTCTACAGATACAATAAGCACCACAGCATTTTCATCTTGGCAGAATGCTTGTGCCATTCTGAGAGCAGGAAAGACCGCGTAACAGCCCATAAACCCAACATGATAGCGTTCAACCGAAGGTGCTAAGCTAAGCTCTTGCAAAATAAATAAATCTGGCCCAGGTGCAAAGAAACCTGTGCAAGACACCGTAATAACATGCGTAACTTCACCCAAATAAGAAACCTTCTCAAGTGCAGCACGCGCAACAGCAACATATAAACGTTTAGCTTCAAGCGTGTAAAGGTCATTGCGAGCCTTTGTAGAGCGCTCTACCCAACCTTGTTCATTAAAGAAAAAACTACTAGCTTCATTTAGTTCAGCTAAAACACTGTGTCTTGTTTCAATAGCTGATTGCTTATATATTTGGCTAATAATTTTTTGCGCTTTGCGGTCCTTCTTAAATTGTCGCTTCATAACTAAGCTTAAGTCAGTCTGCTTGTAAGCGTACTCTGGTAGACGTGTTTCAATATGATGAATAAATGCAGACATGCGCCATAGTAAAACGTTTAGCCACCAAAAATCATGGCTAAACACACTATGAAGCTTTTATTTTTCTTATGACCTTAGTTTAATCTGGATTTGGTAACGCACCCCTAGGAATAGATCGAGCTACGATATGGGTTCTTTTAAATGCAGATTCTGTTTCTCTTTTTCCTAAACGCACACCTAGATAGGGGGTAACAGCTCTGATCAGTCCGGTAGCTTGGTTTGTATCTGACTGATCATAACTAAAAAAGATATCCCTATCAAATTTTGGTCTAACTTCACTGACTGTTAAGATATCTGCGCCACCTAAGTTTGTTCCTGAAGAAACAGGTACCACCGAGTCAGCTAGCAGTTGTCTTTCAACACTTGTCCATGTACTTAAGGCGGTACTTGGCACAGTACTTTTTGCCCAATCTATATTAAAGCTTCGCCACGCAACAAGAACACTATCTGTTTCATGTTTTGCGTTGCCAAGCAAATTAGCAAACATTGACCTATCTTCTATACTAAAGACATAGCCACAATATTGCTGACCATTTTCGCTCTTACCATTTGGATCTGTGCAATAGGTTGTGCCTTCTGGTAGTAATACTGCTAAGCTAGATTGCCCAGTCACAATAGTTGAAGAGTTTCCATTCTTAAGATTCATGGTAAGCGTTTGCCCTGCAGGGTAAATGTAGTGTGCTTGAGATACAATTTCTGAAATTCGCAACATAGAAAGTCTGGCTGCTAAGCCCGCATTTATGCTACTAACTTGCTGACTTGTAGCTCCACTATTTGTGTTTAAAACGCCTACCAGTGCAGACATCAAAACACCAAAAATAGCTATCGCAACTAATACTTCTACTAAACTAAAACCATGCTTTTTTTTCAAGTTGTAGTCAAATTGGTTTTTCATCTTTTCCTTTATTCCTAACTTATTGGTTTGAATCAATGGGTCGAGCCACTTCTGTTTTAACGCTTAAGATTTCTACCGCGTCAGTTCCTGTGCCTCTGTATAGTTTAATAACAACACTTCGCAAAGGTGGATTTAGTGAAGAACACTTTAATAGCCCTTGATTGGCATAAAGACTGGTCCCATTTGTGCTTAAACAACTGTAATTGATATCAAGACTCATACCGTCAGGCAAATAATCTAAGATTTTAGGACCAGTCGCAGGCAAACGAACAATCTTAGGAATAACGTTTTCACCCGTTCCGTCTTGTTTATAGTTTTCTTTTAAGCTCCAATGTTCTTTATGCAACTCGAGTGCCTGTCTTGCAAATTGCTGCGCCTCTGACTTTTCTCTATTTGACTGTCGCAAATCAAAGCCAGATGTCATAAGCAACCCCGCGGCACTAGATAAAAGGGCAAAAATAGCCAGTGCAACTATTATTTCAACAAGTGTGAATCCAGTCTGAGTTTTGCTATTTAGATGCGTTTTAGGTAAATGCTTCATGGGTGTATCACTAATCCTGTGGCTAGTAAAATGATGCTATCTGTTTTACTGCCCTTATTTACAGTAAATGTAGCTTGCTGGTTGGGCAAACCACGACCCGAAAAACTAACATCTGTAGATGTTAATTCTTTATTACTAACGCTCACTGTCACGCCACTTGGCATGGCTACTTGCCCAACGACTTCCGTGTCAATCATCCAAATCAAGTTGCCAGTTGCTAAACTTGGCTCGTCAAGCGTTAGCTCTCGGCTTTCTTTTAAAGCCTCATTGCTTATTAGACGCAGCGTTGAATCTAAAGTCTGTGTAGCTTGTGCTAACTGTAAATTTTGATTGTAATTAGTAAGGGTTAAACCAGCTATAGAAAGCAAGACCCCTGAAATGGTTAGGATAATTAGCATTTCGATAAGCGTAAATCCTAGTTCTTGCTTATTCATCGTACTCACTCGGCTCGAAGACATAATCAGCTTGAAAAACAACCTCTGGTGGAAGTTGCTCTACAGCACCACTACCAACAAACAGCTCACTACCATCTTTTAGCGTGACTAGCTTTCCTGACGCTGTATTTTGAACAAAATTTATTTCTCGGGCATTAATATCTGCAATAGCTCGAGTATTTACACTGGCTGTTTGCGTGCTTTCATTTTCTGTTATCTCGCTAATAGCGGTACCGCCTATGTTTATGCGGCTGGTGCTAGCTTGGCTGCTACTTGTTTCGCTTGAACTTAATTCTTCAGTGTTAATAGTTTCTTGGTTAATAGTTTCTTGGTTAATAGTTTCTTGCAACGTGTTTACTTGAGTTGTTCTTAGATTTACACTAATAATTATAATAATTGCAGCTACTAGGGTAATAATGATGCCTAATACAACTTTGTTCATTATTCGCTTCCTTCACTAGGTGCTAAAACTCTTTCTGCTTCAGTGTCAGCTAAACGCCAAGATAGGGTTCTGCCTGTCTCACCTTGCACTAGGTTAAAACCGTAACCCCCATTGCGTAATCGGTAGTCGTAGTTAACGGTTGCTTTACAATCAATATGGTTTTCTACATAGTAAGTATCTGAAGGATTTTTGCATTTATTAGTTCGCCCTGGCGACAAAATACCTATCGTTTTAGCAATTAGGCCACCATTTATGACCATGGGTCGCGATACGGTAGAAGCAGCAATGCGTTCGTTTGCATAAATAAAAGCGTCAACTTCTGTTATTTGTTTTGTCTGATCAACAATCGTTCGTGACCACATTTTGCTTCGGTTTATGGTTGCAACTTTAGTGCCTGAGGTACTGTGAATATCTATGTTTTTGTTTTTACTTCTATCGTCAAAGGCATCGTCTATATCAGACTCTTTAGGGGTGAAACCCATGCCCTCAATAGCGCTACGAACCTCGTCTTTATATTGGCTTTCAGTGATATTTTTCCAATTCTTATTATCAATTGTCCAATCCCAACGAAAGGTACGTGAATCAATGGTTTCTTCACCCAACAAATCTTGGTAAAGATCATCACTCAGCCAAATGTTAAGCGAACCATCATCTTTAATATGAGCAGGTCTAAAACTGTAAGAATAGGCGTCACTTGCAATTTGAGAAGCAGGTCGACCTCTTTTGGTGGTTCTGTCAATAACGTTAGACAAGCTAATCTCAACATTATCAACGTTATAGTATTTGTTACCTATCTTAGTAAGCTCATCACCTGTTGTTTTGTCGTAGTAGCGTTTATTGTTTTCATTAAATCCGAATTGAGCTCTATAAAAAAGGGCTGATTGCCTTTCTGTAAAGGGTTGTAAAGCGCCATCACTATATTCAGTGTAATCACCCATTATGGCTGATCCACGAGCAGCCAAGCGAATGGCATCTTTATTTGCTGCTATATTTTTAAGCGCACATTCATCAGCCTCTGGAATTCCAGCGCAAACGCCGGTGCCTGCTTTGTCTTGAGGGTTTTGAACCGTTACATTATCAGCTATATATATATTTCTACCTGCGTAAAGAGCACCTCTACCTGTAACAACACCGGAAATAATGATATCTCCTTCAACAAAAACATCTTCATCTAAATTAATGGGGTTTGCTTCTGTACCAACCAGAATCAGGTTGCCATTTATCACTTCTGAAAGCGTTGACTGGTTGCCTGAAAAGAGTTC
>CAZWJZ010000082.1:0-15488 GCA_964634665.1 uncultured bacterium | reverse complement strand
GTCTTTGCTGTTGTAAAAAGCTTAAAATCAGCTAGGTTTAAATTGGGTAGTTTAACTGTCTGACTTACCACAGTGTCATCTGTTGCACTAAGCTCTATAGCGTTCACAAGTTTAGAAGCTCGAGCTACAACTTTGCCTTCTTTAATAACAGTATCAACTTTAAAGTCTGCTAGGCTTTCTAAAATGCTTAAGTCAGCCATGTTGCCAGCTGCTATAGCGCCACGTCTATTTAACTGATAGTGCTTAGCCACGTTGTAACTAGCGCAACGCACCGCGTAAACAGGGTCAGCACCTGCTTTTATGGCCATACGCACCAAGCAATCAACACCCCCCTCATCCAGTAAATCATGAGGCAAGCGGTCATCTGTGACAAAGCCAATACGGTCACCATGTTTTGGCTCAAGCAAAGGCATAAGCGCAGCTAGGTTTCGCGTTACACTACCCTCTCGAATCATTAAAAAAACACCATTTTGAAGCTTCTCTAAACCTTCAGCTAGCGTGGTTGCCTCATGATCAGAAGCAATACCAGCAGCCAAGTAAGCCTGCAAGTCTTTACCCGTTAAGGCAGGTGCATGACCCTCAGGGCTTTTACGGTAAACTTCTGCCAGAAGTGCCTTAGCTACATTCTCTTTATCTGCCGCAATAATCGCAGGAAAGTTCATAATTTCAGCAACACCCACAACACTCGAGTGTTTTAAGAGTTCATTAATTTCTGCTAAGCCTAGCGTCTCACCAGAGGTTTCTAGTGGGGTTGATGGTACACAGCTTGGTACTGTCACCCAAACATCGAGAGGTAAGCCTTCACTACGCTCAATGAGCCACTTTATGCCTGCAACACCAGATACATTTGCTATTTCATGTGGGTCGCAAACAATGCCTGTTACGCCTCTGGGGACAACACCTGTAGCGTAAGCACTTGGGGTTACTAGCGAAGATTCAATATGAACATGGCCATCTATAAGACCCGGAACAAGATGTTTTCCTTGTAAATCAATCATATCATCAGCTTCGGCATGTTCATAAGCTTGACCTACTGCCGCTATCATGCGACCTGCAAGTAAAACATGGGTTTGTTCAATAGCTAAGGTAAAAACATTAAGCAAAGCTGCGTTCTTTAAAAGCAACGTTCCTTTTTTTCGCCCACTTGCAACCCCTATAGCAAACTGGACTTCATTTATGCTAACTGTGGTGGAATCAAGCTGCTCTAACATGTATGTAAGTATAACTTGCAAACAAATTAATACTGAGCAATCTTCTACATACTTTCATGTTTTCAAAGTCAGCACTCATTCAAAAATAATATCTTCTTTAGCTATCTAAAAGCTTAAATGTGTTTTCGATTTTGAAAAAACAAGGAAATGACAGTTAATTCATGAATTAGTACGGTAAGACTTCGCATTCTTATCTGAAAAAATCTTATAAACTGACGTATGTCAGTTCAAAAAGCTAGTCCAGAAACCACCACAACACCCGTTGATAACATAAGTGTTAGCCAGCACCGCATGAGCATAGGCGGGCAAACCCTCAAATACACCGCCAAAACAGGCATGGTTGTACTCAAACAAGAAAGCCTAAAAACAGGCGAAAAAGCTGGTGAATTTGAAGGCGAAAAAGCCAAAGCAGAAATCTTCTTTACTGCCTACACCAAAGATGATGTGCAAGACGCAAGCCAAAGACCCCTAACCTTTGCCTTTAATGGCGGGCCAGGCTCGAGTTCTGTCTGGTTGCACATGGGTACGCTTGGGCCTAGGCGCGTCATGATGGGTGACACCGAGCCGTTTGCACCGCCTTATAAACTAAGTGATAACGAATTTAGTTTGTTAGATGTGACTGATTTGGTGTTTATTGACCCTGTAGGCACAGGCTATAGTCGCCCAACCGAAGGTGAAAAGGCGAGCAGCTTTCACAGTTTAGAGCAAGATATTGAAAGTGTAGCCGAATTTATAAGGCTTTACAGCAGTCGCGAAGGACGCTGGTTAAGCCCTAAATTCTTAGCAGGTGAGAGTTACGGAACCACTCGAGCTGCTGGCTTAGCTGGGTATTTGCAAGAACAACATGGCCTTTACTTAAATGGCCTCATGCTTATATCAGTTGTACTTGACTTTAGTACCTTACTCTTTGCTGCTAATAACGACTTACCTTATTTGCTGTACTTACCCACTTACGCAAGTACTGCGCATTATCACAAAAAATTAAACGCAAAAAACCAAGCCAAAGCACTTAAAGATTTAGTTGCTGAAGTAGAAGCGTTCACCCTAAATGAGTACGCCCCAGCACTCATGAAAGGCTCGAGTCTTAGTGAAAGAGAGCATGTGCGTTTGGTGCGTAAGTTAAGTGATTACAGTGGGCTTGATCAGGCTTATATTGAAGCGGCAAACTTGCGTATTGAGCATATTCGTTTTTGTAAGTCACTGTTGCGTTCTGAACATAAAACCGTGGGGCGTTTGGATAGTCGCTTTACCGGTCGAGATCGTGACAGTGCAGCTGAACACTTTGAGCATGACCCTAGCTTTAGTGCCATTATGGGGCCTTACACCGCAGTCTTTAATGATTACGTTCGCACGGAGCTTGGCTTTAAGCATGACATGCCTTACAAAATTTTATCTATGGAAGTCAATCAAAATTGGAACTGGAATAGTGACAATAAACATGTCAATGTGGCTACTACGCTAAGTAAAGCCATGAACATGAACCCGCACTTAAAAGTACATGTTGCCAATGGTTACTATGATTTAGCCACCCCTCATTTTGCTACTGAGTACACCCTGAATCACTTAAACATAGATACTAAACGCCAAGAAAACATAAGCTCGAGTTATTACGAGGCAGGTCATATGATGTACCTTCATGAGCCCTCTGTTGAGAAATTGAAAGCTGAATTAGCAGCTTTTGTAAAGGCGAGTTCCAACCTCTAAACGTGGTACTCGAGCTTCCCTTTTCAGCCCTTAACTTAAAGCGTAATCCTTTTGGTGAGTTGAGTCAGACTGAGCGCGCTAGGCTTGCTGTTACAAATGTAAGTGAGTTTAGCGCTAAGCTAAGTCAAGCCGGGTTTGCCTTGCAGGTTTTAGGGGAGCAGGGTCGCGGTAAGACCACGCACTTGTTAGCCTTAAAGCAAAGCTTTCCTGATGCACCTTATGTTTACTATGCAGAGGACGCCCCTAAACCCCATGTACCCAACGCCCCGCTTTTATTTTTAGATGAAACCCAGCGCTTTAGTAAACAAGAACGCAAGCAAATCTTCAAGCAAAACGCTAGTTTTGTAATAGCTACCCACGAAAATCATGAAGCCGAACTAAAAAAAGCAGGGCTCGACTGTGTCAGTTTAAGGTTATCTGGTTTAAGTGAAGAAAAACTCGAGCGTATTCTAAACGCAAGAATTGAGGCGTCACGTAGAAACTGTGGAGAGCTTCCTTATTTTAGTCAAGAAAGTATTCAGAAACTTATAAGCATGTTTGAAGATGACTTAAGAAGCATGTTTGACTACCTTTATGACATCTTTCAAAGCCTAAAAAAGCCAACAGAGATTAAACTTTAGCCATGCGGAACCAATGTAACTTTGAGTTTGAATTTAGTAACAACGAACAATTCTTTGAAGCAGGCTCGAGTGTTCAGGGCTTGCTGACCATTATTCCTAAAACCAACTTGCGCTGCAACGCTCTTAAGTTAGGCTTGCGTTGGCGAACCCATGGTAAAGGTAATCGAGCTGAAGGTGAATTTCATGATGTTGCTTTTGAGTTCTATGAAACCGAGTTAACCCAAGGTCAACGTTACGAAGTGCCCTTTAGCTTTGTAACACCCTCTGGCCCTCTCACCTATCATGGGCATAATTTGAATATAGATTGGTACTTACAAGCGATTGTCGATGCCCCGCTACTACCCAATTTTTTAGACCCTCTTGGTGAAACAGAAATTCTTGTTCTACCTTCTTTAAATTCAGGCATTCACCTAGGACCAAGGTACATGCCCCCTAAAGACAACTCGAGTTTAACGGGCATAAACTGGCTTGCTCTCATTTTTGGTGGCTTTTTTACTCTTATTGGCACAACTGTATCTTTAGTATTTTTTGCAACTATCACATTTCCTATTGTTTTCCTTGGCATCATTCCGCTTATTTTTGCGGCTGTTGGCCTTGCTTTTATTTTTTCGTCTTTACGTAATTATTTCGCAGCTTCTGCTTTAAGTGATATTGATATGAGCTTTAATAAGCGCATGCTTACACCAGATGATGAGCTTATCTGCACCTTGCGTTTTGCGCCTCGGAAAGCCTTTTACATTGATGAGGTTCTTATGACGCTCGAAGCACAAGAGATTGTCACGCGGGGTAGTGGTAGTAACCGTAAAACCTTTACACACACTGTTTTTAAGCAAGCTGAAAGACCGTTAAGAGCGCAACAAGTAAATGCAGGTGAAAGCGTAGAACTTAGTACTTCTTTTCTTATTCCACCTGATGCAGCTTATACCTTTGTTGCCAATGATAATGCTTTAAAATGGACGCTAAACGTCACAATCGATAAAGAAGGTCCACTTGATTGGAAGCAAACCTTTCAAATTGATGTCATCCCCTGGCAAGACCAAAGCTCGAGCAGTTAAAGTAATTTTTACTTGTGGGCAAAGAGCATAAATATTGCAGTCCCAAGCGTACTAGCAAAAAGAAGCATGGGTTAGTTTTTGCGATGCAATATTGCCATGATGAATCGCTTCGCAAATAAAGCGCTTGACCTTGTAGCATTGAAACCAAAGAAATTCTTTAAGGAATTAAACGAAAAGGGTTTAAGTCAATCCTATTCCTTTACAGCAGAATAACTATCTTGCTCATTTAAGTCTTCATGGCACTCTGTTTAATGCAGCGTAGCTGCTGTCACTGTGAGTTCTTCGGTTGTATCAACACAAACTTCGATACACTTCTCAATAGCTCTAAGCATAACATCTAGACTTAAACTTGGCGTTTGGTCAGGGCTTTGTTCAGGTAAATAAGGCACATGAATAAAGCCTCCTTGCATATTTGGGTAGCGATGTTCAATAAGGTCAAGTAAGCCAAACATAAGATGATTACAGACATACGTTCCTGCACTGTTACTCACCTCAACAGGAATAGCTTGTTCTTGCAAAGCCTGAAACATTCGCTTTATAGGCAAACGAGAAAAGTAGGCATCAGGTGCGCCCTCACAAACACAGGTATCAATGGGTTGCTGACCTGCATTATCAGGAATACGCGCGTCATTAAGATTAATAGCAACACGCTCCAAAGAAATTTTTGCCCTGCCACCAGCTTGACCAAGCGCCAAAACAAGATCAGGCTTAAACTCAGCAATCGACTCTTCAAGCAAAAGCAAACAATCATCAAACACAACTGGCAAAACAACAGTCTTTAAATCAATTAAAGCTTGCGGCTCGAGCTTCTCAATAATGATTTGCGTGGGGTTTATGCTTGCCCCACCAAACGCTTCAAAAGCTGTAACCAAAACACGTTTTTTAGCTGTCATAGCAACACCTAAGCAATACCAGGAGGTACTTGTGCTGGAGGCGCTTCAGGTAGATTTTTAGGAATAGGCACATCAGTCAGTATTTTAAGCATGCCATTTTCATTGCAACCCCCAAAAAAAGGGCACCGCAGACACTCACTCCACACTCGAGGGTGCAAATCTTTTGATTTATCTATAAGCGTATAGCCACATTTTTCAAAAAACCCAACTGAGTACGTCCAAGCAAAAACTTTGGGTATGCCAACACGTCTAGCTTCAGCTTCACAAGCTTCAACAAGTTTACGACCAACACCTTTAGCCACCACATCTGCTGCAACAGCTAAACCACGCACCTCAGCAATATCTCCCCACAATATATGCAGCGCACCGTTACCAACAAACTTGCCATCTACCTCAGCTACAAAAAAATCACGTAAATTCTCAAAAATATTATTCATGGGTCTAACCAGCATTTTGCCTTGAGATGCCCAGTAACTAATATTCTCAAAAATCAACGGTACATCTTCAGACCTTGCAGGACGTACCGTAAGCACACCCTCTTCGCTCAGAACTTGTTCACTCATCTGCATTACAAAGCCTCCAATAAGTCTTTAGCTTGTTTAATCTGCACTTTCACTTGCTCTGTGCCGGTACCCCCATAACTATTACGCACATTAACGACAGACTCGAGCTTCAGTATTTCATAGACATCTGGCTCGAGTAAGTCTGATACTGCATTCATTTGCTCTAAACTTAAGTCTTGCAAATCTTTGTTTTCTTTTATACCTAAAGCAACCAACTTACCAACCACTTCATGTGCATCTCTAAAAGGCAAGCCTTTTTTAGCTAAGTAATCAGCTAAATCAGTGGCATTTGAGTAAGCTCTACCTGCAGCAAAATACATGCGTTCTTTATTTAAACTGAGTTTTGGCATCATGCTAATAGTAAGTTTAAGGCAACGCTCGAGTGTTTCGACAGTATCAAAAACGCCTTCTTTATCTTCTTGCATATCTTTATTGAAGCTTAGGGGTAAGCCTTTCATGACGGTGAGTAAACCCATCAGGTTGCCGTACACACGACCTGTTTTACCTCGAATAAGTTCAGATACGTCAGCATTTTTCTTTTGCGGCATGATCGAACTACCTGTGGTGTGTGAGTCAGGTAGTTTTATAAAGCCAAACTCTTGACTTGACCATAAAATGAGTTCTTCAGATAAGCGAGATAAGTGCATCATAAGAATGCTCGCTGCACTTTGAAACTCTAAGGCAAAATCACGATCTGAAATAGCATCAAGTGAATTTCTTGCTGGGTAAGCAAAGTCTAGTAAATCAGATGTTTGCTGCCTGTCTATAGGAAAGCCTGTACCTGCAAGAGCTGCTGTACCTAAAGGCGACACGTTTAATCGTTTCAAAGAATCTTCTAAACGACCTTGATCGCGCGTCAGCATTTCAAAATACGCCAGCATGTGATGCGAAAACAAAACGGGTTGCGCTACCTGCAAATGCGTGTAACCCGGCATGATAGCGTCAATATGCGTTTCAGCTAGCTCAACAAAAACCAAGCGTGCCTCTTGCAGCAGTTCAATAATAAGATGCGTTTTGTCACGCAACCACAAACGAAAATCAGTAGCCACCTGATCATTACGACTACGCGCCGTATGTAACTTACCACCCACCGCACCAATACGATGGGTTAACTCCCGCTCAATATTCATATGAATATCTTCAAGTTCTATTTTGTACTCGAGCTTGCCTTGCTTGACATCTTCACGAATGCCTTCTAAGCCAGCAATAATTTGTTTAGCTTCATCTTTACTAATAATACTTTGCTCTGCCAGCATGGTTGCGTGCGCTATGGAGCCTTGAATATCTTGCAGGGCCATTTTTTGATCAAACCCAATAGATGCGTTAAATACCTCTACTAGCTTATCGGTTTCTTCTTCGAAGCGTCCGCCCCACATACGTTTTTTTGTTGTCATAAATCACCATTGTTCTGTTGAGCCTTTTCATTTAATTGACTAAGCATTTCACTCACCTGAGAATTCACAAAAATACTAATTCGCATCATACTAACACCTGATATTTGTGGAACAACTTCTGATATACGTACTTGAAAAACAACCTCGTTCTCAATATTCACTAATAATATGTCATCATCAAGAGAAGCATTTCGAGGAATTAGTAAAAATAGTCGAAACTCAGACGAAACATTTTTGAATAATTTTTGAGTATTGAGTTTAATTACCACCTGAAGGCAATTACCATTAATCGAAAACCTGTAATTTGGAAACCTGTCTAAAGTAGCTTGATTGCCAGCACTCAATTCGGTACTTACATTATAAGCTATCGAATTATCAAATTCCTCAGCAAAAAGAGTACTGAATTCTCTTTTGATTTCTTGAGATAACTTGCTGCCTCCTTCATCTATCTGCTGATATGAAAAACCTGATTCCGTTTTATAAAGATTCGCTAATTCTTGTAGGACAGAACCAATTACAGGTTTAGAGGCTGATTGGATACTTTCGCTAAAAAGTTGTATTGAATTCAAAGCTTGATTATGTACAAAGTCGATAAATGCCCTATTGTCACCGCTATCTGCTTCACTCAAACTATCTAGGTAATCGTCTCTTTTCTCGTTTAATATAAGTAATGGGACAGATTCTGATTTATAGGTGAAAATAGAAGCTAAAGCTCTTGCAACTCTCCCATTACCATCCGCAAAAGGGTGAATCAAGACAAAAGCATAGTGAGCATAAGATGCTTGAAGCACACAATGGGCATTTTCAAATTCTTTTGTTCGCATTTCGTCTATCATTCTTTGCATTTCTAAGGGCGTCATATCGACAGGTGCATAAGCATGAGTCTCACCTGTTCTAGTTCTCACGTGATTCGAGTTACTTTTATATTTTCCTTTAGGTAAGGCCCTTTGCTGTGGCCCTACATTAGTCATTACTGAATAAGTCTCTTGATTACGACACATGATTTCATGTAGTTCTCGTATAGCAGCTTCAGTTAAAGGATTTTTCCCTTTTGCTATATCTAGGATGTATTCATAAGCATCAAGCTGTGCCTCAATATAGTCTCTGACTTCTTCACCTTTTTGTTCTTCAACATACGTACGCCATATAGCTGCTTGAGTAGCTACAGTAAAGGTAAATCCTCTATCTGTTTCATACAATCCTTCAATTGCGCCCGTGTCTACGGCAGCAGCACGTCTTACTAGGTCTTGAGCCTCTTTAAGCATTTCAGGCGTTGTATTTTCTTGCTTCTCTTTTAGTTGTTTACTATAGCGATTCCAGCGACTTAGGTCTGGTAGGCGACTTGCCCCCCATTCTTTAAAAGTTGGAAACGGTTTGTAACTAGCATCTATTTGCCGAATTTTATCGTCATTCACGATTATCAACTCTCTTTACTCAAGTAATTAATATCTTGATAGCATGGAACAGTCATTAATTCGGATTTAACTCCAAAATCATTTCGTTACTTGGCGTAAAGCCCAGATTTTCATAAATGCGTTTACCCATAGGCGCAGCGTGCAAAACAACCTTAGTACAGCCAATCTCTTTCAAGTAATCATTACAAGCTCGAGTTAAATTGGCTGCAATGCCTTGTTTTCTTGCGTCAGCTGCCACATAGACTCCCCATATATAACCATATTTACGTGTATGAAAAACTTGAGGATACAAACCTTGAAAGAGCTGGGCTACTGCTGACCCCACAATCTCTCCATCTTGCTCAGCAACAAAGCCAACTAGTGCATGTTTATCTCGAGCTTCTTGTATAAACGCGATTGTACGTGCTTGCCAGTCTTTTTCGAGTTGATCTTGCATGTCGTAATCTTGCCACATGAGGTAATAATTTTGGGCAAGAATGAGGTCTTCAGTTGCGCTAGATTGACGAATACTAGGGTGTATCGACATTAATTAAATCGTAGCATATGCTTTTACGTTAAGCGTATTTTCGCAATCTTGCAGACTCACTAGAAATACCAAAAAATCGGCTGTGAGCTGTCATAGTGAGGGTCTAAATAGCAAAAGGCTTACGAGTAAATATATTCGTAAGCCTTCTTTTTTAATTGACTGAGGGTTCTTAGCGTAAGAACTTAGCGAGCTTCTCGACCAAAAGCAAAACCAGAGCCTTTAAAAGCCACATAAACACGACCAAAAATGTTTTTATCTCCATCTACTGACACAATTTGATCCATACTTCCCATTGGATAAGTAGCAATTTTACGCCAAGATAAAGCATTATCTGTTGAGCGATAAATACCGTACTCAGCTTTTACATAGCCCACAATAAAGATTGTTGGGTAATCACTGCCAACAGCCGCTTTACCAAAACCAAAGCCATGCACATCTTTTACATTTGCAACTGCCGTCCAAGTACGACCGCCATCACTCGAGCGCATAAAGTCACTTTGTGGGTTGCCCTCTAGCGGACCACTAGTGAAGAAAAGGTGATCTGCTTTGCCGGGAACGCTGTTTAAGGTTGCGTTAAAGAATGAGTAAGAAGCTAGTTCTCCAGCATAAACTTTTTGCCATGTCCTTCCGCTATTTGTAGTTCGGTAAAGTCCTGCATTTTTAAGGCTTTGTGTGGCATCATCCCATTGTCCGCTATGCACAAAATAAAAAGTATTGGCTTGTGTTTTGTCTGAAGCTAAGTGGCTACGACTTAAATAAAGTGCAAAGTGTGACCCTAAGGGTAAGTTTGAGTCTAAGCCGGGGAGTACCACAGCTTGCCATGTTGCGCCTCTATTAAGCGTGTAATAGGCTTGCTCATTATTTGTGGGTGCCCAAACAATATTATTCGGATTGGTGGCGCTTACTGCTATGCTGCCAAAACCAAACGCAAAAGGATTATCTTCTTGCCCTGCGATTTTAGGCATGCTCGGAAAACGCGTCCAGCTTTGTCCACCATCTTCTGAGTACCCTGCTTGTATGGCTAAACCATCTTCTGAGCAACAAAAACGATGATCACTAGTGTTCCCGACCATAAATTGAGGGTTTGACCCCATGTAATCAAGCTGCCATGTGCTATTAAAGCGCTTGCTAACTGCCTGCTCTGCCCTGTAGGTATTTGGGTTATCAATATAAAACGTACCAAAATCCCAAGCTGCCACAACAGGCTTTCCTTTTGGTGGAGCAATAACATCATTGCCTACAAGCTGCTCAATACCTCGGCTTTGAAGTTGCCAAGTTACTTGCTTAGCTGTTGGTTCTAAGTCAGCAAAAATGACACCTGCACCCATCATCCCCCAAACGCGATTGCTTTGTTTTGGGTCAAAACGCAACTCAGCCATAGATAACCAGCCAGAATCTCCCCAAGCAATCCAAGGTACATCTCCTTCACCTGTAATGCTGTAAGGCAAAGCAGTCCATGTTGCTCCTTCATCCAAACTCTGATGCAGCTGACCACTACCTTGCGCAGCAAGCAAACGGCTCGAGTTTCTTGGGTCTACGGTTACGGTCACAAATTCTGACCAGTCTGCTTGATCTGGTGTCATGGCTGTCCAGTTAGCATTCTTATAGCGCCACAGTTCATTTACACCCGCGCCAAACAAGACTCCTTGCTTGCTTATTTCAGCGCGTTTTAAGTAGGCTGGCCCACCTTGGATTCGTTGCCAATTTTGACCAGCATTTCTTGATATATAAACCCCATTTTTATAGCTTGATGCATAAATAACAGTACTGCGACCATTTACAACTGGTCCTGTTGGATCAAAACTAATTGCTGTTACCCCTGCTCCACCAAGCGAATAGCCATCTTCAGTGTAATCAACTTTCCCTACAGGCAAACTAAGTTGAGTAAAGCTTCTACCCGCATTGCGGCTAATAAAACTAGGGCCATCATCTGAAGAAGCAACAATGACAATATCAGCATTCTTAGGGTCAATCGCTATTTTGCCACCCCAAGTACGAAATTCATCATTTGCCTCACGATACTGAGCTTGACTACTCATCCTAATCCAGCTTGCCCCACCAGTATCACTTTTGTAAAACTGATCATTAAAGCTCATGTAAACACGTCTAGGGTTACTAGGCGCAATAGCTACCTCAAACACGCCTTTACCTAAACTTGGCTGAACATCTTTTGGGTCAAAACGCTGATCTGTTAGTAGCTGTAGCCAACGATCTCCTCTTGTGCTCCAACGGTAAAGACCATAGGTGTCGGTACGAACAATAAAATTACCCCCACCTTTACTCATGCTAGAACCAGTAATAAATCCACCGGCACCCACCTTTAATGGCCGCCAAATATAGCCTTCAGCATTAACAGCCTGTGAACTTAAGTCAGACCCCAGTATGTCTTCAATCTCTTCACTAGGTGGATTTAGACTCTGCTCTGAGTTTGTTTGCTGGCAGGCAATCAACAAGAAAGCACAGCACAAAGAACTAATCACCATTTTTTGCCAAGTTTTCATAAACACTCCAATCAAAAAGCTAAGAACTTGTCTTTTTAAGACTAACAGTGCTGCTTCTCATGATTCACTCAAGGATTCTCAAGTGGTTTTCAAAGCAAGTTAAGCTGCAAATAGATGCTTTAAGTGGTAGGAGTTATGCATCAAAAACTGCTTAAGACCTGTTAAACTTTCATAGCAACAGCTTAAGCGCGAGACCTACCACTTGCACCAAAGGAGTAGACGGCTTATGTTTTGCTGCCGTAACCTTAGTTAAGACAAAAGACTATGAAATTACCATCTAGCTATCCCTATTTAAAAGCAAGCCTTTGGGTCTTGGCACTCTTTGGCGTAGCATGCGCTATTAATCTTTACTACATCAATAAACTCGTCATCTTCGAATCAGGCGTCTGGCTTCCGCCTTTAAGCTTTCGCTATCAAACCAGCGTGCTGTTTTCTGCATTACGAGAACACCTAACGCTCATCATTGGCTTTACTGCCTTAAGCTTCACAATACCCTTTCAACTCACCCTTAGGCAAAAAGCAGACCCTAAACACTTACACTTCTTGTACATTGCATTTACCGGACTCTACAGTTTATTTGCCCTTGATCAAATTTGGCTCGAGCTTCAAGGACTCGAGCGTAGTAATCATGCTTTGTTTTTTGTTCTTACGGTTGCGCTTATCTTGGGTTGGCGAACGGCTGTAGCTTTTGGCTTTCTTAATTGGCTTGTGCTTGGCTTTATGTATCACTGGTTTATAATTTTACCTAGTTACCCTAGTGAATCTTATTTTTCAACGTTGGTTTCAGAAACGCATCTTTTTGCCCCTATTTTTCTGGCTGCTTTTGTGGGTCTTGTCGCTCAGGTATTAGACTTAAAACGTTTTTCACTGGTGGTAATCATTTTTCTATTTCCGTTATCAGAGTGTCTGCTTAGTTTAGCTACCCTTATTAGCACATGGGCGCCCCCCTTCTTCTTTAAACGCTTTACCCAGAACCTACTGGTCAATTTTGTACTTAGCTTTGGCTTATGGGGTCTAATCAAGTATCAGCTTAAACGCTCGAGTCAAAGCTTGCAGTTAACCCAGCATGAACTGGCTTTGGTTCAGGCTGAATTAAGGGCTTTACGAGCGCAAATTAATCCTCATTTTATGCTTAATTCGCTTAGTGTTATTCATCATTTGATTCGCACCAAACCAGATGAAGCCCGAGACTTGGTTCTTGACTTATCTGATGTCTTTCAACGCACCTTAAGGGCAGGTGATTTTGTTGCCTTAAAAGATGAACTCGAGCATGTAAAAAGTTATTTGGCCTTAGAGCAAGCTAGGCTGACTGATCGCCTTGAGGTGCAATGGTCAATCTTGGCTAAAGACAAGCTTGATCTACTTGTACCAACTTTGATTTTGCAGCCCATTGTTGAAAATGCCGTGCAACACGGCATAGCCCCGCAAGCTTCAGGTGGCTTGATTAGCATTGTCATTCAGCAAATTGAAAATGATGTTTGTATTGAAGTAGCTGACAATGGTGTGGGTTTTGATCGTAGCAAGTTTGACTTAAAAACAAGTTCAGAGACTACCCTCACAGGGCATTCTATTGGCTTAAAAAACATTGATTACCGCTTACGTTTGCTATACGGTCAAAGCTACAAACTCTCAATTCACTCTCAACAGGCTATCGGTACAACAGTAAGCCTGCGTATCCCTTGCCAAACTGATAGCTTGAAATTTAGCCTTCATGAAGCCTTAGCTAAACCTGAAAATAAGAAAGCCTTAACCACAACATGAAAATAGTTATAGCTGAAGATGAACAACACACAAGAGCGGAGCTTCGCTACTTACTAGAAAAACTCGAGCCTGAAGCAAGTATTTTTGAGGCCAGAGATGGCAATGAAGCGCTGGCTTTAATTTTAGATAAAGAACCAGATGTGGCATTTTTAGATATTAATATGCCTAGCAAGACTGGTTTAACCGTGGCTACAAAACTTGTTGAAATGGCCTCTAAAAGTCTGATTGTGTTTGCTACAGCCTATGATGAGCATGCTTTAAAAGCTTTTGATTTAGCTGCTTTGGATTACTTGCTTAAACCTTACCGAGAAAGCCGCTTAAAAGAAACTTTAATGCGCTTAAGCTTAGCTTTGGGTCACCAAGAGCAACATGAAACCTTAAGAGAAAATGTACGTAGTTTTGTGTTTGAACAATCTTTAGCTAGCTTAGATAAGTTATGGGCTGCTAAAGGTGAGGGGGTAGGTAAGTTACTTAATTATAATGATATTTTATGGTTTGTTGCTAATGATAAAAAACTGATGGTTGAAACACAGTTGGGCGAGCGTCTGCAAGTTCGCTACACCATGACTGAGCTTGAAGAAAAATTATCGCAACGTGGTTTTTTTAGAAGTCACAAAAGTTACCTAATTAACTTAAATCATGTGAAAGAGGTAGAGCCTTGGTTTTCAGGTACTTTTGTTATTCGCATGTCAAACCAGCAAACGGTACCTTTATCAAGACAATATGCAAAGCAGCTTAAAGAGCAATTAGGCTGGTTTTAACCAGCTCTTTGGCTTCGCAAAAAAGGTTAAACCCCTGCACCGACATTCTTCGATGCTAGCGCGCTTAGGGAGTTAGCAAATCATGCACGTAATCTTACTTCATCAGCATTTTGAGAAGCATCTTCCAACCTTTTTATACTGAGTGAGTCTGAGCTTAGCCCCCTAGATCGGAATTATAAAGTCTTACCGCCCTATAATTCAGCTAGCATAAAATGGTGAATTATAGGGCGGTAAGAAGCGTTTGCTGAGTTAGCTGAATCAAGAAAAGAGCGACCGCAAAAGCTAGATAAATTGATTGATATAGTGATGATAGCAGTCTCTGCAATGTTAGCGAAATGTGAAACCTAGCAAGAGAACGCCGGACAGAGATTTTAAAAACAATCCAGCCTATTGCATGTCAACTACATTTTTTATACGTTTCACACTAACTTGGCTGAGCGTATTAACTCGCTGGCCTTATCAATGTCAGGTCGATAATAACGGTCACTATCAAGGTGAGGTATTTCGCTTCTAATCAGAGCATGTGCTTTTGCTATGGCTTTACTCGGTTTTAAGGGTAAGTGATAGTCAAGTCCTTGTGCAGCTGAGGTTAGTTCTATGCTTAGCACTATAATTACATTTTCAAAAATATCTCTAGCTTTGCGACAAGCATGCGTCCCCATGGAAACATGATCCTCCTGGTTAGCGCTGGTAGGTATGGAATCAACCGAAGCAGGATGAGCTAAGACCTTATTTTCACTCACTAGCGCAGCAGCGGTATATTGGCTAATCATTAGGCCTGAATTTAGGCCACCTTGATCAGCTAAAAAGGCAGGTAAACCTGAAAGAGAAGGGTTAAGCATTTGTTCTATGCGTCTTTCGCTTATATTGGCTATTTCAGCTAAGGCTATACTTAAATAATCAGCAGCTAAGGCTAGAGATTGACCATGAAAATTGCCTGCTGAAATGACTTTATCTTCGTCCCAGACTATGAGCGGATTGTCTGTTACGCTATTTAATTCACACTCTAAAATTTCTCTAACATGGTTTAAGGCGTCTCGGCTGGCACCATGGACTTGTGGGACTGCGCGCAGACTATAGGGGT
>CAZWJZ010000081.1:5735-15525 GCA_964634665.1 uncultured bacterium | reverse complement strand
TTCGCGTTGGCGTTCTACATTCGTAATGCTTACGGCTTCTTCTATCAGGTCATCTTTTTGGGGTTCATCTACGCCATTAAATGATTGATAAGCTGCAATTAAGATATCTTGGACATTGGCAGGTAAGTTAGATGAGCTTATTGAACTTAAGGCGAGCCTTTGTAACTGAGGGTCAGCAGTAAAAATGCTTCTGACTTGAGAGCGCGCAACTTGCCGCTCTTTTTCCGTTAAGAGTTCATCTATAACTTGAACACTAACGGGTGCAACAAAGGTACGGGGGCTTGGTTGGCCCACAAGCAAATTATTGCTGGGGCCAAAACCAAAAATGCTATATAACAAGATGGTTAAAAATAAAACTGTTGGTAAGGCAAAAAAAGCAAAGCGTAGTCTTAGTTGAATACCTTTGCTTACTCTCCTTTTAGACCGCTTCATACGCCTTGATTATACTTGCCACCAAAGGATGACGGACGACATCCCCTTCATTAAAATAAATAAAAGAAATACCATCAATATTTTGTAAAACCTGCTTAGTAACCGCTAAGCCGCTCTTGACATTTTGAGGCAAATCTACCTGAGTAATATCGCCAGTTACTACGACTTTGCTGTTAAAGCCCATGCGGGTTAAAAACATTTTCATTTGTTCATTGGTTGTATTTTGCGCTTCGTCAAGAATAATAAAGGCATCATTTAAAGTGCGACCACGCATAAAAGCTAAGGGGGCAACTTCAATGCTTCCTGCTTCAACATGCTGTTCAACCTTATCGCCTTCAAGCATGTCATAAAGCGCGTCATATAAGGGTCTTAGGTAAGGGTCTATTTTTGCTTGTAAGTCACCAGGTAAAAAGCCAAGTCGCTCGCCTGCTTCAACTGCTGGGCGCGTAAGAATAATACGTTTAACCTTTTTGGCTTTGAGCGCTAGTACTGCCATAGCAACTGCTAAATAGGTTTTACCTGTACCTGCTGGACCAATCCCAAAGGTAATAGGATGCTCTCGAATGGCCTCAATATAGCGACGCTGCCCAGCAGTTTTTGGTCTAGCACGCTTTGGCAATTCATTGGCTACCCCTGAATCCTTAGCTTCTTGAGCATGCAAATCACCATGCGTCAACTCAGTTAAACTAAGCTCCTCACCACGTCGAATTGTCTTCAGTAAACGACCAAAGGCTTCTTCCGCCTGGCTAACATCTACCGTTTCACCACTAAGCCTAAGCTCATCACCCCGAGCAATAATGTTAGCGTTAAGGCGACTACGAAGTAACTTTAAATATTCATCATTACGTCCAAAAAGCTGCAAAGCTTCTTTAGGACTACGAAGTTTTATGACTGATGTTGAAATGCTTTCCTCCGAGAATGATTGCGACCTTCTTTAGATTTAGGTTCAGACAAAATATAATGCCAAACAAAGCCGCGAGCGATAGATTTTTCATCAAAAGCAAGAAGGCGATCTGCCTTTCTCTTTGCCTTCTTAGCAGCTTTTCTTTTACTAACCTGAAGCGGAGCTTGTTCCTCTCGGAGCATCGAAGTAGACGTTACCGACTCAGAAGGCAAAAAGCTCGAGCTGTGGTCTGCATTAAATAAAGGATGCTCCGCGCGCCCATCTTGACCTAACATTGTTCTTGATTGAGCACTGCGCTGCCTCATTTGTGTTTGACTTGGTGTTGCTTGCTGCACGGGGTTTACTAAAGGTCGTGAAGTGCTTGTTTGCTGACCAAGTTGTGGGACAGAGTAAGCTGTAGGCAAACTTGTTTGGGGCTGACTAGGTAATTTTGCTTCAGTTTGAGCATTGTCACCCATAGCACTTTGCACGCGTTTCCGCGCTTCTTCAAGTCTTTTTGCAAAATCATCATCAGCCTCAACTATAACGGGTTGCGTTGTTGTTTGGGTACTTTGTTGATTAGTTGCAGGACGCTGCTGGGCAGGTTTTGACGGAGCTTTTTTAGAGTTACGCCGAAACAAAGGCAAAATGAACGAAGCAAAAATGATAAGAATAAACAGATTATCGAAAATAAAATCGATAATCCGCATAATCACGCTAGTTGGGCTCATGCATCTTCATCTTCAGCGGCACCAGCAATATTGCGACGCATCTGAGTATCTGACTGAATGTTTTGTAAATTATAGTAATCCATAATTCCAAAGTTGCCGCTACGAAAAGCATCAGCAATCGCTAGCGGTACTTCAGCTTCAGCCTCAACCACTTTTGCACGCATTTCTTCAACTCGAGCGCGCATTTCTTGTTCACTGGCAACAGCCATAGCGCGGCGTTCTTCAGCTTTAGCTTGAGCGACACGCTTATCTGCTTCTGCCTGATCGGTTTGCAAAATAGCACCAATATTTTTACCCACGTTTACATCAGCAATGTCAATCGACAAAATTTCAAAAGCCGTTCCTGAATCAAGACCTTTGGCAAGCACCGTTTTTGAGATGACATCTGGGTTTTCAAGCACTTCTTTGTGACTAGCTTTAGAACCGATTGAAGAAACAATACCTTCTCCTACACGCGCAATAATGGTTTCTTCACCAGCACCCCCAACAAGACGTTCAAGGTTTGCTCTAACCGTTACCCTTGCTGTACTAATGAGCTCAATACCATCTTTTGCAACCGCAGAGACATTAGGGGTTTGAATGACCCTTGGGTTCACTGATACTTTTACAGCGTCAAGCACATTACGACCTGCCAAATCAATTGCAGCGGCACGGTCAAAAGGAAGAGGAATACGAGCTTTATCAGCAGCAATCATAGCGTCAATAACTCTATCTACATTACCGCCTGCCAAGTAGTGCGCTTCAAGCTGATTCTGGTCAACATCAATGCCTGCTTTATCTGCCTTAATGAGCGGCAAAATAATCTTTTGAGGAGGAACACGGCGTAAACGCATACCAATTAGACTGGTAATGGCAACACGCACACCAGCTGAAATAGCGCTAATCCAGAGGCCAACTGGAATCATCCAAAAAAAGAATATTAATACAATAAATATAATGGCCGCAATAATCAAAAAACTAATATCCATAGTAAAGCTCCCTTAAAGCTCAGTTTCCTGAGTCTCTGTTATTTCTTGAACCACAACTCGACTACCTTCAACCACTATAACTTCAATCGGTGAACCGTTCGCTATAAAATCACCCTCAGTTACAACATCTTTACGTTCTTTACCAAATCGAGCCACGCCGGCAGGTCGTAAATCAGAAGATGCCACGCCACGTTGACCCAGAAGATAATCGTAACTTGCCACCAAGCGAGCCTCACTCTGATTAGCACCGACAGCATTATCAAGACGAGTATTAAGCGCAAAAACCTTCACAAAACGTGAATTAGGCAAAAGCCAAAACAACGCTATGGTTAGAACCGCGCCAAACATGGAGGTGTAACCAAGAACAAACGCCCACTGGTTGTCATTTGGAAATATCCGCACAATAGCAATTACAATCGATGCCAAGCCAAGCACCCCAGCTACCCCAAAACCTGGAATAACCAGAAGCTCAAGGATAAGCAGCAAAATGCCAGCCAGTATCAAAATGAGATCAAGTGTACCCGCAGGCGTCGCAATAAACGCACCTGCCCCCAAAGCCACCAACGCCAAAACGCCAACAACCCCAGGAACACCAAAACCGGGTGAAAACGCCTCAATCAAAATACCCCCAATACCAATCACCAAAAGCGCAGCAGCAATGAGAGGATTTGCTAAAGACCCACCCAAACGCTCCGCCAAATTAGGCTCGAGTCTCTCAACTGCCACACCACCATAGCCAAATTGCTCTAAAGCGTCACTTAAGTTACTGGCTTCGGTATCGGCAATATTAAACTCAACCGCTTGCGCAGAAGACAAGGTGATAAGCTCTTCATTAGTGGATAAGCCCGGAATTTCAATGCGGGTAGAAACCATACCCTCAGCAACATCTGCATTTCGGCCTCTTGCCTCTGCCACCGATCTAAACTGATTACGCCAAACACTGTTTATTTTTTCGCCAGCATCTTCGCCAGTAAAGGCGTTAATAGCAGTGGCTGCACCAATAGAAGAGCCAGGCAGCATAGCAACCTGCTCAGCACTCATGGCAATAATTGCACCAGCGCTAATAGCATTTGATACCACTGCTAAGGTCGGAACCTGAGCATCTTGCAAAATGCTATTCACAATTTGTTCAGCAGCAATAATCTGTCCACCCGGCGTATCAATAGCAAAGACCAAAGCCAAAGGCCGCTCTTCATTAGCCCGCTCAATACGAGATTCAATAAACTGTGCAGTAGCCGTCGTAATAGTACCCTCAATAGGAATAACCCAAACACTATTACCGCTTGACTGTGCCAAGCCAAAAGAATTCAAAGTCAAAAATAGCAATGACCAAAAAAGAACTCGAGTAACGGCAACTTTAAAAGCGAGAAAAGCTCGCATAGACGTTGTCATAACGCTTTAAGGATAGCATGACAAGGCTCGTCAAAATGCGATACAAAAGGCATCTTTCAAAGCTGCAAACAAAAGCACTCGAGTGTAGACTTTAGCTTATGAACTTTGAAAATAAGAAAGTATTGGTTACGGGTGGTGCTAGGGGTATTGGTAAAGCAATAGCGGTGGCGTTTGCAGCTAAGGGCGCTAAAGTAATGCTGGCCTACAGGCAAAACCATGATGCAGCTGAAGAAACTCGAGCTTTGTTAGCGGGTGATGGGCATGCTTTGTTTGCTGGGGATTTGCTTGACCCAAGCGTCTGCGAGGCCTTAGTTACTGAGACTGTAGCGGCTTTAGGTGGGCTTGATATTTTGGTGAATAACGCTGGTATTTTTGAAGCTCATCCTATTGATGCTGTAAGTTATGAAGATTGGCAAGCTAAATGGCAGCATACCTTAGCTATAAATTTAATAGCCCCTGCTAATCTTGCTTATCTTGCAGCTCAGCATATGATGGCGCAAAAATCAGGGCATATTGTCAATGTGGGTTCAAGAGGCGCTTTTCGTGGTGAACCAGAATGCCCTGCTTATGGTGCAAGCAAAGCAGGCTTGCATGCCATGAGTCAATCGTTGGCACAAAAGTTAGCGCCATTTAACGTAACGGTGGGTGCGGTAGCACCGGGGTTTGTTGAAACAGATATGGCTTCAGCTGTGCTAGATACACCAAGAGGTCAAGAAATTCGTAATCAAAGCCCGTTTGGTCGAGTGGCAAAACCTGAAGAAGTTGCGCATGCCGTTTTGTTTTTAGCTTCTGAAGAAGCCATTTTTAGTACGGGTGCCATTATCGATGTAAACGGGGCATCGTATTTAAGGACTTAAGAAAATGCTTTAGCCTGTTTTATTTCAAGAGACTTTGCTGAGATTCCCTTCAACTGCCTCTTATCCTAAGCTCAGACTATCTCAGTCTCATGACACGATTAAAGCAATTTAATAGTATTGCAAGTTTTTAGTTTTTAAGCGCGTGTCACGAAGTACCGAGCGAAGCGTACGGATAGACCCATGCAGTATTTTGCAAACCTTTTATGGAGTAACTTAGCAAAGTCTGCATGTTTAGCATCTTTTAAAATTGCAATTTTGGATGGCAGCAGCAGCTGCTTTACTTCTTTGCTAGCCCCCATTTCACAACGAGGGCTAGAGGTCAGAAAAAGCTTGCTGCAAGACTTCATAGCAAGCTACAAAGCCAAACTAGCCTAGCTTGGTGATTCAATTCGAATACGGGCATCTAGAATAGTGCAGCCTTGACCAGGCTGATGAGCCCTTAAAGGATTTAAATCAAGTTCTGCAATTTCAGGAACTTCTTCAACCAACCGTGACATTCTCAAAAGCAAATCTTTAATAGCATCAATATCTGCTTCAGGCGCACCTCTAAAGCCCTGTAAAAGCTTATAACCCTTAATGCTTCGTACCATTTCATCTGCGTCGGTATCCGTGAGGGGGGTTATGCGAAAAACGACATCACGTAATACCTCAACATAAATGCCACCTAAGCCAAAAACCATCAACGGGCCAAAAAGAGGGTCATCCGTCATGCCCACCATGAGCTCAACACCTTCTTTAGCCATAGGCTGCACCAAATAGCCATCTAACTCATCTAACTGATTCGTTTGGGCCAAACGATCATGAATCTCTTGGCAAGCAGATTCGACTTCAGCTGCACTTTTTAGGTTCAACTTAACAGCATCAAACTCAGATTTATGGACAAGGGTTTCTGAAGCTAATTTAACTACAATAGGATAACCCAGTTCCTCTGCAAATTCGGCTGCTTGAGTAGCAGTTGAAGCTGTTTTGGCTACTATGATTGGTAAACCAAAGGCAGCAAGAACCTCATCAACCTCTGCTGGCATAAGCCAACCCCCACCTGCAGCCTTTTTGTGCTTACATAACTCTCGAGCTAAATCAATTTGCAAGCCCGCATGATTAGGAATAGTGCCTAAAGGTCGTTCACGCCAAGCTGCATACTCCCGAACTCTCGCAAGAGCATTAGCAGCCGACTCAGGAAAACGGTAACTCGGAATATGTTCACCCTCTAAAGACAACTCATCACTCACACCCTGAGCCGCCATAAAACAAGCTAAAACAGGTTTGCTAATACCTAAGGCTCGAGTGTTCCTTACAGCGTCTCGCATGGCTCTAGCTATATTTTCGGTTTCAGCTAAGCCAACAGGAATAAAGATGACGAGAACAGCGTCATAACCTTCATCTTGCAGCATGGTTTCTATAGTGGCTTGGTATTGCTCAGCGTTAGCTGAGGCAATCATATCAATAGGATTATTGAGGCTAGCTGCTGGTGGGAGTATCTGTGAGAGCTTTTCTTTAATACTGTCTGTGGGGCTGGGTACTTCTAGACCTTCGGCCGAGAGAGCATCAACCGCTAATATGCCCGGGCCACCCGCGTTGGTTACAATGGCAACACGGTTTCCTTTGGGTAGTTGTTGCCCAGCTAAAAGAGCTGAAACATCAAACATTTCTTCAAGCGTATCTGCTCTTATAATACCTGCTTGGTGAAAAACAGCTTCAACGGCGGTTTCACTTGCTGCAAGCGCAGCAGTATGAGAGCTAGCTGCTTTGCTGCCTGCCTGCGAGCGTCCTGCTTTAACCACCAAAATGGGTTTTTTACGTCCAATACGCCTTGCTAGTCTTGCAAATCGTCTTGGGTTACCAAAGGATTCTAAGTAGAGCAAAATAACTTTTGTTTGCGGGTCATCTTCCCAGTACTGAATAAGATCATTACCAGAGACATCTGCATTATTTCCTAAACTCACAAAGCTAGATAAACCAAGACCGAGGGTTTCAGCAAGCTCAAGCACAGCAAGCCCAAGCGCGCCACTGTGCGACGCCATAGCAATACTGCCATGTGGCGGGAAAACAGGAGAGAAGCTGGCATTAAGGCTTACATTGGGGTCAGTGGTTAAAAGCCCAAGGCAATTAGGCCCAACAATACGCATGCCGTAACCTCGAGCTTTGGCAAGCAAAGCCTGCTGACGTTTTTTACCTTCAGGGCCTGTCTCAGCAAAACCTGCACTAATAATAACCAGGGAACGCACACCTTTTTGACCACAATCCTCAACAACATCAAGAACAAATTTTTCAGGTACAGCAATAACAGCCAAATCAATAACACCCTCAACTGCCAAAACACTCGAGTATGCAGGTATAGACCCGACCACGTTTGCCTTTGGGTTTATAGGGTAAACAGGGCCGTTATAACGGTTTCTGACTAAGTAATCTAAGATGCGCCCACCAATGCTATTTGGGTCGCGAGATGCTCCTATGATGGCAACGCCACGTGGTTTAAAAAAGGGCGTTATAGAGGCAACTGTAGCGATGCGTTCACGCATTTCGAAGCTTTCTACACTTTCGCGGTTAGGTAAGATAGAAAAACTGACGTCCACGTAGCCACCATCGCGGTCTTCTTTTACTGGAAAGCCACTGGTTTTAAAAAGCTCACGCATTTGCCGATTAGCAGCTTCTGTTGGTCCAAAAAAATGACTAATGCCATGCCTAACCGCTACAAGAGCCAAGCGCTCTAACAGTAAAGTTCCTAGGCCTTTACCTTGATAACTGTCATCTACTAAAAAAGCAACTTCTGCAGATTCTGCTTCGGTTGATTCACTAACATAAAGCCCATGCGCAATAATCTGCGGCTCCGAGGCATTGCCTGTAAGCACTATCAGAGCTAACTCTGAGTCAGGAGAACCTAACTTCAAAAGCTGCTTAGCTGCTACATCTGTTGCAACTTCACCAAAAAAACGATTCACTCGAGCTTCTCGCGACACGCGTTCTAAAAATTCAATCAGTAAGGCTTCATCGTCTGCGCGTACGGGGCGTAATTCTGCGGTACTGCCATCTTTCAAAATTACCTGACCCTGTTCAATGGGGCCTTGGGGTAAAGGGGATTGATAAAGTAAATCTGTCATGAGCCTACTATAGACCGAACTTAAAGTAGAAAGGTAAGCCAGCTGAGCAATACTAAAAAGAAAAATTCATGTAAAGACGATTAGCTGTCTGATAGCTCAATTCAAAGCGATTACTTTGCGTTAATAGCGCATAAAGAAAGCTGAATAGACAAACGAGTTTCTAGCCAAAGTTGTTTAAATTTTGTATCATCATGACTTCACGTGAGGCGCGAAGGGAAGATTTATGACGGAGTCAGACGCAAAAGTAGAGAAAATAGCAAGTTTGCAAGGCAGGGATTTACTCTCACTTGCAGACTTAACTAAAGACGAATTTGAAGCACTTATGCTTACTGCCATTAAGTTAAAAGAAAACTGGAAGTCAGGCATTCGACCTGAAGCTCTTAAGCACAAAACACTCGCCATGATTTTCGAAAAGCAGTCATTACGAACACGCTCTACCTTTGATATTGCTATGTTTCAACTTGCAGGTCATTCTATTTTACTAAGCCAAAACTATATTGGTTGGGGCGTTAGGGAAACCATACGCGATGTTGCCAGTAACCTTGAACGTTGGGTTGATGGTGTCATGGCACGTACCTACGGTCATGACACGCTGCTAGAGCTTGCCAAGCATGCCAATGTACCAATTATTAATGGTCTTTCAGACTTGTTACATCCTTGTCAGTTAGCAGCGGATTACATGACGCTAAAAGAAGAATTTGGTGATCTAAAAGATTTAACGCTTACCTTTGTAGGTGACGGTAACAACGTTTGTAATTCCCATATTAACGCAGCCATGCTGGCAGGGCTTAAATTAAGAATAGCTTGTCCTGAAGGCTTTGACCCGAACGCCAAGATTTTAGCAGCAGCACTCGAGCGTGGCGCAAACATTGAGATTTTTCGTGACCCGAAAGAAGCCTGTGAAGGTACGGATGCTATTTATACTGATGTCTGGATTTCTATGGGGCAAGAAGAAGAGACGGAACGACGCCAAAAAGCTTTTGCTGGTTACACGGTAAGTTCTGATTGGTTTGAGCTTATGAGTGAGCGAGGCATTTTTATGCATGATTTGCCTGCTCATTATGGTGAAGAATGCACTGAGGAAGCCATTTATCATGAACGTAGCCGAGTATTTGACCAAGCAGAAAATAGGCTACATGCCCAAAAAGCTATTTTGTATCACTTCTTATGAGCAGTGAGCCATGTCTAAATTAAATGTTGGTATCTTAGGAGCAAGTGGTTATGGCGGGGCAGGTCTATTACGCCGCTTAGCAAGGCATCCTAATGCAAAAGTAACGGCGGTAGGTTCACGGCAATACTTAGCTAAAAAGGTTGAAGCTGCTTGGCCACAACTCGCTGGTTTTTATAATGACCTTAGCTATACCGATAGTAGTGACACCATTCAAAATTGTGATGTCTTAGGGGTACTCGCATCAGAAGATAAAAAACG
>CAZWJZ010000081.1:0-5725 GCA_964634665.1 uncultured bacterium | reverse complement strand
GTCCTATTTTGTGCAACGCCCCATGGTGCAACTGCGCCTTTAGTGGCAGAAGCACGTAAGGCAGGAAAGCAAGTGATAGATTTATCTGCAGATTTCCGCTTGCCAATCGAACTGTATGAAACATGGTACGGAAAACACCCTCATCCTGACCTTTACAGCCAAGCGCGTTACGGACTCGTAGAACTCCACAGACAAGAGTTAAAAGACTTAAATCTTATTGCTGTACCCGGATGCAACTCGAGTTGCGCCATTTTAGCGTTAGCACCCTTGGCTTTTAATAAATTGCTTGGCGAAGATGTGATTTGCAATATCATTACGGGCGTTAGTGGTGCAGGCAGAGGTACAAGTTTAGCTTTGCATTATGGTGAAGCCAATGAGAACGCGAAGCCTTACAAAGTTGCAGGTACGCACCGCCATGTTGCTGAAATAGAAATGACGCTAGGACGCATTCAGGCAATGGGACGACAACTAAGTACCCATGAAGCCTTTGACCCTGTAGTTGTTGCTTTTAACCCGCATTTGGTACCGATGAGTCGAGGTATCTTGGCTAGCTGTTACACAAAGCCAGCTACTAATCAAACCCTAAATAATGCTTACCTTTTAGAGCTTTTTAAAGATTTTTATAAACATGACCCACTTATTCATGTGCAAGAAAACTTGCCTGAAACAAAAGCTGTTCAAGGCACAGATCGTACTTTAATTAGTGTAAGATTTGATGAGCGCAGTGACCAAATAATAGCCTTTGCGGCAATTGACAATTTAGGAAAAGGTGCTGCAGGGCAGGCAATACAAAATTTTAATCTAAACAATGGGTTTGAAGAAACACTTGGTTTAGAACAGAACGGACTCTGGCCATGAAACTTCCACAAGGCTTCAAAGCAGCAGGCATAAAAGCAGGGCTTAAACCCTCAGGAAAACTAGACTTAGGGCTCATTTATAGTGATTACCCTCTCGCTTGGGCATTTATGGGTACCACCAACCAGTTACAAGCAGCCTGTGTAAAACGAAACCGAGCACGCTTTAGCTCAGGCGACCCTGTACACGGTATTATTGTAAACAGTGGTAACGCTAATTGCGCAAATGGTGAGCAAGGCATATGGGATAACGAAGATTTTGCCAGCATGGCAGTCAATGCACTTTCACTACCCAGAGTTCAAGCTATGCTCACAGCTAGTACAGGCGTGGTAGGGCAAGCCTTAAACATGGCTAAACTCAAGGCAGCCGTTCCTCAAATTGCCAAAGAACTCGAGTTTGATAGTGATGGTTTTGCTGAAGCGATTATCACTACAGATCATACGCTTAAGCAGGTTTCTAGAACCCTGAGGGGGGGTGCTCGTATTGTGGGCGTGGCTAAAGGCTCAGGCATGATTCACCCGAATATGGCAACCATGCTAGGTTTTGTAATGACGGACGCTGCAATTTCTCAGGAGAGATTGCGTGAAATTTGGCCTGAGGTTGTTAAAAATAGTTTTAACCAAGTGACGATTGATGGAGACACCTCACCTAATGACATGGCGTTTCTGTTTTCGACAAGGCAGCAGCGTGTTATGGAAGTTGAATTTATTGATGCTTTAGAGCAGATTTGTCGTGAGCTTGCTCAAAAGATTGCTCGAGATGGTGAGGGTGCAACTAAGCTCTTAACCGTGAATGTCTCTGGTGCTAGAAATGATGAAGAAGCGCGAAAGGCTGCTCGTGAGGTTGTAAAGAGCCCGCTTGTCAAAACGGCTATTCATGGTAATGACCCTAATTGGGGTCGTATTTTGGTGGCAGTTGGTTATTCTGGCGCTGTTTCAGATATGAATAATGTGCGTATTGACTTGCAAACGAGAACTGTTTTTCAAGGCAAACCACAAGCTTTTGACGCTGACGAAATAAGCAAAAGTCTTAGTGTTAATGATGCCGTCATTGATATTTATTTGGCTGCAGGAGATGCAACTGCAACGGCTTGGGGTTGTGATTTAAGCCGAGAATATATCTCCATTAATGCGGATTACACGACCTAAGTTAAGGAACATTTCATTCACTCTGAAGAATGAGTAAGTGAGTGAAAGTTAAAAATATAGAGTGTATTTTCGGAAAAAAAAGTTGCACAACCACGGCTTTCGGGTTTGGCTCTCTTTTTAGAGGAGTTGCTCCTGTGGTGCTGTTCCGAGCAACGGGAGAAGCTCTTAGGGGATTAATAAAGAGCGCGAAGAGTTAGTAGTGCAACAATTATTGGAAATGCAAAAAGTATCAATAGCTAGTACGTGTTGAAGCGTACTAGCTATTGATCTAATATTCTGAGTGTTCTCTTAGGTTGCAAGAAGCACTTTTTTGAAGCAAAACTTTCTGGCTATCTTTTTCTGTTAGCAATGTGAATTGCTTTACCATGAGCATGTTCGGCAGCTTCCATGAAGGCTTCTGCAATGGTTGGATGGGCATGTTGGGTTAAGGCAATATCTTCTAGCGTTGCACCCATCTCTATAGCCAAAGCAGCTTCAGAAACTATGTCACCTGCACTTGGGCCAACCATATGAAAACCAAGAAGTAGATCAGTTGCTTCGTCACCAATCACTTTTACTAAGCCTTCATTGCTACCCAACGTGGTTGCACGACCTGAAGCAGAAAGTGGGAACTTACCTATCCTCACCTTGTAACCTTGCGTCACAGCTTCTTCTTCTGTCATGCCAACGCTAGCCAACTCAGGGCTAGTGTAAATGACACTCGGAACAATAGTGTCATAAGCACTTGGTTTGCCTGCCGCATGTTCAGCAGCAACAACGCCTTCTTTCATAGCTTTATGCGCAAGCATAGGATTACAAGCCACATCACCAATGCTATAGATGTTTGCAACTGCGGTTTGCATATGATTATTAACTTGCGGTACAAAGTCACGCTCAACCGTAACACCAAGACCTTCAAGACCTAAATTTGCCCCGTTTGGTCTGCGCCCAACGGCTATTAAGAGCTTATCTACCACTACAACTTCTTGCTTACCATTTTTATCTTCTAAAGTAACTTCAATACCATCTTTGGTTTTCTTTTGACTCACTGCTTTGGTACTTGTTTTTATTAAAACACCACGGTTTTTAAATGATTTTGCAAGTTCTTTCGAAAGATCTTTATCACTAAGAGGTGAAATGCGATCTTGAAGTTCAACCACAGTAGTTTCAGAACCCAAAGCATTATAAACATCACAAAACTCGAGTCCTATCGCGCTGCCGCCTATAGCCATGAATCGTTTGGGTATTTCACTTAAAATTAGGGCACCGGTGCTATCGACAATGCTCTCACCATCAGTTTCAAAACCAGGAATGGCTATGGGACTCGAGCCTGTTGCTACTATAAATTTTTCTGCTGTGTACGTTTTGCTGCCTACTTTAATCGTGTTTTTATCAATAAAGCTTCCTTCACCTTCTAGTAAATCTATTTTGTTGCCTTTGAAAAGCATGTTTACGCCGCTAGTCATTTTGTTGACAACACTGTCTTTCCATTTGGAAACAGCTTTTAGATCAATTTTGGGTTCACCAAAGTCAATCCCGTAGTCTTTTGCGTGTTTGGCTTTACGTAAATCTTCAGCAACATGAAGTAAGGCTTTGGTAGGTATGCAACCTACATTTAGACAAACACCACCTACATATTCTTTTTCGACGCAAGCTGTTTTTAAGCCTAGTTGAGCTGCTCTGATAGCAGCGTGGTAGCCGCCTGGTCCTGACCCAATAACAATTAAATCATAATCCATAGAAATGCCTCCATACTTTGATAGTTTAATGCAAATATGGATGAGTTAATGCGTTGTGATAAGAGGTTTTAGCTTTACAGGGTTACTAAAGTCGTTTGTTGGATTCAAGAACGATAGCTAATTCAGGGGCTAAATCTTCGGAGTAATCATCTTTTATGAGACGAACATCAAACAAAAACCAGGTTTCTTTTAGCTCATCATGTTTAAAGGCAAAACTGTCTTTGCTTTCTTCATAGTAGTCAATAAATCGTTCATAAGTAGTAGAACTACATAAAAAAGCTGATCTAGCCCAATCAATCTTAAGGTTGCGCTCCAAAAGCTGTTTTTTACTAGCTCGAGCGTCTGTAAGTACACGACGTAATTCTTTATCTTTCACTTCGTCTGTAAGCCTATATTTCTGTCACTTTCCTAATTCTTAGTTTCAAATAAGAATGTGAATTTGCTAGCTATCAGAATTTTTTTCTTTTAGAGCTAGTTTCTGCCTCGGACACGCATTTATTTCTAAGAAACATAAAACATTTCACTTGTTTTTAGATTGAAAACCAAGTAAAGTTAAGTCAAGCGCGGAAATGAACCTTATTCTTTACGCCCTCTTTTTATGAACCAGCGACCTAAAAAACCCACCATGCCCAGTCATTTGGTAGCTCTTGTTTCTGTAACAGGTGTTGTCAAACACGTTGAAGCCTTTCCAAATTATAGATTTGCTGAAACTTATCTCATAAGTAATGAAGCAAAAAATAGAGTTTTGCTGAGTTACAAGCAAAACTGCGTACCTCAAGCAAATTTGCCTGAAAGCTTGGCTAAGCCCGAACGTGTCTTTCCTAAAGAAGGCATGTGCGCTATTTTAAAGCCTGGCACACGCTTCACGGTGTTTCATAAAGATGAGCAGCTTGCCATTCAAGAAGGCTCGCGTATTGCTTATAAAGAAAGAACAGCTGTTGGGCTTTTTGAAATAACTCGAGTGTTACCTAAAAAGCTTGCTAAGACCGAAAAGCGTGAACGTCGACGCGTTCGTGCTTAAGGCATGTTTTATAGAGTTTTTAGCTCTAATGGCAAAATAGCTGATTTTCTAGGTTAAAGAAGAGCAATAATTTCGAACAATTTTAAACTAATCTTATAACGATTTTTTGCTATTTATTTATATATAGCTTAGTCGTAAAGGCGTCACCCTTTTTTCGTAATATTAAAAAAGTGGCGAAAACCTTGACTCTGACAGAAAAAACTTTCGTTTTCTAAGCTTGCATTAGCTTGATTATCTGTGCTTTAATGTATAAGTTGTCGAGAATACCGCAAGGAGGATCTCCCTTAAAATGGATGAAAAAATAAATCAGGCCGCAGAAACCCCTGCTGCTGCCGCCGACCTAGCCCCGGAAGAAACCACGACCGAGGCCCCGACTGTAGCTGCTGAACAGGGGCAAAGCACTACAGCCGAAGAAGTAACCGTAGCGACTGAAGCAGCACCTGCACAGTCCCCAACCCTAACTGAGCAAGACTCAATTGAGTCTGAGAACATCACTATGGAAGATGTTCTTGCTTCAACAGATGAGCAGTTAGCCCGTCCACCCGTCCATCGCGGTATGATTGTAAAAGGCACGATTATTATGCTAGGCCAAGAAGGCATGGTTGTTGATGTTGGCGCTAAAATCGAAGGCACCCTACCTTACAACCAACTCTTTGAATTTGATACTACCGCCGAAGAAGCATCTAAATACTTCAAAGCTGGTGACGAAGTACAAGTTTATATTGTTCGTTCAGATGTACCTAACAACACTATCATTCTATCCAAAAAACGTGCAGACCAAGAACGTGCTTGGAACCTTCTTCAAGAAATCTTTGACAAAGGACTACCTGTCGAAGTTGAAATTGTTGAAAAAGTACGTGGGGGCTTAGTTGCAAATTTAGGTGTTAGAGCCTTTTTGCCAGCCAGTCAACTTGATGTACGCAGAATTACTAATTTAGACCCTTACGTTGGTCAACGCCTCAAAGTAAAAATCATTGAGCTAA
>CAZWJZ010000080.1:0-15668 GCA_964634665.1 uncultured bacterium | reverse complement strand
ACTGAGGGATTAAGAAAGAGGTAGAAGAGTAGATGGTGCAATACTTATTGGAAATACAATTTGTATTAAAAGTGCCCAAAAAGCTAAGCCACAAACAAAGTATCAACCGTCTGCGCGAAACTAGCATCATCAAACTGCCTATAAGCATTTAGAAACGTTTGTAACTTATAGTGCTCAAGCATGCCTGTTAAAAGCGTTTCAGAATCATAAGGATTACGCTTCTGCCCTTTAAGCACCCGACCATGCTTAAGAAGCTCGAGTTCTTCTAGTATTTGCATAATGAGCTTGGTTTTTTGTTCTGTAAAGCTTAGAGTTTGACCGCGACTAATAAGTACAAAGCTGTTTCTAACATCGCTTAGTTTTGGGTAGAGGCTCAAGTGTTTTTCTAAATTATGTTGCGCTTGAGTGTTCAAGTCAAAGTAGCACTCGTTGGCTTGCTTAAGAACTGTTTCTAAAGTAGCACTCGCACAAAGTAAATCTTCATCTAAAGGAAGTTCTTCAATATGAAGACAGTCAAGCTTGCTTGTGTGATTTGCTTCTGACATGCGGCTTGCTGCTTTTGTGGGTGCACCTCTAAAAAAGATGATGTCGCGCTGACTTGGGTTTGTACTTAAAGGCTTAGCTGCACATAAATCCTCAGCTATAAACTCTAGGTTAGTCTGACCATTCCAGTTGTTTTCTCTTAAACTAATAACAGCACTTACCTGCTCACCTGTCTGAAACTTATCTGCCCAGTCACCTTTACGCCAAGCTACCCCTTTAATACCTGAAATACGCAGTTGCAGGGTCGTCTTGGTTTGGCCAACCGCTCTCGCCATATCAAGCTGATCAGTCAAAACAAACATAGGGCTAGGGTGCCCTTCACCAAAAGGCTCTAAAGACTCAATAGCTTTGAACAAATCAGCATCAACTTGAGAGGCGTTAAGAGCCGCATCTGCCAAAATGCTACGCTCAGGAACAGGATGCTGCTCAACAAACGCATAAATAGCTTGTCTAAACGCAGCTATCTTATCTTCAGCAATACTAAAACCTGCAGCCTGACTATGCCCGCCAAAGCGCTTTAAATGCTCAGCTGCAAAGCTTAAGGCCTTAACCGCAGAAATACCTGGTGTAGAACGTACCGACCCCTTACCTTTAGCAATAATAAAGACCGGTTTGTAGAACTGCTCGAGTATGTGACTTGCAACTATGCCCATGACGCCAGGGTGCCAGTTAGGGTCGTCAATCACTAGGGCAGCTGCGTTTGGATCGCACTTTAAGAGGGCTTCTTGAAACATGCTGTCTTGTATGCTGCGGCGTTCTTGATTACGGGTGTCCAGATAAACGGCTAATTCTCTAGCACGGCGTTCGCTGCCCGTCATGAGTAACTCTAAACCCATGTCAGCTTCACCGAGTCGCCCAGCAGCGTTAAGTCTTGGTGCAATAATAAAGGCAACATCTCGCGCAGTGGCTGCTTGTGGGAGCTTAGCCTGCTGTACCATGGCTCTTAAACCAGGCCATTTTGAGTTAGCAAGCCTCGCTAAACCCTCTGTTATAAGAGCACGGTTTTCACCCAGTAAAGGGGCTACATCAGCAATGGTGCCTATGCTTGCAATATCAGCGTAATCTTTGGGTTCTTCTAAACCCAGTTGATTATGTATTTCCCAGAGTAAATGATAGGCCACGCCAGCACCTGTTAATTCAGGTAAGCCTTGCTTAGCTAAAGGAGAGAGTTTTGGGTGAACAATAAGGCAATCTGGCTTCTCACTACCAGGGTGATGGTGGTCACTCACAATCACTTCAACGCCAGCCGCTTGCAGCGCTTTTATTTCAGCTAAATTTGTTATGCCACAGTCAACCGTAATAAATAAATCAGCCTTTTCACTATGTTCAGCTACTCTGTCAGGATGAATACCGTAACCATCTGTTAAGCGATCAGGAATAAACGGATGAATACTGCCACCAAGCGCACGTAAACCCAGTGTCAGAACTGCTGTTCCGGTAATGCCGTCCGCATCATAATCACCATGAATGACGATACGCTTTTTGTTTTTGAGAGCGTCTACTAAGCGCCTTGCCGCACTACTAAGATCAGGAATTTGCGTTAGCTCTAAAGGTGGGCTTAAATGCTTAGCAGCTTCAGCACCCAAACCTCTAGACCACAAAATACTAGCCAGTAGGGGCGGAATTTTTAGATCTTGGCAAAGCTGTTTAAGCTGCTCAGGCTTGGCAGCAGCACGAAGCAGCCAGCGAGTACCGGCTGCTGAAGCTTGCGTTTCGGGGTTAATTAAACTGAGCGCCACAGAACTTAGGCACTGCTATCATCAGCACTACGATCAGGAATGACAGTCGGCTTAGACGTTATGATGCCAGCTTGTAGTTGTAAATCGTCAATTTGCTTTTCTAATTTTTTGATACGACGGTTCTTTTGCCAATTTCCTACTTGGGCAGGAAACAAACCAATAAGGTAACCCAAAATGAAAATAACACCCATAGCAATACCAGGTGATATAGGAACAACTGGGGGAAGCAAAATATTAGCATTTGTTCTATGAACAAAAAACAGGTAAACCGTAAAAGCAATAAGCAAAATAAGTTGAATAATACGTAAGAATTTCACCCAGATCCTCCAAAGATGTCCTAGGGACGTAGTGAATTTATTTTAACGCACTTTTCTGCCTGCTACGTAGCAGGGGATAGAGAAAAGCGCGCAAAGAAACTAATCATAGTATACGTAAAGTTTAAAGGGATGAGCAGTGACTGGAAAGTAGGGTGGAAAGCAATGAGAAATCAGTGGAAAGTAATGAGCAAAGAGTGAAAAGTTGAAAGTGATGGTTGGGAAGTAGTAAATATTTTCTAATCTTCCATTTTCCTTCTTCTAATTTTCTCATCTTTTACGTTTAAGTCCTAAAAATAACCCCTTCACGTTTAAAGCTACGATAAGCAAAATCTAACAGTAAAACGCTAAAAGCAGCAAGGCTTGCCCATGTAACAAGCACAGGAAGCAACGCTGCTTGACCTTTCACAATGTCATCCATAAGAATAAGCGCATTCATGATAGGTACACAATAAACCAAAATGTTAGTACCAAAAAAGTCAGAAAATTGCAAACCAATCGCAGGAATAATCATAATGAAACTAAGCGGAGCAACATAACTCTGAGCTTCCTTATAGGTACGTGCAAAGCTTGTAATGCTAATAAGTAAAGCTGCAATAAGCGCAGCCAAAAGTAAAGCGCTCAGCAACAAAAGCACAATAGAAAGCGGTGTTGTTTGCAAAGAACCACCCATAATCGCCACAAGTTCACCCGCATCATCACCCAAGCGATTCAAAAACAGTGCGCGCAGTACCACACCCCCCACTATGTAACCCAAAATAGCCATAATAGAAGCAGCCAAGCCAAAGGCCAATGTAGCCAAAAACTTACCCACCACCACCTCAACACGCCGAACAGGTGATACCAACAGCGACTCTAAGGTACCGCGCTCCTTCTCACCTGCAGTTGCATCAAGCGCAGTGACCTGACCGCCAGCCAACGTCCAAACCGCAATAAAAAACGGAATCAACCAAGCCAACTGACCACTCGAGCGTTCCGCTTCACTACTTGCATCTGTAGTAACTACGCTAATAGGTTCTAAATCTTCTTGACTAAGCCCGACAAGCTCGAGTCTTTCTTGAATAATGCTTGCGCTATAGCTATCGACCGCATCTGCTATTTTTGCGGCGTTTAGTTCACTACGCAAATTACCGCGTTTACTGTAAAGCGTGAGTTCTGCTTTTTCTTGATTGGCTAACTTAGCCTGAAAGTCACTAGCGACACTCAAAGCAACTTGAAAGTCACCTTCACGCACTAAGCTTTCTAAGTCAGTAGCTTCTACAAAGGCAATATTTTGCGCTTCAAGATTTTCTTTTAAACTTTCAGGTAAGTAGCTTAAACCCTCAATAGCAATTTCAGAAACGGTTGACTGTTCACGTTCAAACAGACCCCCTAGTAACAAGGGTAAGCCAAGCATAAGTACAGGTAAAATAAGTAAAGGAATAAGTAAACTAGAGATAATGGCACGCCTATCTCGCAAGGTAGACAAAATTTCTTTTAGTGCAACATGAAAAACCATAGCTAATCTCATGCGTTTAGCACCAAACCCGAGTCATCTACTAGTTTAAAAAAGGCATTTTCAAGATTACGCTCTGCTGTTTGCTCAATTAGGCTTGATACGCTACCCTCAGCAATCATCTTGCCTTTAAAGACAATACCTACCCGATCACAAAGTTCCTCAACTTCACTCATAACATGTGTTGAGTAAATAACTGCCCGCCCATGACTTGGGTAAGCTTTGACAAAATTCATGACTGCCCGCCTTGCCATGACATCAAGCCCACTGGTAACCTCATCAAAAAAAATGATGACTGGATCATGCAAAACTGCCCTAGCAATCACAATTTTTTGCTTCATACCGGTAGAAAAGCCAGTAGTACGCCGCGTTAAAGTATCCCCAAGCTCGAGTAGGTCATCTAAGTCTTTAATGCGCTTATCTATAGCGTTTGTGCTCATGCCGTAAAACTTACCAAAGTAATGCAAGACTTCTTTACCTGTAAGTCGGTCATAAAGCCCCATACCGCCATTAACCACACCAATGCAGTTGCGTACTTCTTCAGCTTGCTTTTTTACATCAAAGCCATTTACGGTTGCTTTGCCTTTGCTTGCCTCAATCAAAGTTGCCAAAATGCGTAAGGTTGTTGTTTTACCTGCACCATTGGGGCCTAAAAGACCGTACACTTCACCTGCGCTCACGCTAAAACTCAGTTCATTAATCGCTTTTACATCTAAAAAGACTTTTGTTAATCCTTCAACTTCAATCATAAGCTCTAGTGTGACACGAAATATCAAGCTTAGCTTGTGCCAAAAGATGTAAACCAAAAAAAATGTAAAAAATCTTAAGTATTCAAGCAAAAAAAGCTATTTGTTCTGTACACATCACACTGTGACTAGACCTAAATGCACTATAATGATTATAGTAAGCTAGATTCATTTTCTTAAAGCAAGACAAGGAAAACCAAAAACTCGAGTACCTAGGTAATTTTATGGATGAAGGCGTAAATAAAGATATACAGGACTTAGGCATAGATGCCAAACAGTTCAATCAGCTAGCAGGCAGCTTGGTTTGGCGTGTAGGCCGACTAAGTGATGGTGCACCCCTAACTGTGCGTGTAGGCTTAGCAAGTAGCGTGCCCCTCTTTAATGAATTACCCAAATTACATAATGCTTCAGAAGAAGACATACAAGAAGCCATGAACGCAGAAGATATTCGCGTAGAATGGGTAGGCCGCAAGCCTTAAGGTAAACACTATGAAACTAAGCCACTCCGTCACCTTTAATTTTGACCTCATTCTGCCTCAAGCAGAAGCTATAACCTTTGTACGTAACGCTGACATAAGTTTAAAAAATGCCAGTTTTATAGAAAACTTAACTGTAAGCGACAATGGTAAGCATGTAAGTGCTGCTATACCCGTAAATGCAGCCCTTTTTGGTCAACAAAAACTAGCTTTTCAAAGTACCTTAGAAGCAACCTCTAAAGGCGCAAAACTCGAAGCTTTAGAGCTTGAAACAGATCAACCAGGTTGGGCTGAAGTGGCCGGTGAAGCTGTGGTACAAGCAAGACCAAAAGGCAGCTATGTATCTTATTCTTTTGACATAACTATTCATTTAAGACTACCTGAAGCCGAAAAATGGGGCGGAAAAGCCCTAACCAAAATGATTGAATTTACCGCTCAAAAAGTCTTAGAAAAAGTAACATCACAATTCCCCTGCGCGGTACAAAAAGCAGCAAAAGAAGTAGAGGCAGCCTACACGGCGTAAGCTTTAATTAGCGGTTTGTATAATTGCTTTGACTTAACAATTATGAGTAACGAATCCTTTGAAAGCATGCTGACGGGTGGGCATCCTAATTCTTTAGGAAAAACCATTGAAGTTGTTGGTGAAGTACTTGCAAAGCCAGACAAATTAGAAGCGTTATTTAATTGTTACTTCAGCGATAACGAAAATGTGCGACTTAGAACATCGAATGCACTCAAGCGAATTTCAGTCGAGCAGCTAGAATGGCTTATTCCCTATATTGATCGCTTACTTGAAGAGATATCCAAAATTGACCAAGCATCTACAAAATGGACACTTGCTCAGCTGTTTGAAAGCTTAGAAAAGCACATGACTAAAAAACAAAAATCAAACGCAATAAACATTCTTAAAGATAACCTTGCTACGCATAGTGATTGGATAGTTCTTAACAGCACCACCGAGACGTTAAGCAACTGGGCAAAAAAGATAATGAGTTAAAAGCATGGCTTATTCCTCATTTAGAAAGATTAAGTCAAGACAGCAGAAAAAGCGTATCAGCTCGAGCTAAGAAATATTTAAATATACTCACTTAAAATAACGGTACCAAGCTAAAGCTAAGCAGGCTCGAGTTGCTCTAAGCTGTAACTTACGTCTTCCATAACAGGGTTACTAAGTACACTGCTAGCTATGTCTTTTAGTTGCGCTTCTACGCTGGCTTGTTCACCTGTTAAGAATAGCTCTATGTGTTTACCTACCCGTAAGTCTTCTATATTGCTATGACCTAAGCGTTTTAGGGTGCTTTCTACTGCGCGTCCTTGCGGGTCAAGAATACTTTTTTTAATCATGACTTTAACAATGGCTTTAAATTCAGGCATGGCTGTCTCCTTCGCCCATAACGCGGTCAAATACTTCTTGATAAGCTTCTTCGACCTTACCAAGATCACGTCTAAAACGATCTTTATCCATACGTTCACCCGTAGTCATATCCCAAAGCCTACAGGTATCAGGGCTAATCTCATCAGCTAAGACAATGTCACCACTAGGTAACTTACCAAACTCAATCTTAAAATCAATAAGCTCGAGCTGTCTTGCTGCAAAGAATTTTATGAGCCCATCGTTTATATCTACGGCTAAGCTGAGCATGGTGTCTAGGTCATTTGGGGTAGCTAAACCTAAAGCAACTGCGCTTACATCATTTAAAGGTGGGTCACCTAGTTCATCTGACTTGTAGCACCACTCAACAACGAGCGGGCTTAAAGCTAGGCCTTCTTCAACGCCGTATCTTTTGGCAAAAGAACCAGCAGTTTTGTTTCTAACAATGACTTCTACAGGAATAATCTCTACGGCCTTAACAAGCTGTTCACGCTCATTAAGTTGTTTAATAAAATGCGTAGGAATATCAAAACTCATGAGGTACGTAAAAAGTCGAGTGGTCACAGCATTATTAATAATGCCTTTATTAGCTATGCTGCCGCGTTTTTGGGCGTTAAACGCAGTGGCATCATCTTTGTATTCAACAATGTAGTGTTCACTAGTATCTGTTGCAAATACTTTCTTGGCTTTACCTTCGTACTTTAAAAGTCCTTTAGTCACGGCGTTACGGTAACAAACTTTGCGTAGGAAAAGCTAATCTGCGTATACCAAAAGCATTTCTATAAATAAAAATCAGAGGCAGTCAGTTGTTTAAGCTCAATCGTGAAACAGCTACAAGCTTTAGTCAGACCCTAACGCAAAAAAAGACAAAGCATCTTAGACTTTGTCTTTTTTATTTTAAGTTGAGACAAGCTCGAGTTTATCTGTGGTGGTCTATACCCTCAAAAGCTTGTAAGAAGGTTTCCATGCTTTCAGCGTCTATATCATCAAAACGTTGCAAGCGTGTCCATGATGTCAAAGCATAAGGGGTTGGCATGTTTTCTCTGGGCACAATCACAACACGACGATAACCACTAGCGACTTCTTCTAAACGTCTTATGTTTTCTTCGTTTTCTTCGGGGCTACCTAGCGCGTACCACATAATTACGCCACCATCTTCCATGTTATGAATAAGGCGTTGGTCCGGTACAATGTAGTCATAAGAACCCCAGCCGGCTAGGTCACCTGTATGCCAACCCGAGGTAGGCGGGTCACTGTTATAAGCAGGTGTTTCTGAACCCAACTGAACATGAGCGTTACCTTGAGAGCGAAACACTTCGCCAGGTAGGCTACTCGAGCGGTTTGCATTTATGATGATAGGAATTGCTATAAGGGCGGCAACAGCAGCTCCAATAAGCCAAAAAATGGCATTATTAGATTTTTTTGCTACTCTTGTTCTTCTTACTTTTTTTGTTTTAGTCGCCATAATACTGTAGTTTAGCAGGCTTCGCCTTAAACAGTTAGTCACTCATTTAACGTTTTAAGCGGCTGCTAGCATGCTTAGGCTTTGGCGCTTTGCCGAGTTTAATAGTTTTTTACGCCTTAAGTAGGGTTGCAAAGCTATGGTTTTGCAATGGCTTTTAGCGTTTAGACTTGTCGGTTATGATGCTTTAATAAGTATTAGCTTAAGGAGTAACTATGTCTGATTCATTTAGGGCGTTTCGGGTTGAGGCTGAAGGTGAAGGCTTTGTCCGTTCAATTAAAACTTTGCAATTAAGTGACTTACCTGAAGGCGATGTACTCATAAGGGCTGCGTATTCATCTCTAAATTATAAAGATGCGTTATCTGCTACGGGTAACAAAGGTGTGACACGCAATTTCCCGCACACGCCCGGTATTGACGCGGCAGGTACAGTTGTTTCATCTCAGGATGAGCGTTTTCAAGCGGGTGATGAGGTCATTGTTACCAGTTATGACCTAGGTATGAACACATCAGGGGGTTTTGCTGAAATGATTCGCGTGCCAGCAGACTGGCTTGTGCCTCTGCCGAGCGGGCTTAGTTTACGAGAAAGCATGATTTTAGGTACGGCTGGGTTTACCGCGGCTCTGTGTGTTGATGCTTTAGAAAAACAAGGCTTTGAAGATGGCCCCATCCTAGTGACGGGTGCAACGGGGGGCGTAGGTAGTGTAGCGGTAGCTTTGCTAGCCAAAATGGCAAAAGAAGTCATCGCGAGTACAGGTAAAGCCGATGCACACGAGATGCTTACAATGTTGGGTGCAAGCACTGTAGTAGACAGAAACAGCTTATCTGAAGAACAAAAACCACCCATGCTTAAAGGTATTTATGGAGGCGCAGTAGATACCGTGGGAGGTACAACTCTAGTTAATGTCATAAAGCAATTAGAGCTTCATGCATCGGTAGCTGCTTGTGGATTGGTAGGTGGCCCTAAGCTTGATTTAACGGTCTTTCCGTTTATTTTAAGAGGTGCAAACTTGCTTGGTATAGATTCACAAAGCTACCCCATGCCAAAACGTCAAGCTATCTGGCAAAAACTAGCCACAGACTGGAAGCTGGATTTAGAGCATGTCACTACAGAACTAACGCTAGAAGAACTCGAGCCTAAAATTCATGAGATTCTGGCGGGTAAAGTTCGAGGTAGGGTTTTGCTTAAGCTTGCTGCTTAATAACTCGCTTGAATGCGTTCTAAATAGCTGTCTAAAGGCGTTTTGAGCGCCTTAGACGGCTTTGTAGGGGATAGTTTTTCTTTTAAAGGACTAATGTAGTGCTTTATAAAACTGTCATTACTCCTTGCTTCACAACTATCAAGTAGCGTTAAGGCTTCTTGCGTAAAGCCTGCTTCTAAAAGGGTATCTGCTAAATCAAACAGCAGTTGAACAATAAAGCTTTCAGGCTGCGGGCCAATAGCAATATCTATAGCTTCTAACAAATGATCTATTGCCAGCTCATAGTCTTTAAGCCCTCGGTAACTTAAGCCCAGTTGCCTAAGGGGTTCAGGTAAAGAAACCAAATCCCCCACTTCTTTTTTTAACTCAATGCTCTTATTTAAATAAAGAATCGCCTGACTAAAATTACCAAGTTTTAATTCAAGATTACCCAAATTAGTATTAGAGGCAGCCACCCCATGCCTATATTCATAACGCTCAAACACAGCTAAAGAAGACAAATAATGCTTTCTAGCTAACGCATAATCAGCTTGCATAAGCGCAATTGAACCAAGATTATGATTCACAATAGCCACATCATCCTCAAGCTCGAGCTTTTCAAACAGCTCTAAGCTTTCATTAAGGCAGCGTTGCGCCTCAGCGTAGTTCTCTTGATTCTTTAGCGTTATACCCAAAGCGTTAAGTGCATGCGCTATGCCTGTATCATCTTTTAACTGCCGAAATAACTGCAAACTATGCTTAAACGCCTCTACTGCTTTAACTAAGTCAGCTTGTTGTTTAGCAACCAAACCTAAGTTCTTATAAACATAGGCTTGCTCTTCAAGATCATTCACTGATGCTAAATAAGCTAAGGCTCGAGTGTAGTGCTCTTTAGCGAGTTCAACTTGACCTAAATGCATATGAAAGGTACCTGAGCATTGCAGTAGTTTGCCTAGCAGCGCTGCTGGTTTTTCTGGCTGCTTATCTAAAATTTCAAGCGCATTTTGAAATAAGACTTGGCCTTCGTAAAAGTAAGACTTATTGAAGTAAAGATCATACATACTGTCAACAGCTTTAAGTAAAGAAACACTGTCAAGCGGGCTTAGCATAAGCTGCCAAGCTTTACGCAAATTATCAAGGTCTTGTTGCAACTGATTACGCTTTATGAGTTTTTCGGCATCTGAGCGATTAGTATGCGCATAAAGATAATCTGCAAAATACTGCTTATAGCTCGCCTCAAGCTGATTTGGCTCAGTCACATGGTTTCTTACAAATTGCTTTAGAACTGCGTGCATATCAAAACGGTCAGGCGGTACGCGCTGCAACAAAGATTCATTAACCAGCGATAACAAAAGACTAAAATGCGTTCCTGTTACTTCCTCAGCAGCTTCAAGCGTGGCGCCCCCCTCAAACACAGAAAACTTAGCCAGACTTTCTTGTTTTTTGACTGATAAGCCCAACCAAGTTTTTTCTAAAATGCTATTTAAATTACGATGCCGCTCAGCTAGCCCTTCATGCTCACTACGCAGCAAACGAGCATCTTTCTTGAGTTCCTCATAAATGCTAGACACAGGCATGGCTTTAGCCCAACTTGCTGCCAACTCTAAAGCCAACGGCAAACCCTGCACATGCTGCGTAATGCCAGCAACCACCAGCAGATCTTCAGCATTAAGCTCGAGCTTTGGGTTTACACGTTTACTACTATTTATAAAGAGAGTGACCGCGTCGTAAGTTAGTAAATCATGACTTGCTTTTAGCTGCTTAGGGTAACTTAAGCCCTCAAGGTCATAAAGCCATTCTTCATTTAAATTAAGGCGTTCTCTTGACGTAACAATAACCTGAAGCGCCTCGGTATGCGTGAGTAAGTCAGAAACAAGCTTAGCTTCCGTTAGTAAATGCTCAAAATTATCAAAAATAATCAGCATGTTTTTGTTACTTAAAAATGCAAGAATCTGCTCAAATGCCTCTTGTTTTGGGTTTAAAGTTAGGCCCAACACTTGCGCTAAACCTGCCTCTAGAGCAGCTCTTGAATTTAAAGCTGCTAAAGCTACAAAGAAAACACCCTCACGATAATTAGATTCAACTAGCCTAGCAAGCTCCAAACTTAAACGCGTTTTACCTGTACCCCCCAAACCAATCAGGCTTAAAAGGCGACAGGCAGGCTGGCGTAACTGCTCTTGTAAGTCTTTAAGCTCTTTTTTTCTACCCACAAAGCGCGTGATTTGCTCAGGTAGATTAGCTGACTGCAGCGTTTTAACTGCTATAGCTTTAGGCTCAGCAGTCAACTGACCCGTGCGAATTTGTTCAAATAAAACTTGCGTAGCTTCTACAGGCTCAGCCTCATAGTCTTTAAACAGTAAAGCACAAAAATCCTTATATGCCTGAATTGCCTTAGCTTTTAAACCCGCCAAATACAAGTTTTTAAGATAAGCCTGAACCGCCTCCTCATCAAACGCATCAAGCTTAAGTAAATCAGCCAAAACAGCCGCAGCAGACTCAAACTGACCCTCTTCTTCTAAAGCTAGCGCATACGCCCTCAAAGCCTCAGAAAGCTCAGCCTCCAAGTCAAAACGCTCAAGCTCGAGCCATGCATTAAAGGTACTTAAATCCGAATTAAACGTGCCTAGTAAAGGATTTGTATAAAGATTACTGGCTTCCCGCCAGCTTTGTTGGCTTAGTGCTTGCTTAAAAGCCTGAACATCTGTAGGAATTAAAAACCTAACGCGTTTCTCTTCTATGTCAAGCTGGCTTGACCACTCGAGTTGTTTTGCCCTGTAAAGCAGCAAACGCAAATGCTTTAAAGCTGCCGCTTCACTATCATCTGGCTTAAACAAAAAAGCAAGTTCAGAACGCGAAACCCAATCTGAGCGAAAAGCCAAATAAATAAGCAGCAAGCTAGGGGTAGTTAGGCGAATAGGTTGAGTTGTATCTTTGGAAATGAATTTCGGTAAACCCATTAATTGAAGCTTCATTGACATCTTGACTATAAGCTTAACAGAATTATGAGAACGAAGCTAAGTGATATTTCAAAGCCATTACAGTTGGGTTGAACTAACTATGTCTAAAGAAGCTAACTGCGCTGTTTCCATCGTTTCATCAAGAAAAGCCCAGGCAGCAAGCCATGTTTCAAAACTAAGCTGCTCACCTGTTCTTAAATTTTGTAACTTAACAAACACACGCTCATCTGCTTCGCAAAAGCGAATAAGGTAGCTGCTCAGTAAGCGCTCTTTATGCATGCATAAAGCTTAAAAAAACCACGTCGCAGTAACGTCGCAGTTTTTAAGAAGCGAGGACGGTTTGAACTAAAGCCTCTTGAAGTTTCTTTACTAAAGGCTCGAGTTCTTTTTGTTTAGGGTTTTCTAGTGTTTTGTTCTTGAGCTTTTTTTGTAGCTCTTGGGCTTCTTTTAGACTAAAAGCTTGACTTGCTTTGTGGGCTAGTACTTGCTCTAAGTAAGGCAGGGCTGCTTGGGGGTCTTGTTCATGGAGTTTGAGTTGTGCGTAGGCCAGCATGATTTCTAGTAGGCGGGGTGCTGCGTTTAGGGTTTGGGCTGCGCTTAGGCTTTTGCTTAAAAAATGCGGTACCTGCTGAAGCGTATTAAGCTTAATTTGGGTTTTGGCGAGTTCTACATAAATGTCAGCTTGCAAGGTGATATCTTGACTTGCTTCGCTAAGGGCTAAGGCTTTTAAGAAAAGAGTTTGGGCTTCTAGGTAATCTGCTTGCTTGTAATGAACTGCCCCTAGGGTGTAGGTAATGAGGCTTTCCATGCGGGTACTGCTTGCCTTTTGGCTGACTTTAAGGGCGTCTAGCAACAGGCTTTTGGCTTCATCAAAGGCTTCAAGGCTAATTTTTAGCGCTGCTAAGTTATTAAGAGTAATAGCAATGTTTGCTTTGTCGCCTAAGGTTTTATAGATGCTCAAGACTTCATGGTAATAGCGCTCTGATTCGCTGAATTCAGCAAGATGCTTCATGACAATAGCAAGCCCGTGAATCGTGTTGACTTCTCGTCTTTGATCTTTGGTTTCTTTTAAAAGTTCACGCACCTTCAAAAGGGTTTCTTTGGCCTTTTGAAAGTCAGCCTTAAAAAATTGAATGCGAGCATAACTATCTAAAATAGCTGCTTGCTGCTGCTCTGCCTTCAGGTTCTTAAGTAGCAAAAGAGCATCTTCTAACTGCGCTTCAGCAAGTTTAAAGTCACCCAACGGCATAAGTAAGTCAGCTCGAGCGCTATACAAGTGGGCCATAAAGCGCTTTTTTTCAGGTGTTAAGCTTGTTTTCTTTAGGCTAATTAAGGCATTTTCGTAAAAGTCACTGCCTTGTTTGTAACGAGCTGTTGAGTAAAGCAGGTACTCAAAGGCGCTTAATAACTGATTTAGTTGACTAAGGTCTTCTTGTACTAGCAGGGTTTGCCAAGCTTTAAATAAATTATTTAAGTCAGTCTCTAAGACCTGTGCAAAATCTTCTGACTGAGCTGAACCTGGCAGATGATTTGCAGCTAAGCTGCTGTAACTAAAGGCATGTTTAGCCAGTGTATCTTCTGGATTTTCAAGCTGCTGCGCTGCAAACTGCTTCAAAATAGCGTGCATATCAAAGCGATTGGGTGGAATGCGCCTAAGTAAAGACTCATTAACCAGCGATAATAGAAGACTAAAATGCGTTCCGGTGACTTCCTCGGCTGCTTCTAGCGTAGCGCCGCCTTGAAAAACTGAGAATCTAGCTAGGGTTTGTCTTTTTTTTTCAGACAAACCAGCCCAGGTTGTTTCAAGAATGCCCCTTAAATTCTGATGCCTTTGTGCCAAGTCAGTCTGACTTGCCTCAAGTAAGTCATAACCCTGACTTAATTCTTTAGCAATACGCGCCACAGGCATAACCCTCGTCCAGCTGGCTGCCAGCTCAATGGCCAAAGGTAAACCCTGCACTTGCTCACAAATTTGCGCTATTAACTGCAAATCAGCAGCATCAAACTCGAGTCTTGGGGCGACACGTTTGCTGCTATTTATAAATAGCGTGACAGTGTCAAAACTTAACAGGTCTTCATGTTTGGCCTGTGGGTAGTTAAGCCCATCAACATCAAAAAGCCACTCAGCAGTTAAGTTTAAACTCTCACGAGAAGTCACAATGAATTTTAGTTTTTCGCTGCCAGCAAGTAACTCATTGACAACGCTGGCACTGGCTAAAAGATGCTCAAAATTATCTAGCACAATTAAGAGTTCTTTGGTTTCTAAAAACCGAATGAGCTGTGCTAAAGGTTCTTCCTTCGGGCCAAGGGTAAGACCTAAGGCTTGTGCTAAAGTCGTAAGAAACGAAGCGTCAGAAGACAGTGCAGCTAACGGAACAAAACACACGCCATCCTGAAAAGAGGCAAGCTCGAGTTTAGCTAAAGCTAACGCCAAACGGGTTTTACCTGAGCCACCTAAACCTACTAGGCTTAATAAGCGGCAGTTATCTTGTTGTAATTGCGCTGTTAAGCTTGCTAATTCTGCTTGCCGGCCAATAAAACGCGTACTTTCTTTGGGTAAAGTATTCAAACTAGGCTGCGCCACGGCTACGCTGCTGGTCTTAAATTCACCTTGCGTTTCTAAAGGCTCCTTCTTTTTAATGGCTTCAACTAAGTTTTTTGTGGCATCTTGCGGCTCAGCGTCATACTCTTTTTTAAGTAAGCTGCAAAAATGTGCATAAACCTTCAAAGCTTGACTGCCCGCACCCGACAAATAAAGCTGCTTTAAGTAAAGCTGCGTAAACTCCTCATCTAAAGGATCAAGCTTAACTAAGTCAGCCAGCACAACACTCGCACCACCATGATTAGCCTGCGCTGCCAAATTACGAGCATAATACTGCAACGCCTCCTGATAAGCCGAATGCAAATCACTGCGCTCGAGTTCTAACCAAGCATTATAAGTGGGTAAATCAGCTGCACTGTAATCACCTAAAAAAGGCTTTGTGTAAAGCTTGCTGACTTGCTGCCAGTTTTGCTCTTTAAGTGCCTGCTTGAAGTCTTGTAAATCTGTTTTTATGACAAAGCGTACGCGTTTGCTATCTACTTCTAATGCGTCTGCCCAGTCATATTTTTTAGCTCTATAAATCAGTAAACGCACCTGTTTTAAGGCGCTTACCTCATCATCATCTGGCCGAAACAAAAAGGCTAATTCACTACGAGAAACCCAATCCTGCTTACTAGCCAAATAAACCATGAGTAAAGTTGGGCCATTAAGACGAACTGCCTTAGTAAGCCCTAAGTGCGTAAGTTTAGGAAGGCCAAGCAAACTAAGAGATGGCATCTTAACTAAAAGCTTAGCAGAGCTTAGTCGTAAAAAGGTTTCACTTTGAGCGTCTTTAAGCTGT
>CAZWJZ010000079.1:0-15717 GCA_964634665.1 uncultured bacterium | reverse complement strand
TGAAACGGTGACTTTGCGTGTAGATAATTTGGGTGATAGGCCTATTCAGGTGGGGTCACACACGCATTTTTTTGAAGCGAATAAGAGCTTAGGCTTTAAGCGCGAGGCTGCTTATGGCTTTCATTTAAATATTCCAGCGGGTACTGCCTTGCGTTTTGAGCCGGGTGAAGGGCGTGAGGTTGAGTTGGTTGCTTTTTCTGGTAAAAAGGTGGTGTATGGCATGAACGCACTGGTATCTGGTGACCTTGAAGGTCAAAAAGAGGCTGCATTTCGTGCAATTAAAGATCAAGCTTATAAGGATGCCCTATGAAGATTTCACGGAAAGCTTATGCAGGTCTTTATGGCCCAACTACTGGTGATCGAGTGCGCCTTGGTGATACTAATCTTGTCTTAGAAATTGAAAAAGATTACACGGTTTATGGTGATGAGGTTGTCTTTGGTGGCGGTAAAGTTATTCGTGATGGGCAAGGTCAATCACAATTAACAAGAGCGAGTGGTACACCTGATCTGGTTATTACTAACGCCATTATTATTGATCATTGGGGCATTGTTAAAGCTGATGTAGGTGTTCGAGACGGTAAAATAGTTACGATTGGTAAAGCAGGTAACCCTGATATACAAGAGGGTGTTACAAGGGGCTTAGAAATTGGCCCTGCTACTGAGATTATTGCGGGTGAAGGCAAAATTTTGACTGCTGGCGGTATTGACGCACATATTCATTTTATAAGCCCGCAACAAGCGTGGGAAGCGCTTTATAGTGGTACAACAACCGTCATTGGTGGTGGCACGGGGCCGAGTGAAGGTACTAAAGCCACTACCTGCACAGCAGGTGAATGGAATATACACAAAATGATTGGCGCAGCCGAAGCCTTTCCGCTTAACTTTGGTTATTTGGGTAAAGGTAATGCCTCAAGGCCTGAAGCGTTAATAGAGCAAATTAAAGCAGGCGCACTTGGTTTAAAATTGCATGAAGATTGGGGCACAACCCCTGCCACCATAGATACAGCGTTAAGCGTAGCTGATGACTACGATGTGCAAGTTGCCATTCATACTGATACGCTAAATGAATCTGGGTTTGTAGAGAATACGCTGGCTGCTATTGGGGATAGAACTATTCATACCTATCATTCTGAAGGGGCTGGCGGTGGGCATGCCCCTGATATTTTAAAAGCGGTGGGCTTTGCAAACATATTACCAAGTTCAACTAATCCGACTATGCCTTATACGGTTAATACACTCGAGGAGCATCTTGACATGCTTATGGTGTGTCATCACTTAAGTAGTAAAATTCCTGAGGATGTTGCCTTTGCTGAAAGTCGCATTCGACCTGAAACCATGGCAGCTGAAGATGTTTTGCATGATATGGGTGCCATTAGCATAATGGCGTCTGACTCTCAAGCAATGGGGCGGATAGGTGAGGTTATTTGCCGAACATGGCAAACGGCGCACAAAATGAAGGGCGAACGAGGTGCGCTTAGTCAAGATAACCATCGTCATGATAACTACCGTATTCGTCGTTATATTGCTAAGTACACTATCAACCCAGCTATTGCCCATGGCATAAGCACTTATGTGGGCAGCATAGCAGCTGGCAAAGTAGCTGATCTTGTTTTATGGACCCCTGCGTTTTTTGGTGTTAAACCTGACCTCATTCTTAAAGGTGGGTTTATTGCAGGCTCGTTAATGGGTGACCCTAATGCCAGCATTCCAACTCCCCAGCCGGTGCATTACCGGCCTATGTTTGGTAGTTATGGTCGTGCCATGGACACAAGCTGTTTTCACTTTGTAAGTCAAGCATCTTTAAATGGCGGCTTACCTGATTACTTGGCACGTGAAGCCTTGCCAGTTAAGAATTGCCGTAATATAGGCAAAAAAGACCTCATTCTTAATGACGCCATGCCAGTGGTAGATGTAAACCCAGATAGCTACGAAGTGACCGTTGATGGTGAAAAAATAACGAGTGAAGCTGCTAAAGAATTACCTTTAGCGCAGCGTTACTTTTTATTTTAAAGACCACATTCTTTATGGAAGCACAAACACTTATTCACATTACGGAGTTGCCAAAAACAGAGCAGCAAACTACAGCTGTTATTGACATTGGTATGACGTCTGAAGACAGGCAACGTGTGCATAGGCGTATTACTGCAAGAGATGGTCAAAGCTTTGCAGTTACGTTACCAACAGGCACTATTCTTCAGGTGGGTCAGGCTTTGTATAGTTCGTCTGATACGCTTTATAGAATTACGGCTGTTGCTGAGGATGTTTTAACTATAAAACCCAAAACGCTAGCTGAAGCTGCTTTTGTAGGACACTTGATTGGAAATTTGCATAGAGATATTGACATTGTTGAAGGCGACATTATTGCCCTTTGGAATGAACCTTTAGAGCGCAAGCTAAGCAAAGCACAGCTAGCCTATAAGCGTGAACAACGACCTTTTAACGGACGCCCAGCAGGAGAACACAGTCACTAAAAAGTGATTAGAAACGACTACTCACATTTATGAATGCTTTGCTTAGTTTATTACAACTGTTTGACTCGAGCTTTCCCATTGGGGGCTTTGCACACTCGAGTGGTCTTGAATCTTACGCGCAAATGGATATAACGAAAGAGCAGTTAGCTGAGTTACTTGAAGTGCAGCTCGAGTTTGGGTTTGGGCGGCTTGATTTGGCAGCTTGCGTGCTTGCGTTTGAGTCTGAGTCGCCTGTAGAAATTGATGATTTGGCTGCTGAGCTTACAGCATGGAAGCCTATAAAGGGCATTCGTACAACAAGCCTCAAGCTGGGTAAGCGCTTACTTGGTTTAGCAACGCGTATTTACCCACAAGATGTTAAAACATTGCTAAGCAAACATAGCTTAAACGAACCGCATCACGCCATTATTTTGGGCTTACTAGGTAAACACTTAGCTATAGATAAAGAAAGCCTCGTTCTAGCCTTTGCACAGTCGAGTATCACCTCTCAATTACAAGCGGCTACGCGCTGCATGCCGCTTAGCCCTGAGCAGGCACAAGAAATACTCACCTACCTTCAACCTGTCATGTTTAAAGTGGTCACTCGAGTGCTTGAAGACCCACAGGCGAATCTGTTTGCAGCAACGCCAGCGCTGGATGTTAGGGCGCATCAGCAAGCTTTTCTATACACAAGATTATTTCAATCTTAATGGGAGACACTATGAAAACCGTAAAAATTGGTGTGGGTGGCCCTGTTGGCTCAGGTAAAACCGCGCTGCTAGATAAACTTTGTAAAGCCATGCGAGATGACTATGAACTCGCAGTTATTACTAACGATATTTATACCTTTGAAGATGCTGAGTTTCTAACCAAAGCAGGCGCATTGCCACAAGAGCGTATTTGTGGTGTGCAAACAGGCGGTTGCCCGCATACTGCCATTCGCGAAGATACCAGCATTAATCAAGAAGCTGTGGATGAGCTCTTAGAAAACTTCCCCAATTTGCAAATCTTATTTCTTGAGTCAGGTGGCGATAACTTATCAGCCTCCTTTAGCCCTGAACTTGTTGATGTGAGCATTTATGTCATAGATGTCTCTGGTGGCGATAAAGTACCCCGAAAAGGCGGCCCCGGTGTGACACGCAGTGACCTGCTTGTTATCAACAAAACTGATTTAGCCCCTTTTGTTGGTGCTGATCTTGGGGTTATGGAACGAGATGGCAAAGCGCAACGCGGTACAAAACCTCAAGTCTTTACCAATTTAAAATCTGGTGAAGGTTTAGACGGGGTTATTAACTGGATAAAGCATGATGTTCTTTTTGAAGATTAAGAAAAAAGGAACAAGGAAGAAAGATGCTTGCTTTTGTATAAATAAGCACTGCAATTCTCCTTTAAGATTTAGCCGTTCAGTCTACTTATGACAAAGCTCGAGCTTCACTTCGCTACTCGAGCTAACAAAACATTCTTAAAGCATCAGTTTGTCTCGAGTCCCTTAAAAGTCATTCGTCCTTTTGACTTAGAAGCTGGGCGGGTACTTTTGCAGCTTGTTAATGTTGGCCCTGGCATTATGGCTAAAGATGTTTTTGATATAAACATCAAGCTAGAAGAAGGCGCTAAAGTTGTATTCATTAATCAGTCAGCCACCAAGTTACACACCATGCCTTTAACGGAAAAGGCGAAGCAAAAACTGCATATTGATGTTTCTGATGGAGCAGAGCTCGAGTATTACGCTGGCTTGAGTATTCCGTTTAAAGAAACTGCTTTTGAGCAAAGCATTAGCGTTAATTTAGCGCAATCAGCGAAGTTTGTTTTTCTTGAACGTTGGGCCATGGGTAGAATTGCATTTGGGGAACGTTTTTTATTTCAAAGCCTCAAAAGTCAAATGAAGCTTTATCAGGCAAAAAAAATGTTTTACGCAGATGCTTTAGATTTGAATTCACAGAGCAATAAGCTTGGCTTAACGGATGATTTTGCTTACCTAGCTGCAGGCGTGTTTGTTTGGGATACCTTGCCTGAAGCAAGCAGTACAGAAGCTATTCAAAATATAAGCTTGCAACATGACAGTTTTACAAGTGCACATTTTAAAGACAATGCTGCTTATGTGCGTGCATTAGCACAAGACGGCCTGACGCTAGCAAAGCAAATAAATCATTTTGTAAATAATTGGCGTGAAACGATAGGCTTAGAAAAACTCGAGTTTAATCGTTTTGGCTCTTAAGGGTTTAGGTATCTTAGGGCTTCTTGATAATCAATGTTTGCTCAATAAACAAAAGGAATAAGTTTCTTAACTTGCTTTTGGTAGCTTACATAGTCCTTAAAGAACACAGCTAATTGTTTTTCTTCTCGGTTGCTTTTGAGTTCAAAAAATACAAATAACAGGATGCTGTAAAAAAACATTAGGCTACTGGCAGCTAAGAGTGACCAGCCAAATGAAGCAAAAATAATGCCACTGTAAATAGGGTGCCGAACTAAGGCATAAGCACCAGTTTGAACCAGTTCAGCATTTTCTTTTGGGTGAGGTAAAGCGGATAAGTTTTTACCCAAATAAACTAAGCCAGCAATTATTAAGCAAGCACCCAAGCTAAGCAAAATAAAGCCAAGAGGTTTGCTAAGTGTGCGTAGTTGAGCTGACCATAAGGGTAGCGCAGCGGTATGTCGGGGGCCAAAAATGAGTAAAGCAAAAAGGAGAAACTGAATAACAACATACCATTCTCCTTTTTTACCTTTAAGAAATTCAACCATGCTGAATCTGCCTTCTATAGCTCTTTAGTAAAGCTAATTTCGCTTAACCATACCTACAGATTTTTTCATGCCTAAACGCTCATAAAATGTTTGGGCTTCTTGACTGCACATAAGGTCAATAGCTGGTAAATGCTGGTATTTACTTAGCATTCTAGTGACAAGTTCAGAACCAATACCTTGACCTTGATAAGCAGCTAGAACCTCAAGTAAAGATATAACGGCAAGCTGAACTTTATCAGTCAAAACGACGATAGAACCGACAACCTGACCTGAATCTTTATCTAGAGCAAGCAAAAAGTCACTACTTTGCTGCAAAATCTTTAAGTGATGCTCAGCTGTTTCAGGTTTAAACCAGCCTTGAAAAAAGCCAGCCAGTTTTTTTGTTGTAATGCCCTCTAAAGAAGCTTGATAGTAAATCATGAGGCGTTTAGCTTAACTCGTAGCCCAGAGCATGCCTCTTAACATAATTTCCCTAGCCTCAGGAACATTAAAATCTGACTTCACATGCCCTAGCGATGAGTAGAATACTCGAGCTTTTCCGTATTGCCTTTTCCAAACAACAGGCATAACAGTGCCTTTTATCCAGGGGGCGTCACCGTGCTCACCTGAGAAAGTTGTGGTGGCTAAGGTTTCGTTGCTAGGGTCTACGTGCATGTAGTACTGCTCTGAATGCATTTGAAAGTCAGAGAGTCCAGCTACAATCGGGTCGTCACTCGTTATATTGACTTCGTAGTTAATAATGTTTCCGGGGTGCTGAACCCACTGCCCACCTACCATAAATTGATAGTCAATGTTATTTCTGAATGAGTCTGCCATGCCGCCATGCCAGCCTGCTAAGCCCACACCACTGCGTATGGTAGTCAGTAAACCTTGTTCTTGTTCTTTTGTTATTTCACTCATGGTCCAGAGGGGCACAACAAGATTTAAGCTTTGCATGTAAACTTCATCTTTATAAACATCAAGGTCATGAACAACATCAACCTTGTAATCTTTTTCGCCTAAAAGTTCAGCAAAAAGCTTGGCGCAAGCTTCTGGTTCGTGGCCATCCCAGCCACCCCAGTTTATAACTGCATGTTTCATGATTTGTCTCCTAAATTTCCGTCTTTAACCCCTAAAGGTAGGGCTGCGGGGCGTTCGCAGGTGCTTTCAATCATTATAGCTTTACCTAAATCAGAGGATTCATGGAGTGCCTGCATGACATCTAATACGTGAAAAGCCATATCACTATGACAGCGATGCTGACGCTCATTTATTAAAGAAAAAGCTAAATCAGCTGCGCCAATACCGCGCATGTTCTCGGTATAGTCATTAACTAAGGGTTGTTCATGCCAATCATCATGTCTTGATTTACTTATTTTTACTTGTCCACCAAAGGTATTAGGGTCAGGCACTTGCATGCTACCTGTTTCACCATGCAGTTCAATAGGATGCGTTGAGTGCCTATGCACATCAAAACTCATCACCATAGTAATGATTGCGCCATTTTCAAATATCAGGTTACCTGAAACATGCGTGGGTACTTCTACAGAAATGACCTCTCCGTTTCTGGGTTCACTTGTAATGGTGCGTGTCGAATAGGTCATAGCTGTAGCAGCTATGACTTGTTGAATGGGGCCAAGTAAATTAACCAGTGCAGTTAAGTAATAAGGTGCCATGTCAAAAACAGGACCGCCACCCTTTTCATAGTAGAAACTAGGGTTCGGGTGCCAACTTTCATGACCAGGGCACATCATAAAAGCAGTACCTGCTACAACTCTACCAATAGCACCCTCATCAATATATTTTCGAGCGGTTTGAATGCCTGCACCTAAAAAGGTGTCGGGTGCGCAACTCACCCGCAAGCCCAATGCTTTGGCAGTATTAATGACGCTCTGACCTTCAGTTCTATCAAGCGCTAAAGGTTTTTCTAAATGAACATGTTTACCTGCATTTAAAGCCTGTAAACTAACACTCGCATGCGCCTTTGGAATTGTTAAATTAAGAATGATGTCAATATCAGCTCGAGTGAGCAAATCATCAATGCTTAAGGCTTCTATGCCCCATGTTTCAGCAGCTTTTTGGGCTGCTTCAAAATTAATATCAGCACAGGCTATGATGTCAAGAACAGGGAAGATTTGCATGGCATTGATATAAGCCTTACTAATGTTACCGCAACCAATAATGCCAAGTTTTTTTGTTTTTAGTAATGTCACGTAAAGTCTCCAAGAATGATTTTAGGTTTAGGATAGACTCGAGTTGAGTCAAAAGGGTGTATTGGGTTTTGCTTTTAAGCTGTTTAGCCTTTGACAGCGCCGCCTGTTAAGCCGGCTACAATATAGCGTTGAGCAAGCAAAAAGAATAGCACGGCGGGTGCAAGGTTTACAGATATAAAAGCAAGTATTCTGGTCCAGTCGGTTGAATATTCACCTCTATAGTTCACAAGTCCTAAAGGCCAAGGGTGAATGCTTGGGTCAGTTCCTAGCATAATTAGGGGTAATAAAAAGCCGTTCCATGAACCTACTAGCGTAATGACGCCAACGGTCGCTAAAATAGGTAAAGAGAGGGGTAATATAAACCTAAAGTAAAAGCCAATGTAACCAATGCCATCAACTCTGGCGGCTTCAAACAGTTCAAAAGGTAATTGTTCAAAAAAACCTCTGAAGAAGAGTATGGACCCACCTATACCAAAGGCAACCTGAGGCAAGATAATGGCCCAGTGGGTATTAAAAATATCAAGTAAAGAGTTATTAATGACAAAAATGGGCACAATGGCTGCCGCTGCTGGGAACATGAGGCCAAGTAATAAGTAAGAGAATATGAAGTCTTTACCTGCATACTTTATGTGGCTAAAAGTGTAGGCGGCCATTGACGCAAAAATAAGTACCAGTAGCACGGTAAAGAAAGAAATATTTAAAGAGTTAAGAGCGTAGCGCCATGTTGTAGGAGAGCTAATAATTTCGCTGTAAGCGTCAAAGCGAAATGCTTTTGGTAGACCTACAGGGTTTGTGCGTAAGTCGCCTATTGTTTTAAAGCCACCCATGATGGTTGACCAAATTGGCAGTAGTACAAAGACTGCTAAAACAGTTAAAAATCCGTACTTTAAGATGTAGCCTATTGATTTACTCATGAACGATTCTTCCTGCGGAACATGCTCTGATCACCCATAACTAGGTACTGATAACTAAAGCCAACCACAATGCTAATGGTAAATAAAATAATACTGGCCGCTGAAGCAATGCCGTAGCGTTGCCTTCGAGATAAACCCCATTCATAAATAAAGGTGGCAAGTGTCTGGCCTTCTTCAGGTGGTGAGCGCCCGTAAAGCCCAATAATTAAATCAAAAGCTTGAAAAGAACCTAGTATGGCAAAAAATAAGGATAGCTTAATAGCGTAAGATATAAGCGGGATTTTGACGAATAAAATACTTTGCCAGTTTGATGCGCCATCTATTTGGGCAGACTCAATGAGTTCTTGAGGTACACCTTGTAAACCAGCAATATAAATAATCATGTGGTAGCCAAAGTATTTCCAGACAAGGGCTAGTAAAACCGCAGCAAATGACCAGACTTTATCTTCCATAAGGAAGTAAGGCTCACCTAAAAAACGTTCATACAGGGGTGCAAATATGCCATGTCGACCGTCAAGCATGTAGACCCAGATAAGCCCTGTTGCAATTTCAGATAAGACAAAAGGTAAAAAGAAAATAAGTCGGAATAAGCTATTAAGCCTTGAGTTCTTATAAATAAGTAAAGCGCAGATGAGTGCAAGGGGCAGTTGAATAAATATAGAAGTTGCTAATAAGAGTGCTGTGTTACGAAGGGCAGGCTCAAAAAAGGAATTGAGTGTTTGTTTGGTAAATAGCCAAACATAGTTGTTAATACCTTGAAAATCAACAACAGGACCATAGCCTTTATATTTAAAAAGACTTAAGTAACCTGCTCCAAAAATAGGTATAACAACAAATAGTGTAAAAATAAGTACAGCGGGTGGCAATAAAATAAAAAGAGCTGTAAGACGGCGACGGCGCTCAGAATTGCCAAGCCGGCTTCTGGTTTTTGGTTTAAATTCTTCGCTTTTAGCAATAGCCACAGAATCTCCTGAGAAAGGGGATAGTGTTTAGTGGTTAGATTAGTTTCTGTTTACTAACCACTAAACACTCAAACGTTATATGAAAAGTGTGTTACTAGGTCACGTGCCCTTAACGCAATTCCCAGCTTTCTTGAATAAGCTCAGCTGCGGTTTGCGGGTCAATATCTCCTGTAGCAAGTTTTCCTGAAATATCATTTACCACGCCACCCACATCTGCACCTAAATCTTGGTCTAAGAAGATTTGGTGCCACTGTGACTCAGCAATATTACGCGAAATTTGAGCTAAGAAAGGGTCACTAATTTCAGCATCTGCTCCTACTGCTTGTGGAATGAAAAGACCCCGTCTCCCAATTTCTTTTTGGGTTTCTGAACTAACGTAGGCTTGTAACGCCAAAACAGCTTCATCAGGCGCATTGGGGCCAATTAGATAACCGTTAATGCCGCCAAGCGTGTCAGTAGCACGTCCTTGACCACCTTCGACAATAGGGAAGCTAAAGAAGCCAAGCTCATCATTACTAAGACCTTCGCCATCAGCTGATTCACCTCGTTGTGTGCCAAGGAACCAGTTGCCCATGAGCATAATCGCTGCGTTGCCATCACCAAAAAAACCAGCAGAAGCAGGCCAAGTCATACCCATAGCACCTTCTTGAAAAGGCTCTAAGTCAATAAGGCGTTTGAACTCTTCACCAGCTGCAACAAAAGCCTCATCTGCAAAGCCAGCACCTTCGCCTGCTTTAGCTGCTTCCATACCTTCTTGCCCTGCAATACGCATGGCTAAGTAAGACCAGTAGAAGTGTAAAGGCCAAAGGTCAGCGCCACCCACGGCAATAGGGGTAATACCTGCATCTTTAATTTGTTGAACAGCAGCTAAGAAGTCATCCCAAGTAGCAATACTGTCAATATCAACACCAGCTTGCTCCATAAGCGCTTTGTTGTAAAAAAAGCCAACTTGAGAAACATTGGTAGGTAAACCGTAAATGCGACCCTCATGTGTAAAAGCGTTAATACCAGCAGCAGATTGCGTAGCTAAGAACTCTGCACTGAGTAAATCAGTTATGTCCCGCGCAGCGCCAGCAGAAGCTTGTTCATGGAAAAGACCACCACCCCAACTGTAGTAAATGTCAGGTGCTTCACTGGTTTGTAAAAGAGAGGGTAGCTTTGCCTTGAAGTTCTCGTTTTCTAATTGTTCATGAACAACACGAATATCAGGATTAGCCTCGTTAAAAGCAGAAATAACTTCGTCTCTGAATTCTGGTAAACCATCAGTGCCGCTTAAAGCTAGCCAGTTAACTTCTGTTTGTGCTTGAGCGCTTACAAACAGTAAAAGTGTTGCAATTACTAAAAACCTAAAAACTAATTTCATTACTTTCCTCCAAAAAGGTTAACTATGCGACGAACATCTAAATGACTTAAAACTCGAGCAGGCTATACCTCCACTGGCGTACTAAGAAAATGTCTTAGGCGCAAGGCATTAAATTTTGTAGTAAGGTTTACATTACCGCATTTCGTTTATTTTTGCAAGCGCTTGCAAAAAAACTTTCTTTAGCTTACGCTAAGCAAAAGTTTGAACATATTTTTAAAAATCATGTAGCGCAAGCGTGCTGCAGGTGTTTACAAAGCATGCTCTGAATAAACTCGAGTGTGACCAAAGCAGGACTTTATGGATAAAGCACGTAGTATTACCATTTTTGATGTAGCTCAGGCTTCAGGGGTTTCTTACTCAACAGTATCTCGAGTGCTTAATGGCTTTCAGCATGTCAAAGCTGATACGCGTAAACGTGTGCTCGAAGCCGCTCAAGATTTAGGTTACACCGCTAATTTACAAGCTCGCAGCTTAGCAGGCGGTAAATCAAAGATTATTGGCGTGCTGGTACCTAGCTTAGATAACAGTTATATAACGGCTGTCTGCCACGGTATTGATCAAGAACTGGCAAGTTTGGGTTATGACCTTATGCTTTTTACAACACACCGAAAAGAAGGCAAAGAAAACCAATATGTTAATACCATAGCCAATGGTTTGAGTGATGGTTTGCTGCTAATGGTGCCCCTCATAGCTTCACCTAATTTAGAAACAAGCTACTTAAAAGTCTTACGTGAAAAAAACTTTCCTTATGTTCTAATTGATCAAACCGATAGCGAAGATAAAAGTTCAGTAGTAGATAGTAATAACTGGCAAGGTGCTTATGAAGCCATTAAACACCTAATTAACTTAGGGCACAAACGAATTGGCTTTACAACAGGGGTCATGGCTATTAACGCTGCCAAAGAAAGATTAGATGCCTATAAAGCAGCCTTAAAAGCTCATGATATTGAGATAGACGAACGCTTCATTATAGAAGCAGGATTCGACTCGGAAGATGGATATATAGCAGCGCAGCAGCTCCTTAGTTTAAATAAAAGACCAAGTGCTATTTTTGCTTCAAATGATCTATCTGCTTTTGGCGTTATGGACGCCATTCGAAATAAAGGTTTAAGTATTCCAGAAGATATATCCATTATTGGCTTTGATGATATTCCTCAAGCTTCGGTCACTTACCCTAAATTAACAACTGTAAAACAACCCTTAGAACAAATGGGTAGAGAAGCTGTAAAGCTGCTCTTAGAGCAAATAGAACAGCCTGAAAAACCTGTAAGACGTGTAACTTTAGCTACCGCGTTGATTAAGCGCGATTCCTGCCAAGCTTTGACTTAAAGTGATACAAAAATACTAGGGCTTGGATAATTTTAAGTTGCTTTTTATAGATCAAACCCTAAGATTAAAAGAGCAAGTCTGGACAAAAACTCTTTTACACTACGCCTTGTCACAATTATGACCAGAACTGCTAAAAGGTTTCACACTAATCTAAAGCTGGTTTTAGAGCTGGTCTAGACAGAGTTTGTATATTTATCTTAAGCTTAAAGAAGTATCTTAAAACTAAGCACAATAAAGGCAAAAGGCGTTTAGAAAAAAATAGCTAGAACCAAAACGAACGCGCTTAGCACTAGCTTAAAAAAACTCGAGTGTTCTAAGTAAAGATTTGACAAGGGGTTTAGGAATTTAGGCATGACACAAAAACTACCTCATATTATTATTTTTAACCCAGATCAGTGGCGCAGTGATGTTACGGGGCACATGGGGAACCAAGCAGCAGTAACACCTGTTTTAGATAACTGGGTTGAAACAGACGCAGTTTCTTTTGCTAATGCGTTTTGCCAGAATCCTGTTTGCACACCCAGTCGTTGTTCTTTTATGACAGGCTGGTACCCGCATGTTCGTGGGCACCGTACCATGTTTCATATGCTCCGACCTGACGAACCCATGCTGCTCAAAACCCTAAAAGATAGCGGCTATCATGTTTGGTGGGGCGGCAAAAATGACGTTGTGCCTGCCCAACATGGCTTCGAAAACTACTGTGACGTAAAATATGATACGCCTGAGCGACCTTTACAAGCTAACTTACATAGTTTTGATGATTGGCGTGGCGACAGTGACGGTGATAATTACTACTCTTTTTATGGTGGCAAACTCGAGCCTCATAAAAACGATACGGTTTACTTTGATTCTGACTGGGCTATGGTTGAGGGTGCCATTGACTACATTAAAAATGCGCCTACTGATAAGCCCCTTTGTATTTATCTTCCGCTTAGTTACCCGCATCCACCTTACGCAGTGGAGGAGCCTTGGTACAGTCAGATTGATCGTGACAAATTGCCTGGGCGGGTTGCTTCCATTGAAGATTGGACAGCTAAACCAAGCTTGCTAAAAGGCATAGCTGAGCATCAAAACCTAAAGGGCTGGACGGAAGAACGCTGGACAGAATTAAGAGCCACTTACTACGGTATGTGCGCAAGGGTAGACCACCAGTTCGGCAGGGTACTCGACGCCTTAAAAGAAAAAGAAATCTATGACGATTCAGCTATTTTTTTCTTTAGTGACCACGGTGACTTTACAGGCGACTATGGCTTGGTAGAAAAAACCCAAAACACCTTTGAAGATTGCTTAACAAACGTGCCGTTTATAGTTAAACCCCCTGCTAATATTCCTTGTAAACCTAGAGTAACAGACGCGCTAGTTGAGCTCATTGATTTCCCTGCTACCGTTGAAGCCCTAACAGGCATTAAGCCCAAGCATGACCACTTTGGTCACTCTTTACTACCCCTGCTTGCTGGAGAAACCGACGAACACCGAGATGCTGTTTTTTGTGAAGGCGGCCGCAGGCATAGTGAAACACAAGCCAAAGAACTCGAGTCTAAACAAACACCGCAAGGGCTTTACTGGCCAAGGGTACACTTACAAACGCAAGATGGTAACGAACATAGCAAAGCGGTCATGTGCCGCACAAAAGACTATAAATACGTTATGCGCCTTTACGAGCAAGATGAACTGTATGACTTAAAAGCTGACCCTAAAGAACTCACGAATCGCATTGATGATGCTGCCCTAACTAAAGTAAAACTCGAGCTTAAAGATAGATTACTGCGTTTTTACTTAGAGACAGCAGATGTTGTTCCGCATGATGCGGATAAAAGATAGTGATATCCTAAAGCGACCAAGCTAAAACTTACAGAGGATTCGACTTATGAGCAAACGACAAAAGCAACCCAACATAGTTTTTTTCTTTACAGATCAGCAACGGTTTGACACTACAGGTGTGCATGGTAATCCTTTAGACTTAAGCCCTAATTTTGATCGGTTTGCGCAACAAGGCACGCATCTTTATAACTGCTTTACCCCTCAACCGGTGTGTGGTCCTGCAAGGTCTTGTATGCAGTCAGGCCAATACGCCACCACAACAGGCTGTTACCGAAATGGCATTCCATTACCCAAAACAACTAAACCCTTAGCAACTTACTTTAATGATGCGGGCTACCAAACGGCTTATATAGGTAAATGGCATTTAGCAGACTCAACAAGTATAGGACCCGTTGAAGAAAATGCGCGAGGCGGCTACAAATATTGGCTTGCTGCTAACTTACTCGAGTTTGTCTCGGATGTGTATGACATGAGTCTTTATAACAATGAAAACGAAAAGGTTCACTTGCCAGGCTACCGTGTAGATGCCATGACGGACGCAGCGATTCGTTATATTGACGAGCAAAAAGATAATCCCTTTTTCTTGTTCATGTCTTTTTTAGAGCCGCATCATCAAAATCATATTGATGACTACCCGCCGCCAGATGGCTACCGTGAGCGTTACGCAGGCAAGTGGCTTCCACCTGATTTGGCTGCGTTGGGAGGCTCAAGTCAGCAGCACATTGCAGGTTACTACGGCATGGTCAAACGCTTAGATGAAGCGTTCGGGCGACTGCTAGATGCTCTTAAAAGCCTTGATATTATTGATAACACCATTGTTCTATTCACCTCAGATCATGGCTGTCACTTTAAAACGCGTAATGATGAGTACAAACGCTCCTGCCATGAAAGCTCCATTCGAGTACCCACAGCCATTTCTGGCCTGAGCTTTAATTCAGGTGGGCAAATACGTGAGCTTATTAGTACCTTAGATTTACCTGCTACCTTGCTAGATGCCGCAGGTATTGAAGTGCCTGAGCAAATGCAAGGACGCTCAATCATGCCACTTATCAAGCGACAGGATAGCAACTGGCCTGAAGAGGTTTTTGTGCAAATAAGCGAATCACAAGTAGCTCGAGCTGTCAGAACTCAGCGCTGGAAATATTGCGTGAATGCGCCAGATAAAGACGCTTGGCATGATATGAACTCAGATACTTATGTTGAGCAGTACCTTTATGATTTACAAACTGACCCTCATGAACTCCGTAACCTTATTGATTTGCCATCGCATCAAGGTGTGAGGGATGTCATGCGAGCGCGACTCACAAAAAGAATGCTCGAAGCAGGCGAAAAAGAAGCAATCATTTTGCCAAGCCCTAATTTACAAACAGACGCTGGGCAGCGAAAAGTATTTGCAGGCGAGGAATACCTTTAGTGAAACGACCCAAGATTGTCATTACCATGGCAGATGATTAGCAAGCCTCAAGCCTATTTGATAAAAACATTCAAACCCCAACCTTAGATGTCATGAGGGCTGAAGGAACTTGCTTTATACAAGCCCAATCACTTGAGGGTTTCCTGAATTTCGTGTTTAAGGACAAAGTCATACTTAATAATCATTGGTTAATAGGAGTTATACGATTTTTGCTGGATTTTTGACTAAAACTATAGATTTATGAGAAAAATAAATAGACTTCTCATTATGAATATCGTCTCAGACGCGAAATCTACGATATACCTTCAAAACTAAGGTGGTAGGTAGTTACCATTTGCGTTTGTAGAGGCTATTCCTTTTACCAATAACCAAGCTGAACGTGATATTCGACCCCTCAAAGTTAAGCTCAAAGTCTGTGGTACTTTTCGTTCTTTATTAGGTGCCAAGATCTATGCTAGGTTTCAAGCTGTTATTTCAACCGCGATTCCGCACCCCTAAATATACATTTCGAAGAATTAACAGTTTTCCTTTCC
>CAZWJZ010000078.1:0-15749 GCA_964634665.1 uncultured bacterium | reverse complement strand
CATTTCTGAAGCTTCATAACCAAATAAACGCTCAACAGCAGGATTAACCGACTCAACTAACCACGCTTCATCTAAAGTCATAATGCCATCAACCGTATGATTTAGAATGGCTTCTAAACGACGTGAATCCTGAGATTGGAAGGGGGGTTTAGTAAACTGCATTAGACCTATTGTAGCGAGCTGTTGTTACTCTTTTATTACGAATTTATTACACCTAAAGCTAAATTTAGCCCACAATCTCTTTAACTAAGCCTCTAGCTGCCCGCAAGATATACTGAACTTCTTCACGGCTAGACGCCTGACACTGCATAACAAGACTCGAGCGGTTCTTAGGGCTTTCATTTAAAGGATTAACTTTAAAACGTAAACATGCGTTATTTTCAAGCATAAGGGTAAGGTCTTGCTCATTAATAACAGAGTTTATTTTGTGATTAGCTAAGTTTTCAGGTAAATTTGCAATAAGTTTTTTAGGTAAGCGTTTGGTTCTAATAAGATACTGATCACTACCATAACTCTTACGCCAATCTGTCTCAAAGACAGCCTCTTGATGGAAAGCACTTGAGCTGTGCTTTGTTATAAGCTCCGCTAAAGATAGTTTTTCTTGAGCCATAATATTTAGCAAATACAGTAAGTTAAAAACAGCATCTTCTTGAAACTGAGTGAGTAAAGCACTCTGCTGCACACTCTGCTGCACACTCGAGTTTGCAATTAAGTCTCCTGATAAGAAGGCGGTAAATAAGGTTTTAAAGCCACTAGCTGTGCGTGCCCATAGTAGGTTTTGAGCTGAGCCATAATCAACTTTTGTAAGTGAATCATCAAGTAGGCCTCGTTGATGTAAGTAATCAAATAAAAAGTAACTTAGCTGGTGTCGCGTTATGGTTCTGCCAGCGGGTGTTGCAAGGCTTAGCTGACTCGCATCACTATTGGTCTTAAGTTCAAATAAATACTCTTGAGGTGTTTGCTCTGACTTAGCACTTTGAGTCTCTAGAGCAGAAGCAGGATAGAAATCTTTGCTTACGAATGTTAAGGCTAGCTTGTACTCAGCTGAGAAAGCTTCTAAATAATGAAAAGCTAGCTGGTTTTTACTAGCGTAAAGAATCTTGCCTTTAAGCTTGCGTAATTTCTCAAAGTCAACGAACGCAGCAATATGCTTAAAGTAATCTTTTGATACATCAATACGAAGTGCCGTGAGTTTTGCTTGTGTTGTTTTATTAGGCTGACTTAAAGACACACTCGAGTCATGAATATAGCGGTAAGCCTGTGCAGATAGTGCTTTTGCATCTTGATCGTAAAGCTGAACACCGCCATAACTAAAGGGTAGCGCAGCAGCAGCAAACATAACCCCGGCACTGGCTTTTTCATGCTTAATTGCGAAGCGCAATACAGCTGTTGGGGCAGCTTTAGCAAATACCTTTACAGTTAGGCCCTGAGTTAGCAAAATCTGTGAGAAATAGTCAGCAAATAGCTCTTGGTTAAAGCCTTGATCATAGGCAATCACAACCGTTGTTTTTCTTTGTGAAAGCAAATAATAACCGTAAGCTTCGGCAATAGTTTTAAGATTTTTAAAGCTAAAGGTATCAGCTATAATGCCATGCCAACCATTCGCGCTGAGTTTAAGTGAATGCATTTGTTAACGACTCCTGAAAAAGCAGTTCTTACGCCCTGTGACGTTAACACCATTGTTAAAAATATCTGTTACACTTTGGTTACAGTGCTTTGTTTAGTCAAACAAAGCCTCAAAAGACTGAGGCAATTTAAGATCTCCAAAGGCAAAAACCTTGCCTTCTTCTTCACTATGCCGTTTAAACCTATCACTCAAAAAGCCTTTACGGTAATACTCTAAAACCTTAACTTTTTGCCCCTCTAAAGGCTCGAGTTTAAGTCTTACAATACTGCCTGTTGATAAGGTTCTTTCAACCATAATGCTTTTGTCAAAAAGATGACCTTGTTGAATGAGTACTGCTTGATCGTTCACGTTGTTCAGTATAAAACCCGTCGGCCTTTTATACTGTTTTATTTGCACTTGCATCAAACCTATAAGCAAGCTCAAGACCAGCATAATTAGGCATCGCTTGACCTTCATGACCTTGACTTGTCACTATCTCATCACCATACAAAAAAGCAGCTATCTTAGCTACATGTGTTTCAGCCAAGTTGGCTTCTAACACCTCAAAGGCATACTCGAGTTCTTCTTGTTCTAGCTTTCTTACAGGCGCTAGAGGGCTTACTCCTGAGCCATCTGAACCATATATATTGCTTGGGATAGCGTCGTAACTGGGCACTTCGTAGAGCTCTGCTAGCTCTGCTAAAACCGCATCCCAATCAGTGGCTGCTTGAACTGCTAAGAAAGGTGCATTACTTATCTCTGGACATAATTCTTTTACACATCGAGATGCCTTTGCTTGCCAACTTAAAGCATCTTTTAAAGTCATTACGGGCTGCTCTATTTGAAAGCTGAGTTGCGCTAAAGCACTAGCTAATTGCGCTTTTAGCAACGCCATATTCCCTTTACTTGGCCATAGTTGCACTATAAGTAAGTCCTTAGTAGCAAAATAAGCCTGCCCGCAATCACGCAGCATGGTGCGGCGATTTGCAGGGTCAGCGGGTAACACAAACACATTTATGTTTTCAGGTAAGTTTTTAAGTTTATCTGCTATCTCTAAAAGCAAGTTTTTAAGTTGAGTTTCAATGCTCAGCTCAGCAAAGCTTTGGTAAACCCATTGAGACGCAACTAGCTTTCTGTTAGGGTTAAATAAACCAAAGCCCTGCTGAGAACTCACACCTTTATTGGTCACTTCAGCAAGCTTAGCCACAAAAGAATTTGCCTGCAACACAGGCATGAGTCTACGAAAAACAGCATCCTCTGCATAAAATAAAGGATGTGCAAGCTCGAGTAAATCTTTAGCTTTATGCGGCTCACAAAACAAAGGCTCGAGTGTTTTGTGCACATTGTGAACTGTTACTTTCATTTAGAGTTTTCCTAACATGCGGTAATCAATGAGCTTAAAGCCGTGCTTTTTGTATAGCTTTACAGCGGCTTCATTTTGAGCGCTTACATTAACAATTTTTCCTTGGGCATTTTGGAAGCCTCAATCTCAAACGCAGCCTGCCACCAAGCCAAATGCTGCTGCAAGTAAGACTCGAGCCAGTCTTTAACTATGCTCTCATCTTTAGGCTTTAAGGGTCGTAGCGGCATTTTCTTAGTATAGCCAAAACCTTTTATAGCACTTTGAATACCCGTGCTTTAAAAAAAGCTAAAATAAAACCATGAACAAGCTAGAAGCTGTCTTTAAACATATTGAATCAAACAAAGCTGACTTCTTAAGTCGCCTACTCGAGTATCTCAAAATGCCTAGCATTAGTGCGCAGGGTGTCGGTATGCAAGATGTGGCTGATTATTTGCTTCAGCTACTTGCTGACTTAGGTTTAGACGCGCAGGCTGTTAAAACCAAGGGCTGGCCTGTCATTGTGGGTCGTTATGAAAAAGACCCGAACGCCTTAACCGTTTTGCTTTATGGTCATTATGACGTGCAACCCCCTGACCCTTTAGAGCTTTGGGCGTCACCTCCTTTTGAGCCGACCTTGCGTAACGGTCGTATTTATGCGCGAGGTGTGGGTGATAATAAGGGGCAGCACTTTGCGCAACTTATGGCCCTTGAAAGCCTCTTAAAAACAACAGGAGAATTGCCCTGCAATGTCATTGTGATGCTTGAAGGTGAAGAAGAAATAGGTAGCCCTCACTTGGCAGAGTTTATCAAGACGCATAAAGAAAGCCTAAAGGCTGATCTGGTTATTAGCAGTGATGGTCCTGTGCATGAAAGTGGTCAGGCAACCCTAATGTTTGGTGTGCGCGGCATTGTGTCTTTTGAACTTCGTGCTAAAGGTGCAAACCGAGATTTGCATTCAGGTAACTGGGGTGGCGTTGCCCCGAACCCCCTCTGGACACTTGTTCACCTTTTGACCAGCCTGAAAAATGAGGATGGGCTTGTTACCATTGAAGGGTTTTATGATGATGTTTTGCCTGCCACGTCTTTAGAAAAAGAAGCCTTAGCAAAGCTACCTTTAGATTTGGCAAAAGTAAAAGCAGAACTTGGTTTAACCGATCTAGATGCCCCACTCGAGCGTGGCTTTTACGAGCGCTTATCTCTCTATCCAACCTTAACGATTAATGGTTTGCATGGTGGCTACGGGGGTGCGGGTAGCAAAACAGTTTTACCGCATGAAGCGTTTGCTAAGTGTGATATTCGTTTGGTTGAGGCGCAAACCGTTGAGAGTATTTTTGAAAAGTTAGAAGCTCATATCAAAAAACATGCACCCTCAGTTGAGCTTCTGCGTCAAGGTGCTATGGAGCCTTCTAAAACCCCGTTAGAGCATGCCTTTACCCAACCTTTGGTTGATGCCATTAGCTTAGCTCAAGAGGAAGAGGTGTTGCTTGTACCTGCTATGGGTGGCAGCTTACCTGATTATGTGTTTACTAAAATACTGGGCATTCCTGCGTTTGTAGTGCCTTACGCTAATGCGGATGAGGCAAACCATGCACCCAACGAAAATTTAGAGCTAGAAAGGTTTTATAAGGGCATAAGAACAGGCGCAGCCATGCTGAGCTTTTTGGCAGAGCAGCAAAAATAAGCTTTGGGCAAGCAAACATCAAGCAGCTTAAAAAGGACTTGAGGCTAAAACTAAGACCTTTAAAGCTTTTCTTCCTTGACTCTGACGATGGTTAGCTACATCCTTAATAATCTCTAAAAAGGTTTTTGCTACCTCAGGAGCGCGCGTCTCTAAAACCTCAAAATCTCTAAAAAGGAGAATATAAGCATCCGCAACCATCCATGAAAAATCATTTAAGGAATCTTCTAGAGCGTCCCAGTTAAAGCCAAAATAAGCAGGGAAATAACAAGCCTGATAAAGCGCATGTAGCAAGGTTTCTTTACTAACTATAGGCGCACGATCAAGCAAAGTTACAAAAAAACCTTCTGCTTCAAAAGCAAACTCGAGTTCTTTTACACTAAAGGCTTCGCTGGGTCTTAAGATGCTTTCTTCTGAGTTTGTAATTTGCTTTATGAGCTCTGTTAAAGCTTCACTATGATCCATTTAGTTTAGCCTCACAAAACTTGCGTAGTGATCTGGGGTGTAATAAAGTTCATCAGCTTCACCAATCACAAGGCGTTGCGGGCCAGCATGACTAATCGTGGGAGTACGCACCACATATTCACGGTAATAGCCGCGCTCTTTTTGGGGTAATAAGCCTTCCCTATTACTAAAAACCCCGCCATCATTATCATGTGGGTCACGCTCACCTGCCAAAATACGGGCAAGCTCAGGGCTTAAATCAACATTACCCTGAAACGCTAAACGACCATCAAGATCATAAATTTTTACATTTTCAACAACAAGCCTAGAGCTGGCCGTTGAGCTTACAGTTGGGCTAGAGAAACTCGAGTTTGAAAAAGCATCAGGAAAAAGAACTAAACCTATTACAACAATAAATACTAAACCAGTGATAAGGTTTGAGCGGTTGAACATGCGCTTATCATAACCGCTTTTCATAATAAAAAATCCCCGCTGTAAACTGACGGGGTATTAATGCAAATCTCGTGAATCTCGATTAACGTGTGTTTACTCTTGTGCCCTCTTTTTTCATGGCAATCTGTGAGCAATCTATCTTACGCAGCTTGAAACGGTAGCAACGCTTGAAACGACTTTTTTATGAGCGCTTTACATATGCATTTGTACTCTTGCACCCTCAGCAAATAGGTGAATGGCTTCTGAGAATCTGAGTACTTGTGATTTGTAACCTAGTGAAATGGTGTGAGTTCTGGCACCATCTTTAAAGAACTTTACGCCTCTAATTAAGTCACCATCTGTTATGCCAGTGGCACTAAAGACAATGTTTTCACCGGGTGCTAATTCGTTTGTGGTGTATATCTTAGTTTCATTGGCACCCATTGCTTCTAAGCGTTTTCTTTCTTCATCATTACGAGGTCTAAATCTACCTTGTATTTCGCCACCAAGGCATTTCATGGCCGCTGCTGCCAGTACACCTTCAGGTGCACCCCCTGTACCCATGACTGCGTGCACGTTGGTGCCTCTTATAGCGGCAGATAAGGCTGCAATAACGTCACCATCGCCAATAAGTTTTACCCTTGCGCCTGCGGCACGTACTTCTTTAATAAGGTCAGCATGGCGTTCTCTATCTAGAATCGTTACGGTTAAATCTTCAACATTACGATCTAAGCTTAAAGCGACATTTTGTAAATTAGCTGCCACGGGCCAAGCCAGATTAACTTTACCTGCAGCGGGTGGGCCAACAATAAGTTTTTCCATGTAGGTATCTGGTGCATGAAACAAGCCACCTTTTTCAGCCATAGCGATTACCGCTACAGCGTTATTAACCATGCGTGCTGCAATGCCTGTACCTTCTACAGGGTCAACGGCTATTTCAACAGGCCAAGCACCTTCACCTCCTAAGCCTACTTTTTCACCAATGTAAAGCATTGGGGCTTCATCTCGTTCACCTTCACCAATAACTATTTCACCGTCAATAGGTAATTCATTTAAGATACGGCGCATGGCGTCAACACCTGCTTGGTCAACAAGGTCAGAGTCACCTTTACCTGAAACACGACTGGCAGCAATTGCTGCTTGTTCTGTTACACGAACTGTGTCGAGCACTAAGGCGCGTTCCATGTCCATACCAAGGCGGAGTTTGGGTTTTGTTTCTTTATCTGCGTTTTCTTTGTTTACTGATTTTTTTGTCATTGCTGTCATTGTGACATGCCCTACATAGTCAAGCTGTGGTGTACCCCATAGCTTTGTACTAATTACTTAACACAATTAAGTTTTATTAAGCCCTTGGAGAAAAATTAGCATTAGCAAGATGGCGTGGCTGCGCTAAGCTTCAACTGGCTTAACAGAAACATACCAAGCATCACCTCGAGCAAAAATAGATTCCATAATGCTATTACAATGCGCAAACTCTACAGAAGCCTTAGCAAAATACTCAGCAACACCTTTACTCGAAAATGGACCCACAATACAATCAACCTGACCCCGCCAGCAATTAGGCAGCGTTGGTTCTAAAGTATGCAGACCATCCTCATCTTGAATCCAAATAGGTTTCGCAGACATATTTATTCCTTTCAGACCAGCAATTATGCATCCAAAGCAACAATACGAAGCAAGCACAAAGCAAAACCAACGCAACAGCAAAGAAGAACCAACGCAACTAAGACAAGAAATACTCGAATGAACTGAGCACGCTTCCTTTTTTAATTTATGCTTTACTGTAGAGCAGCGATTAACTAAGCTATGCGAAATTATTCTCACATGGCTGATTTTTTAAGAATTTACTGGCAAATAGTTCACAGTCCTAGTTGTGAACCATAACGTTGCATTTAGCTTAAGAGCTTACAGGGGGTTCTTCTTCTACGTCTGCTTGCAATATACTTCTTTGTTTTAGCAGTGCTACACCACCAATTAAGCCCCCTACAATAATATTTACATAGTGAGAAAACAAGCGCCATGTTAGTACCGCTGGTACCACTGAGGCTGCTGTTTTGTCAGGCAGCAAAAAAGCAATAGCTGCCTCCATGTAGCCACTACCGCCTGGTGTTGGAACTAGCATGCTTCCTAAAGACACAATAAGCACTAATGAAATAACATTCCAGAAAGATAAATTAAAACCAAACGCTGCTAAACAAGTAAACAAAATACTATAAGCAGACAAGTGCGCTAGTGCAGTTATGAGCTGCATAAACCCGTGCCAAGCAGCTGTCTGTGTTGACATCTCAGTCATAAGTAAAGTGGTTTTTCTTGAAGTCGTGAGTACCTTTTTGTACCAACGCTTTAGTAGCGGTAAACGAAACATAAAAACAATGACCCTGTCTAACTTTTCAATTTTAAACATAAGCGTGTAAGCTAGACTAAAAAGACCCACCATTGTTACAAGGGCTAAAGCAATTAGCTGAAGATTTAAAGCTTGCGCTCTATGCGTCAGTAACCATAAAAACGCTAAAGGTAGCATCCAGCTGTAAGCCAAAATATCTATAATACTGGTATAAATAACTATCGCCCAAGCCTTAGTTTGACTTACTCCCATAGCTAATAAGCCTAAAACCATAACAGGCGCATTCCCACTACCACCAGGTGTAACAGCAGCACTAAACAAGCCTAAAACATGAATGCGTATGCCCCGCCATAATGACAACTGCCTATTAGCGGCAGCAGCAAGCAGCTTAATCCTTAGCCCACTCAAGCAACAGTAGACAAGCCACAAACCAAATGCCCATAGCAAGTACTCAAGAGAGACTTGCTTAAAGCTTTCAAAACTAAAGTGTTCATGCATAAAAAAGGGCAACGAAAGACTAACAGCTATACTTAAAAATAAAGATAAGCCAATTGAACGAATAAGCCACAGTTGTTGGTTGCTACTCACGCTTCTTCATCCTAAACTATTTAGCAAAGTCATTTTTAGCCTGCTGATACCCAAGGCAAAAACTTCATAGATCCTTAAGCAAAGCAAGTCACATGAGGTTTCTCTCTTTACATAAAAACAAGACATGCTAAAAATAAGCGTACGTGAAACAACAAAAACTAGCTACCCTGATTATCTTATGCTTTATTTTTAGTACTGCTTTTGCCACTTGCCCAGCAACCATAAAAGCACAAGACCTCATGCCCCCCCTCATGCGAAACCTAGTCTTTCAACGCGTCTGGAAAACCGTTGCTGACAACTACGTATACGAAGACTTCAGAGGCGTTGACTGGCAAAACAGCAAAGAAAGCTACGCCAAAGACATCCTTAATGTTAAGAGCAACAAAGCTTTCTACTTATCTTTAGACCAAATGATTTACGACCTAAATGACGACCACTCTGTCTACCTAGCCCCTTGGGAAAGCTGTCTAGAAGACGAAAATATACTAGAAGATGAAGTTCAACAAACCCAAAATCCGCAAGAACGTATAGCAGAAGTAACACTCGAGCGACTCGAGCGTTACCCTACTGTAGTGCTTGCAACAGTGAATAGTTTTGATTCTGAATTTGTAGATGAAGCTTTTACACTTGAATTACGCAACATGTTTTTAGAGGGTAGTGTTGATACGCTTATTATTGATTTAAGAAATAATTATGGTGGCTACCTTGATTCTGCATTTAATATGCTGGGCCATTTTGTGCAAGGAAAACTGGGCTTAGAGATTGATCGTGAAGGTCAACATCCTCTTGTTATTTCGGCTGGCAGGTACTTTAATCGTTTAAAAGATACCCAAATCTTTGTTTTTGTTAATGAAGAGTCTCATAGCGCTTCAGAACTTTTTGCAGGCATTTTGCAACTCGAGCGGGGCGCTCTTATTGTGGGTAATAGAAGTGCGGGTAATACTGAGATTTTGCTTCCCTTTAATTTTCTTGATGGTTCTCGTTTATGGCTTGCGGTGAGTAGTTTTAGATTGCGTAACGGCATTAGTTTAGAGGGTCAGGGTGTCATTCCTGATATTTTGGTTGATGCTAACAGTGACTATTTAGAAGCTGCTCTTAGATATTTAGATAGTCGTTTGGTTATTCAATAAAAATACTGCAAAGCTTTATTAACTTTGCAGTATTTCTTTGATTTATTGTTACTGAGCCAAAATATCAGCCATAGCCTCAAAAGCTTCTTTTAGTTTGCTTATTTCTTTTATGCCTGCTTGCGCCATATCAGGCTTGCCACCTCCCCCACCACCTGCTCGTTTGGCAAGTTCTCTTATAATGTTACCTGCATGCGCACCTTTAGCTTGCCCTTCTGTTGATGCTTTTGTTACCAGCAAATTAGCACTGGCAAGCACAACAATATCTGCTTTACTTTTCTTAAGCATACTGTCAGCAGCGTTGCGCAGAGCAGCTGAATCTAAACCATCTAAAATACTCGTAACATAGCTATAACCATTGGCTTCTTTGACATCTAAGCTAGCCCCACCTGATGTTTGCGCGGCAGCAAGCTTATCGCGCAGCATAGCGTTTTCTTTTTGACCTGCTTTTAAATCATCTTGCAATTTAGCAATACGTTCAGCTAAACCTTCGGGGTTAACACCGAGTTGTCTTGCCACACTATTTGTACTTGCTTTTAACTGCTGAACATGCTGCATTGCTGCCATGCCTGTAACCGCCTCTATGCGCCTAATACCCGAAGAAACAGACTCTTCAAGCGTTATAAGCAAACTACCAATCTCTCCTGTGCGGCTTACATGCGTACCACCACAAAGTTCAGCTGAAATAGTTTTGCCTTTAGCACCCATGCTGACCATACGAACTCGCTCACCGTACTTCTCACCAAACAACATCATAGCGCCAGCTTCACGTGCTTTAGCAATGGATGTCTCAATCCAATTCACTTCAAAATCCGCCTGAATCCAGCGATTAATCAGCGTTTCAACCTTCGTTATTTCTTCTTCTGTCATTGACTGCGTATGAGAAAAATCAAACCTAAGGCGCTCAGGCGTCACTGAAGAACCCGCCTGCGCAACATGCTTACCCAGAACCGTACGCAAAGCCTCATGCAAAAGATGCGTGGCACTATGATGCTTCTGCGTTTCTAAGCGACTAGGGTCAACCACAGCCTGAACACTCACACCCGACTTTAAACTACCCCGAAGCACCTTAGCATTATGCACAAATAAACCCTGAGGACTCTTCACCGTAGCCGTAACAAGAACAGCACCCCCCGCATACTCGAGCTTGCCACTATCACCTATTTGCCCGCCACCTTCAGCATAAAAAGGTGTTTGATCTAGTATGAGTTGTACGTTTTGACCTTCAGAGGCAGTTTCTATGAGTTCTTTATTACTTATGACACCCAGTACTTTGGCTTGCGCTGTTGTTTCGGTGTAACCCAAGAATTTTGTTTCGCCATGCTTGGCTAAGAGTTCATCTAAAGCAGCGTTGGTTTCTGCTGCCATGGCATCTTGCGCTCTACCTGAACCTGAAAGTTCACTATGCTTAGCTTGCGCGACTTTATAACCTGTCTCGTCTACGGTTTTACCACGCTCTTCAGCCATATCAAGCGTAATTTCATAGGGAAAGCCATGGGTTTCCCAGAGTTTAAAGGCAACTTCACCAGAAAGCGTATCGCCATCTAAATCATCTAATAACGCCTCTACACGCTTTATACCTGACTCTAAGGTTTTTAAGAACTGCTCTTCTTCATAATATACTTTATCTTTCACCCATATTTGAGAGTCAATGATATTCGGATATGCTTCTCCCATCGATTCAATTACGCCATCTACCAATTTGTAAAGTATTGGCTCATTGACACCAAGCTTGTAAACCTGACGTGAGGCACGACGAATAAGCATCTTAATGACATACCCAGCCCCTTCATTACTAGGAAAGATACCGTCAGTTATGGCAAAAGTTATAGAACGAATATGATCAGCAATAATACGATGCTCAATACTCTTTATATCTTCATAAGCTTTGCCCGTAAACTCAACAATCTTACGAATGGTTGGCTGAAACATTTCAGTTGCGTAAGCATCGTTAGCACCACTAACCACAGTAACCAAACGCTCTAAGCCCATACCCGTATCAATACCCTTTTGAGGCAAAGGGCTAAGCACACCTTCTTTAAGATCAAACTGAGTAAAGACCAAATTATAAATCTCTATATACCTGTCACCCATGCCTGTATTAGGGCCAGTCTCATCACTACTGCCAAACTCAGGACCACGATCATAAAAAATTTCACTACAAGGACCACAAGGGCCACTGCGCTCATCTTTAATCGCATTAGCAGGCCAAAAATTCTCAGCCTCACCCCAACGCGACATATGATCTTCAGGAATACCTATCTCTTTAGTCCAGATATCATAAGCTTCATCATCATCATTAAAGACCGTAATGTAAAGCTTATTCGGGTCAATACCCAGCCACTCTTTACTGGTTAAAAGCTCCCACGCAAACGCAGCAGCTTCACGCTTAAAGTAATCCCCAAAAGAAAAATTACCCAGCATCTCAAAAAACGTGTGATGCCGTCTGGTACGCCCTATATTCTCAATATCACTATCTTTACCCCCAGCACGCATGCACTTCTGGCTCGTAGTCACACGCGGCCACTCACCCTCATAACCCGGAAAAATAGGTTTTGCACCCTGAAAGTAAGGCTTAAACTGCTGCATACCCGCAACACTAAACAAAAGCCCAGCATCTTCACTTTTTAAAGAGGCACTCGGGTAAATAAGATGCTTTTTAGATTCAAAAAACTTTAAAAACTTCAAACGAATTTCATTCGGATCAACTTTGCTATCCATAACGCACTCCTAAACAACCTTGCAAGCATAACAATAAAAAATGACCTTGTCTTACAGACAGGTCAGAATCTCAGCGATACACAATTACTGCAAAAACAGCTTTAGTGCACCGCGGTTAAGGCCGCTTGGTTTGTTGAAAAACTCAACATCTTAAAAAGATTGTACTCGAGTCTTTAAAACTTGTAAAGCTTTTTTATCATTTTGGCTTATCAGCTTTGAAAAGCCTCACAGCTTTTACGTTAAACTCGCTTATGGACTACATTCCTTACTTAAGAAGCATGGTGGGTACAAACCCCGTCATTATGGTGGGTGCAGGTGTTGCCCTTTTTGATAAGCAAAACCGCATGCTGTTACAAAAACGAAAAGACAGCCAAACATAGGCTTTGCATGGTGGCTTTATGGAAATGGGCGAAACAACTGAAGATACCGCCAAACGCGAAGTGTTCGAAGAAACCGGCTTAATGGTTGGTGACTTAGAGCTTTACAAAGTCTGGACTGAGGACGTAAAAACCCTAGCAAATGGTGATCAAGTACAAATTGTGCATATTACTTATGTATCCAATGACTTCTCGGGAGAACTCAAAGCCCAAGAAACAGAAGTACTCGAGCTTAAGTTTTTTGAACTTGATGACTTACCTAGTGACTTATTTAGACCTCATGCTAGCCTCATTCAAGAATTAGCCTTGCTAAAAAAAGAGGCCCATACATCGTGAGCCTCCAAGAAACCTTTTTATAGTTTAAACAATTACCTGATACTTACCATTAAAGTAAATAAGGGGTAGACCCTCTTGCCAATTAATCTGCTCAATTTGACCTATAAAAATAGTGTGATCACCGGCATCTACTTTATTGACGGTTTGACAAAGCATCTGACCAAGAGCACCCTTAATAACCGGAAAGCCATCTAAGTCATCAAACTCTGGTTTTAAGTCATCATCCCAACCTGCAAAATGATTACTAACACGCTCTTGACCTTGCGCCAAAATGCTCACACCATACTTTTCAGTAGACTCGAGCTTAGCGTGCGATTTGGCTGTTTTGCTTATGCAGACTTGTACCAGAGGGGGTGTTAGAGATACGGACATAAAGGCACTCACCGTAATGCCGTGGATGTCTTCACCTTGCCTCATGGTGACTATGGTTACACCTGAGGCGAAGCGCCTTAGGGTTTGCTTGAATCCTTCATCTGTTACTGCTGGCATGGGCTGCCCTCCTAGCTCTATAATAACCAAACTGCATCATTGGCAATACTACTAAAGTCTCATAGAGGAAAAGTGAACTTATTGATAGCAATGAGGGGAAAGGGGGAAATAGAAAGGGGAAAGGTATAAATTTCGGGTGAGTGCTTAGCGGTTCATGTCAATAATTTCAGAGTTACTCTTACCTGTTTTGAGTACACTAAAGCCACGTGTCTAAGACCAAAGTATTTTTCATAAACGACTCTTCAGCCAACGCCAATTGGGGCAGTCAAGCAACAAGCGTTGTTTTAAAGAAGCTCATTAAAGATGCCAAAGCAGACATAATAGCGAGTCTGCCTTTAGCAGAACTCAATCATGCCAACTGGAACACAAGCCCCAGAAAAGCAAGCTTTTACAAAAAAAGTCTCGCAGTTTTACCCTCCAGCTTTCTCAAAAAAGCAGCTAAAGCCCTTTTAAATAGCCTCATTACCACTCTACCTGACATCTGCCCTAAAGATTGGTCTGAATTTGAAGAAAAAGCCCAAAACATAGTTTCAGGCAAAATCTTAACGCATGTCAAAGAAGCACTCGAGTCTTGTGATCTTGTCATTATTAATGGGGAGGGTGGCATTTTGGAGAATCAGCGGGAAAGCCGCATGATGTTCTTCTTAGCTTATCTTGCTAAAAAACATTTTGACAAACCCGTAGCCTTAGTTAATCACACAGCTTCACTAGAGCAGCCTGTTTTAAATGAAATAGCCCAACACGTTTACCCTCTTATAGATGACTCTGTGTTTAGAGATCTGCTTTCCTTTAAGACTTACGCTAACTTAGGAAACTCGAGCTTAGCAGCAGATGTCACCTTTACACTCGAGCCTGCCTTAAGAGAAGACTGGCTTAAACTTGCGAGTAGGCCCTTTTATTTTGATGCTGCTGCTCATAACTGTAAATTCTTTGATGTCACTAAACCTTTTATTTGCTTGGGGGGAAGCTCAGTTTATGCTGCACGACACAAGCAAATTGCTTCTGCTAGGCAAGCTTTGGAACTGCTTGCCGTAGAACTAAGTAAAGTTGCGCTCGTTGTTTTAGTAGCATCTGCTAAAGCAGACGAAGAGGTTTTACTTAGCATTTCAGAAAAGCTAGACCTGCCTTTTGTCAGTTCACAAAGCCCTTTTATGCTGGGGCTTGACCTCTTAGCAAACTCGAGCTTGTATGTTGGGGGGCGTTGGCATGGCGCTATTTTTGCACTCCTTGGTGGCACACCCACAGTTACTTTTGCTGCTGAAACCTTTAAGCTTGATGCGCTCATGCAGAGTTTTGATTTAGCTAAGCCATTTGACGCCTTATCTTTAGAGCATCATGTAGCAGATATTGTTGCTTTGGCTGAGCAGTATTTAGAAAAAGATGGTTTAAGGCTTAAACTAAAAGATAAAGCCTCTGAGCATTCTCTTAGCGTTGGTGAGCAGATCAAATTACTAAACACCTTCAAGCCAAATGCTGAAGAAGTAGCCGCACCCTATTAACGCTTGTTACCCTAGCTAATAGCAGCATCGCCGCTTTTAAGGCTACGGTCTTGAACTAAGACTTTATGCTATGCTCCGCTTTTGAATGACACCGAAACTCATCGCCATTGACCTTGACGGTACGCTACTCAATGCCGCAGGGGAGCTGAGTGCTCGCACTCGAGCGGCTATTGGGGCGCTTAAGGCTCAAGGTATTAAGCTTGTTTTGAGTACAGGTCGCCCCCCTAGACATGTTGAAAAACTTGCCACTGAGCTAGATTTGGCTGAGCTGGTGGTTGCCTATAATGGTGCAGCTATTGTTAACTTTAAGACGGATGAAACGCAGTATCGCTATCAGTTAGATGCTGTGTTGGCTCGTGAGCTTATTGGCACTATGCGCAAGCTTCATCCTGACATTATGGTTGGCATTGAAACGCATCATGGTTGGTATTTAGATGAAACGCTTTACGCACGTAGGCAAGCTAATTTGTTTAACAGATCCTCTATCAAGCCTGATAATTTTGGTGATGTTGAAAGCTTTATAAAAGATAAGGTTATTAAAATCTTTTTTAGGCATGATTCTTTAGGAGCTGCTGAACTGAGTGAACCCCTTCATAGCTTTGATGTTTACACAACTTGGACAAGCCCCAGCCTTCTAGAAGTCATGCATCCGCAGGTGAATAAGCAAGAGTGCATTGCTTACTTAGCAAATCAGTTTGGCATAGCGCAAGAAGACACCGTTGCTTTTGGAGATCAACATAATGATAAGGAGCTTATAGGCTGGGTA
>CAZWJZ010000077.1:0-15896 GCA_964634665.1 uncultured bacterium | reverse complement strand
TTTCGCTTAGCTGCAAGTATTTCTGAAACGCATCATGAGCGTTGGGATGGTGGCGGGTATCCGAATCGCTTGCTAGGTGAAGCTATTCCTATTGAGGGGCGCATAACAGCGGTTGCTGATGTGTATGATGCTTTGAGTAGTGATAGGCCTTATCGTAAAGCTTGGCCTAAAGAAAAAGTTTTAGCAGAAATTAAGGCTCAGTCTGGTAAACACTTCGACCCTGAAGTTGTTAAGGCCTTGTTACGAGTCATTGAAAAGGCAGCAAAACTTCAAACAAGAGGTGAGCCTCAGTTACAGCTAGGCTAAGCTTTTAAAACCAAACAGCACATTTATAGCTGGGGGCGTAGTGGTAATCTTTTGAAATCAAAGGAGAAACCTTATGCCGTTAGATGCAGCTACTTTAGAGCAACTTATTTTGACTGTGCGTCGTTTTGTTCATGAGCGCCTTGTACCTTTAGAAAATCAAGTTGAAGAAAATGATGAACTGCCTGACTTCATTGTGCAAGAAATGCGCGACTTGGGTTTGTTTGGCTTGTCTATTCCAGAAGAATACGGGGGTTTAGGCTTAAGCATGTTTGAAGAGGTCATGGTTGCCTTTGAAGTGGGTTTCACCTCGCCTGCCTTTCGGTCTATTTTTGGTACAAATGTTGGTATTGGTTCGCAAGGCATTCTTATGGATGGTAGTAGCGAGCAAAAAGAACGCTACTTACCTAAACTTGCGAGTGGTGAGATGATTAGTTCTTTTGCTTTAACAGAGCCTGACTTTGGTTCTGACGCGGCTAGCTTACGCACCAGCGCTGTTAAAAAGGGAGATGTTTATGTGCTTAATGGCACCAAGCGCTATATTACCAATGCGCCAAGAGCATCCATTTTTACCGTCATGGCTAGAACAGGTACGGTAGAAGAAAGAGCTAAAGGGGTAACAGCTTTTATTGTAGATGCAAATACCAAAGGCATTAGTTTAGGTAAAAAAGATAAAAAAATGGGTCAGCGTGGCACGGTAACCTGTGATGTCATTTTTGAAAATGCTGAAGTGCCAGCTGAAAACATAATTGGTGGCGTAGAGGGTCAAGGCTTTAAAACAGCCATGAAAGTTCTTGACCGAGGCCGACTGCATATGGGCGCAACTTCTGTGGGTATGGCCAGACGCCTTATAAAAGAAAGCCTTGACTTTGCTACCAGTAGAAAGCAATTTGGTACAGAAATAGCTAACTTTCAACTCATACAAGCCATGCTTGCAGATAGTCAAACCGAAACTTATGCAGGGGAATGTATGGTAGAAAAAACAGCCAAACGTTACGACAATGCTGAAAATGTAAGCATGGAAGCAAGCATATGCAAGCTTCACTGCACCGAAATGCTAGGCAGAGTAGCAGACCGCGCTGTTCAGATACATGGCGGAGCAGGTTACATAAGTGACTACCCTGTCGAGCGCTTTTACCGAGATGTGCGCTTACTAAGGCTTTACGAAGGTACTAGCCAAATACAGCAACTTGTCATTGCAAAAAACATGATAAAGCAAGCGAATTTATAAAGCCTAAGTCCACATTTGAGCTTAGATAATTAAGGTAAACTAGAAATCTGAAAGTAACTAAAGAAAAGTAAAAAAGTGCTTAACTAATTTAAAAAGGAGAAACACCATGCTCGAGCGTTCTACAGAGTTACACCCCATGCTTAGTCATCTACGTCGCACCATTCATCAGAATCCGGAACTGAGTTTTGAGGAACATAAGACAGCTGCGTTAGTCTCTGAAACCTTAACGCGTTTAGGGGTTAAGCACACAACAGGTGTAGGTAAAACAGGCGTGGTTGCCTCTATTGGTAATGGCAACGGGCCAAAAATTGGTATTCGTGCCGATATGGACGCGTTACCTATTCATGAGCAAACAGCTAAAGCCTACGCATCTATAAATGCAGGCAAAATGCATGCATGTGGCCATGATTCCCACACCACCATGCTTATGGGCGCAGCCATGCTCTTACATGAAGAAGAGTTTGATGGCGAAATTCGCTTACTCTTTCAACCCAGCGAAGAAAACCAAGATGCCGAAAACAAAAGTGGCGCGACACGCATGGTTGAAGAAAATGCTCTAGAGGGTTTAGATGCCGTTATTGCCCTGCATGTTGACCCGAGCTTAGAGGCAGGCAAAATAGGCATTAAAGATGGTTATGTACTCGCTAATGTAGACGCTATATTTGCCAAAATAAAAGGTATAGGTGGTCACGGTGCATCGCCTCATTTAGCAAGAGACCCTATTTTTATGGTTGCTCCCATTCTAACAGCCATTCATGGCATAGTGTCACGTTGGGTGAAACCCACCGAGCCCGCAGTCATAACGGTTGGTCGTTTGTCTGGTGGAACGGTAAACAATGTCATTCCTAGTGATGTAGAGTTAGATATAACGTTGCGTAGTGCTAGTGACACTGTAAGAAAGCAGATTATTCAAGAAGTCGAAAATGCCTTGTCAATAGCAAAAGCGCTTGGTGGAGACTACGAGATAGACATTAGACATGGCTACCCAGCTTTATATAACAGCCCTAAAGTCGCCTCATGGATTCGTGAAACAGCTACGGAACTCATTGGTGAAGATAACGTAGTTACAGGAGAAATGGTTATGGGTGGCGAAGACTTCTCTTACATGGCTAACGCTTCACAGGGCGCCATGATGCGTCTTGGTGTTTGGGAAAAAGGTGGACCACAACGCTTCTTGCATCATCCTGAATTTGATATGGATGAAGCTGCCATGCCTATAGGCACAGCCATATTGGCAGAAACAGCCTTAAGATTTGTTAAAGGTCAATACAGCTAAACATGATTTTACAAACGCTTGACAAAAGCCAGCCGAAAGGCTGGTTTTTTGGTTCATGGAACTCTAACTTAGCTATTTCGGTAGGATATGCCAGTGAAGGCATAAATGAAAAGCACTACCACGAAAAATGAACGAAGTTTATCTGCTAGCTCAAGGCTCGAGTGTCATGCTTATTGAGGCTAAAGAGGTTGTGCTTAAGCAAGGAGATGCCATTGCGGTTGAACCCAGTGAAGTACATACTTTTATTTCAAGTACGCCTGATTACCTTCATTTTGTTATTCATACGCCATTTGTGAAAGGCGACAAGGTTGCTTTGTAAGAAGTTGGCAATGGAAATAGTTTAAGATTTAACTAAGCTCGAGTGTATGCACTAATAGCCCTTCTTGCATTAAGGGTAGTTGTTTAACAACGCTGCCATTTTTGTTAATAAGCGCAGTAGGGCCATAAGAAATACGACCCTTTTGCTCTCCTGTTACATCTGAAGATAAAAGCCAGAGTTTGCCTTCCTTAGCTCGTTCAGCACGCCCTTCATTGTGTTTATACTTCCACTTTTCAGCAGTTTCACGGCGCATCATGTTGTTACTAGGGCAAACAAGTAGCTCAGCACCTTGCTCAGCAACCGCTCGAGTGCATTCTGAAAAGTTTAGGTCGTAACAAATATTAATGCCAAATTTGAGGCCGTCGAGATTAAATATAGGATAACTGTTACCTGCTTTAAAAACGCCTTGCTCGCCTTTTAGTAACTGGGTTTTGCGGTATTTGCCTAGTAACTTTCCTTGCTTTATGACAACAGCGGTATTAAATATAGCTTCAGCTTCTTGTTCTATAAGTCAAAAAATAAGCGTTGTTTTAATAGGGCTGAGCTTAGCTAGAATGGTTTTAAAAGCAGCTGAGTTTAGCTCAATGGCAAGTTGAGAGCTGCTACTATTCACAATGTAGCCTTGCAAAAAACACTCAGGGAAGCACAGTAACTCTGCGTTAAGAGCATCTACTTTTTGAGCGTATTTGGCTATGGTATTTAAAGCACTAGCTATGTCATTTTGAAGGTCAGGAGCTTGGCAGCTCGCAACTGTGAATTGACGACTCATACCTGAGTCTAACTTATCGCGTTAAACTAAAGACATGAATGGTGCTGAGAGTTTAATTCGTACCCTTGTTAAGGGCAATGTTGATGTTTGTTTTGCTAACCCTGGAACATCTGAAATGCATTTTGTTGCTGCGCTAGATGAGGTGAGCGAAATGCGCGCTGTACTAGGGCTTTTTGAAGGTGTTTGTACAGGCGCAGCAGATGCCTACTACCGCATGACAGGTAAACCTGCTTGTACGCTGCTGCACTTAGGGCCAGGCATGGCTAACGGCATTGCTAACTTGCATAATGCATGGCGTGCAGGTTCAGGTATGGTGAACATAATTGGTGATCATGCGAGTTATCACTTGCAGCACGATGCACCCTTAACAACTGATATTGTGAGTCTAGCGAAACCTTTTTCTGCATGGATTAAAAAGAGTGCCTCAGCACACGACATAAGTAAAGACACAGCTGAAGCGATAGCCGTAGCAAGAACAGGCAAAATTGCTACGCTTATTTTGCCAGCAGATACTGCTTGGACAAAAGCATCGCCAGACTTAGCAGAAGTTACGCCTTTAAAAGTTAAGACTTACCGGCAAGAAGCTGTTACAGAAGCTGCCAGCCTTCTAAATAAAAACGAAGCAAGCTTACTACTCATGTCAGGCAACGCTGTTATAAACCAAGGACTCGAGCTTGCAGGGCGTATTGCTGCTAAGACAGGCGCTAAGCTCATGACGAACCGACCAACCGCTCGAGTGCAGCGGGGTGCAGGTCGTGTGCTGATTGATTCTTTGCTTTATCCTGTGCCTGAGACTTTAGAGCAGTTAAAAGACTTTAAGAACATTATTTTGGTGGGTACTAAGCAGCCGGTTGGTTTTTTTGCTTATCCTGATACGCCTAGTACTTTGGCGCCTGAAGGTTGTCATCTTTTTACCCTTGCTACTGAAGATGAAGATGCGGTTGCTGCTTTAGAAAGCCTTGCTGCTCATTTAGATGCAAATACGCAGGCTGATACCTATGCTTTATCTGTGCCTAGTTTGCCAACAGGCGAGCTTAGTTTAGCAAAAATAACGCAGAGTGTTGCTGCGCAACTTCCAGAGCAAGCTATTATTATTAATGAAGCTTTGACCTCTTTTCGAGCAGGTCATTTGCTGGCATCTTCACATGCTCATGACATGCTGCAAGGTACAGGTGGCGCAATTGGTCACGGTGTTCCCTGTGCAGTCGGGTCAGCCGTTGCTTGCCCAGACCGTCAAGTTATAGCTTTGCAGGCAGATGGTAGCGCTATGTACACCCTGCAAGGACTCTGGACACAAGCCAGAGAACAGCTAAACGTCGTTACTATTCTTTTTAATAACCGTGCTTACAACATTCTTCAAGGTGAATTGCTCAAGGTGGGTGCTAGTAAAAAAGGTAGCACTGCCGATAGGCTTTTAAACATAGATGACCCCACGCTAGATTTTGTAAGTCTAGCTAAAGGCATGGGGGTAGATGCTGGTAGGGCAGGCTCTGCTGAGTCATTTAACCAACTACTTAAAGAAGCCTTAGCGAAAAAAGGGCCGTATCTTATTGAAGTGATGGTTTAGGGGAAAGCAATGGGTAATTATTAATTTGTAGTGGCTAAGCGTGTACTTATTAAACCATTAGCAGGTAGAACTTCTAAATTAAGTTCCCCATCATTATCAGTTATTTCTATAGTTGCAATGGTTATAAGCCTGTCAAACAGAGTTTCATCTAGCGTAAATTCAGAACCATTTATGTTGGCGTAACTCTGATTCGCAGGAATATCTACATTAGCAATCAAATCATCACCATCCCTATGACGAATAAGCAAGTTTGCAGTACCATCTGCTGTACACAGTTTATAAGAATCATTCTCACTTGCCCTATCACAGCCCCACAAGCCAACCTCAACTTGGTAAACACCCGAAATCACATCACGCGCAGTCCAAATTTCAAGCCCCGGCTTATTAGGCCTAGCACCCAAACGGTTATCAAGTGTCAAACGAGAACTCTCATCCTCATAAGTAGCCTGATTCCAATAAAACCTATTACCCCTAGGGTCAACAATATGCAAATCTAAATCATGACTCTGCGTAAACCACTCGAGTTCAATGACCAAAAAGTTATTTCGAGATAAATCTGCAACTTGAGAGCGTAAGTTAAGTGCGTCTCGTTGCGCTTGATCTAAATTTCCTAGCGTTAGCGTAATTTCTTCTTCTAAGAGTTTATTGGCAGCGTCAGTTACATCTAAGTCACCAATAACAACGGTGAGTTTTTCTTCAAGGATTTGTTTTTCAAGTTCAGTATCATCAAGGTCAGCAATAAGCACAGAAATGCGTTCTGCAAGGGCCTGCTGAAAAAGCTGCGCACTATCTAAATTACTAACCAGCGCACCAATCTGCTCCTCTAAAGAGGTATTTAAACCCTGAAGTTCAGCTTCAAGGGCAGCTGCTGCATCAAGGTCACTATTTAAACCCTCAACACTAGAGAAAAGCTCATCACGCTCTAACTGCAAGGCGTTTAAGCGATTCTGAAAAGCACTATTCTCCGCGTACTTCCTTGTTATATCTTGCGCAAATAAAGCCGTAACAAAAATAAGCACTAAGACCAAATTAAACAAAATATCAGTCAAAGAAATAAAAGGATTAAAACTCGAGCGTTTTTTACGTCTGCTTGCCATAGTTATCCTTTACGACGTAAGCCTAAGGAGCGGCCGAGTTCAGCAAATTGGCTTTGTAAGAACGTTTGTACGGTTTCAATAAAGGTTCTTTGGTGTTCTTCTTGTGATTCAAGGACATGCGTACTAAGTACTCGTAAATCTTGACGTAAATCAAGAATGGTTTGGGTTTGTATTTCGCTTTGTTGCGCTAAGTGGGCTGACATGCTGGTTAGACCTTTGGTAAGCTCTAAATTATTTTGTTTGAGTAAATCAATGGTTTCTGCCATGCGTTGCTGCAGCATGTCTGTTTGATCATTCGTACTTTGCTTATCTTGAAAGACTTGTTGTTGCATGTCTCTATAAACCACTTCAAGACCACTTTGTTGCTTATTTAAATTCTGATTCATTAAATTAAGAGCGTCAAGCATTTTAAGAGATAAATCATCACTTACTTTATTAAGGTCAGTAGAGATACGGTGACCTACTTTAGCTAAGGTTGAGGCGTTCTCTGACAGACTATTACTAAGACCCTGCGTGACGTGCTCAGCGTTACTAAGCACATTACTAAATTGATCAAGTGTGGCAGAGCTACGTTTCATTGACTCACCCATGGTTTTTTGTTGTTGAGACAGTAACTCCTGCAAGCGTTCTTGCACCGCTGCATCTTGCTTAGGCAATAATATGGGGGCTAAGTAGTTAAAGGCGTAACTATCAATATCAGCCAAAATATCTGCCTGATGAAGCGTTACTTTTTCAAGATAACCTCGGGTAGATACAGACATGAAAAGCGCCATGCCTGTAGAAATAAAAGCAATAAACATACTACTCAAAATACGCCCCACGCTTAAGGTTGATTCATCGCCAAAGCCACTCAGTCCAAAGCTTGCTAGTGCAATCACCATGCCAATAACGGTTCCCATAATGCCAAGCAGAAGCAGGTTATTTGGGGCTTCACGTGCAATTTCAAGCTTATCTGTTTCACGATCAGCAATGGAATTCAAAATGGCAGAAATATCTGGTGAAGTTAAAAGCCGAATGGCGTAAAAACGATTAATAAGCTCAAGCAAAGGATTTTTAGGAATACTACTATTACGCGTAATAAACTCAAAGGTATCATCAAGCCAGTATTCATGCGAATCGGTAAAACGACGATTCTTAATTAAGCCCTCAAGTAAAGTACTAAGCTGCTCGAGTTCTTTTTCTAGCTTGTTTAAAGATGATCTTGCTCTTAGCGTAATGCGTAACATCCAGATGAAAAAGAGGATTAACGAAATAACGGGTACGTATACTGACCAAATCATAAGCTTCCTTCACTTTAAAGTTACCATGATTTAGTCATAAAAAGATAAGAAATGCAAGCTGATGTGTTCATTACAGCTTACCTAAAGATAGTTCTCAGGGTTTAAACAGAAATAAAGTAGGCAGTAAGCAGTAGGCAAAGGTCATAGGTAAAACAGTTTTTACCTTCTACTTTTATCTTTTCACTTTTGCTTAGCACCCCTCAGAACTCGAGCTACTAGCTTCTTTGGTAGGTAAAAAAGATTGCGACGTTTCTGCGACGCTTCGTGTAAATAATAAGAGTATAAGAAAGAGGGTTTTATGCTTCAACACATCTTTACTAGCTGTTTATTGCAGCTCCAAGAGTCATTGCTGAGTTGCTTTGTTTTTACTTCCCTAGGATTCAGATACGCTTTGTTCAGTGGTCGCAGGAATGCTTTGATGGTGCCAGCATTTGTGGAAATGCCATTAAAGCTAAACATACACCTGAGAGGGCTTAAATGAAAACGCTTTTTAGAGGCGTAAAAGGCTTTTTTATAGGCGTAGCTTTTGTAATAGGTTTTTTACTTGCAGGCTTTATTTTGTATGGTTTTTTTCGCTCTAACCTAAATCCAAAAATAACTGCCTCAAATCTTTGTAAGAAGAACGAAAATTGCATACGTGGCTTAACCATAAGCGACACAGGCGCTACTATGCTTAGCTACTCAGCAGACGGCAGCACCCTTTATGCGCGAGGTCTTGCAGGCGTAAGAGTATGGCAAGTAGCAGAAGGCTTCAAAGAAGAACGCTTAGCAGGCCTAGGGGGCTTAAGGGCAAGCATAAACGAAGGTTTAGTTGTTGCACCAGATGGGCGCTATGCCCTTATAGAAAAAGATAATGAAGTACGCCTATACGACACAGAAGGCAACAAAACCGTTGAGTTTGTACTCGAGTCTGACGGTTTAAAGGGCTTAAGGGCGTCTGATATGGTTTTTGTTTCAGGGTTTGACATGCTGGCTGAATCTGCTTATTTTGAAGAGCAAGGTGAGACTAAGTCTGTCATAACCTTCTGGAATACTAAAAATGGCAGTTTGGTTACGCAGTTAGCCCATGATCATTCTATTTCTAGCTTGGCAGCTTCAGTTCAGACTGTTGTTGCTGTGGGGCAGTCTGACGGAAAAGTAGTACTTTGGCCCGTTCGTGACTTTAGTGACTACCGTATTCTAAATGCATCTGAAAACAGCATTACTGAACTTGTTTTTGATGCCACGGGCGAGTACTTGGCAGCAGCTAGCACAAATGGAGATATAAGCATCTGGCAAACCACAACAGGTGAACGCTTAAGAAGCTTTAGCAATAGTGATGACTACTTGACAGGTCTGGCTTTAAGCGAAAATGCTGAGCAAGTCATGGCTTCTTTTAGTTCGGGAAAGCTTAAACAGTGGGATTTACAAAGCGAAACCTTAGTGGGTGACTGGCTCTACCCTAGAGCGCTTGGTGAGATAGCACTATCACCAGATGGTCAACAAGTTGCTATCAGCCTAAGGAAAAAGTCGTATATACAAGAAACTGTTAGACCCGTAGGTGTCAGCCCTAACGACCCTATCTTTAGAAATCTCGAAGACAGCTACGTACGAGTAGACCCAGCTGTCATATTAGTAAGAGACTTAAGTCAGTAGGAACTAAGTTATGAAAATTATTGAAGGAAAAATAAGCAGCAGCACCCAAAAACAAATCAAAAATAACCCCAACGACTACTACAGCCAAAACAGCCGCATAACCCGCATCACCATAAACAACACCAAAGCCATGCTGCAAAACCACACACTCGAGCTTAAAAAAGGTGATCTGGTAGCTGCGGGGGGCTTTTTCTTATTTGGTCGCTTTATGGTTATGACTATGGTCAATAAAACTCGAGCTTCAAGTTGGGCGAATAATCCTTGGTTACAAATGGCGTTGGGTGTTTTTATTATGCTGATTCCGTTTTTTACTGATAATCCTTTAACGTTCACTAGTAACATCTGGCTTTTTATGGTGCTGCCTTTTGTGCTTATAGGTGCGTTACTTCTTTACTTTGGCTTAGATATTTTAAGAACCAGCCGAACCTTAAACGCCATGCTGGCAAGCACAAGCCACGAAAGCAAAAAACAACCAGTATCAGAGGATGCTGAAGATGACATAGGAAGAATGTTTCACTGCATTATTTGGGTGGCTGTTGCCGTGCTAGCCTTGTGGCTCATGCTTGCGGTCACAGGGCCAAAACTCTACAAAATGGCCCAAATTCGCGGCTTTACAGCAGGGGGCACATTGCTTGAAAGAACCATTACAGATAAGGCCAGCCAAGACTGGACAGCGGCTTTTGATTCAGATAGCTCGTCTTCAAGGGGTACCTATTACTTTATTTCTTGGAATGAACAGCCAGCCTTAGAAGCAGGTCCAAACCGCATAAACATTCAACGAGAGCAATGGGAAAACCTGAATATTGGTGACAGTATTGATCTTGTGCGTGTAGCCAATGACGATGCTACTTATATACGCACAGGCATCTTTGCAAGTAATAGCAACTTTATTTTTGATGCTATGCTCTTATTACTACAACTCGTCATCATAATTAATAGTGCTGTGCGGCTACTAAGACGACCTCAGCCTGTAACACAAGCTCAAACGTAACTAGCAAGCTGAGTATTTTGAATAGCTTTAAATAAAACAGCGCGATCTCTAACAGGGCAACTCGCAATTAAAATATTACCCTCAGCCAAATGCACAAGCGCATAAGCAGCCCGATCTGTCGTAATAAAAAACTCATTAAGCCGCCCCGTAATGGTTTCCCTATTTTTCTCGAGTAACTCCTTAGCTAAACGAAATGCTTGCTCTGCATGCCCAAAGCCCTTAGCAGGCGTAGCTGACAAAGGATAACCAATCGCTAATGCATCAATGCTAGGGCAAACCAAACGCAAGTCATTCACCAGCCTGTCATAACGCTTGCCTTCATCTGCCAAGCGAGACGCCTCGGTGAGCGCAGAATCAACTTTCAGCTTAATAGAAAGCTGACTAGGCACCTTATACTGCAAAACCCTATAGGCTACTTCACTAAGCTGCAAAAGCTGCCCTAAGGCTTTTAAACCCCGAACAGGACTATTATCAATAAATGAAAGAGCATCCTCAATCAAGCCATTATTCACATAAATAACGCCCATTTGACCTTTGGCAATCTCAATCGTCGCACTACGCTTATCCATACCCATAGCCGAAAGCACATCGGTAAGAGGCACAAGCGAAGAGTTACCCGCAAATGGCACAAACGTCTGTGCAAGATTAGGGTCACGTTCCCAATCATCAGGCTTAGGAAGCTGACTCAAAATAGGTGGAAAAGCCAAAACCCCTTTAGGCTCAGCTACAAGTTGAACAGACTTGGTATTATTAAGATTACGAAACAAATAAAAAGGCGTTTTAGGGTTCACTTTAAGGGCAAAACGCTGAATTCCAGATACCGTAGCACCCTTCACAACCTCATCACAAAAAATAGCTTCATAACGCTCCTGCATAGCGCTCATGATTTCCTGAGGTCGCTGAGCTATCTTCACATCCCAACCCAAACCTTTAAGAACCTCATGCATTACATGCAATCGATCTTGAGAACTACCAATAACTAAAGCGGGGTTAGACATCCTAAAATCAGTGTAGCTCACGTACTATGACTAAAGTATTACAAAAAATAAATACAAATCACTAGCCTTAAAACAGCTCTTTGCTACACTAAAGCTACCTTGAAACTAGCCATCCTTGCAGACATACACGGCAACCTGCAAGCTTTAGAAGCCACCCTAAAAGACATAAAGCAAGAAAACCCAGATAGCATCATTGTCAATGGTGATCTTGTTAATAGAGGCCCTAACAATGACCTAGTCATGCAAACTCTCTGGAATGAACGTGTCAGTAACAAGCTAGACATAACCCTAGGCAACCACGATGACCTCATTCGCAAATGGCTAGATAAAGATAATGATCTACCTCAAACATGGTTCAGCGACCCCTTTTGGACAGCCACCGACTGGGTCGTAAAACAACTCGAGCGTAGCAATTGGATTGATGAACTCCGCACTTTACCCATGGAGTACCGACCTGAAATACTTAACGCAGACAGTGTACTTGTAACGCATGGCAGCCCAAGGCACTACCGTGAAGGTTACAGCGAACGCACCCCTGAAACAGATGTGGTAGACATAGCTAAAGACTTTCCTGCTGATATTTTTGTGGGGTCACACACACACTCACCTTTAGATAGACAAGTTGCTAATTACCGACTCTATAACACAGGTGCTATAGGTTCACCTTTTAACGGTGACCCCAGAGCGCAGTACTTAATGCTGCATTTAGAAAACGGCATTTGGAGTCCTGAATTCAGGCAGGTGAGCTATGACTTAAGTAAAGCCATTCAAGCTTACAGCGATACAGGCATGCTAGAAGAAGGCGGCTTAAGTGCCTTTATATTTAAAGAAGAAGTGCGCCATGCACGCTCACTTTTTACGCCCTTTTTTATGTGGACGGAACGAGAAGGCATAGAAACAAACTGGGAAACATGGGAGCGTTTCAAAGAAGCTTTTCCTGAACGCGTTGCAGCACTTAAAGCATTTGCTTGAATTATGCGTATTATTTTGATTTAATCTGCTTGCGGATAATTGCTATTTGCCCTCGGTGATTAATCTCATCTTCAAAGACATGAAACCACTTGAAGTAATTATTGGCAGGTTCATTATTCCACCATGAGGTGCTTTCATTCAGCCAGTCGTCATCTCGTTTTTTAAACTCAGCTAAGGTAACTTTACGAACTTCTGCCAAGTCATTTAAGTAAAACTCGAGTGGTTTGCCTTTGAGTGCTTCGCGGCCTTTTTCACCTAGTACTTCTGCAGGGGTGCTCCAGCTGTTTTTCTTATTAAATAACGTTAAATCTTGAAATGTTTTTTCTACTGCCGCTATGTGTGCTAGTAGCATGCCTATAGAGTTACTTTCTGGAAATAAGAAGGTGTCGAGTTCTTCTTGGCTTAAGTCGCGTGCGTAGTGCAAAGTGACTGATCTGGCGTAATTCATCATGTAAATAAGGCGGCTTATGTGAGCTGTGTAGCCTTTTATGTCTTCAAATAAATAAGGCTGTTTTAGTTCCATCTTAATCTCCTGTAAGTCTATCTTCGACGGGTAACTTTGTTTTGGCTTTTTCTATAGCCCTTAAGATGGCTTCGGGGGTTGAGGGTGCTTTTAAGTCAACCTTTGCAGAGTTAGCAAAGGCACCGACAGCATCTTTTAGTGCTTCTCTTACCGCTATGGCTAGCATGAAGGGGGGTTCACCAACAGCTTTACTACCGTATATAACGCCGTCTTGAGCTGCTTTTTCGAGTAGGTTTAATGTGAATTTTTCAGGTAGTTCACTAATGGTGGGTATTTTGTAGGTGCTAGGCGCAAAGGTTTTTAAGCTGCCTTTGTCATCCCAGACGAGTTCCTCCATGGTGAGCCAGCCCATGCCTTGCACAAAGCCTCCCTCTATTTGCCCTTTATCTATGAGCGGGTTTAAGGATGTGCCGACATCATGCAGAATGTCTACTTGCTTTAACTTCCACTGTCCTGTAAAGCCGTCAACTTCGACTTCGGTTACGCAAGCACCGTAAGCGTAGTAGTAGAAGGGTTTGCCGTGGCCTTTTAGTTTATTGAAGTAAATGTTGGGTGTGCGGTAAAAGCCTGTGGCAGACAAGCTGACTTGGTTTAGATAGGCGTTTGCAACGGTTTCTTTAAAGCTAACGCGGTCTTTAGGGTGTTGAGACGAGTAGATAAAATCATTTTCAAAAACCAAGTCTTCGGGTGCGTTTAGCTTTAGCAGATTAGCTGCAACTTCTGCGAGTCTGGCTTTTAGGGTTTCGCAAGCATTTTTTATGGCTTGGCCGTTTAGGTCACTGCCTGCGCTAGCTGCTGTGGCTGAAGTGTTAGGTACTTTGTCAGTTGCGGTGTTCATCATGCGGAAATGCTCAATGCTTACACCGAGTGTGCTGGCGGCAACTTGTAGCATTTTGGTATGCAACCCTTGCCCCATTTCGGTACCGCCATGATTAAGCTGAATACTGCCATCTGCATATATCAGTATGAACGCGCCTGCTTGATTTAAGAAGGTAGTGGTAAAAGAAATACCAAACTTAACAGGTGTTATGGCAATGCCGCGTTTTGAATAAGGACTTGTTCTATTGGCTTTTCGAATAGCTGTTTTTCTAGCTGTAAAATCTGAGCTTCCTTTAAGCTCATGCCATAATCTTTGTGTCCTTACATCAACTAAGGTTTGACCGTAATGCGTTTCATCATCATCTTTATAAAAGTTTTGCTCACGTAAGGCTTCAGGCTCGAGTGTTAACTGTGCTGCTATGCGCTGCATAATGTCTTCTATAACCACCATGCCTTGAGGCCCGCCAAAACCCCGAAAGGCAGTTTGGCTAGTTTTGTTGGTTTTGCAAACATGACCACGAACATCCATATGGGGAATGAAGTAAGCGTTATCATTATGAAACATAGCGCGCTGCATAACCGCGTTAGAAAGGTCAGCGCTGTAGCCACCATCTGAATACAAATCTAAGTCTAAAGCCAAAAGCTTAGCTGCTCTACTTACCCCCACTTTGTACTTCGCTAAAAGAGGATGCCGTTTACCGGTTATTTTCATATCAAGGTGCCGCTCGAGTCTCACCTTGGCGGGTCTTCCAGTTTTTTGCGCAGCTATGGCAGCCACAGCTGCAAAGGGGTTCGCTTGGGTTTCTTTACCTCCAAAGCCACCCCCCATTCTTATGCTAGTCACCGTAACTTTATTGCTGTCTAAACCCAAAACTCGAGCGACTACTAGTTGTGTTTCGGTGGGGTGCTGGGTTGAAGCGTAAACTTGCATGTTGCCTTCAAGATCAGGAATGGCCCAGCTTGCGTGGGTTTCTAAGTAAAAATGATCTTGCCCCCCCATTTCAACTTCACCTTCAAGCACTAAGTCAGCTTCTAAGAAAGCTTTTTGAGTGTCACCCTTATGCATGCGTTGCGTATCACCATGAAAACTCTGCTTAGCAATGGCAGCTTGCTTAAGATAGGCTCGAGAATGTCGTAGTTAACTATGACAAGCTTAGCTGCTTGTTTGGCGGCTTCTAGGCTTTTTGCTACGACCCAAACAATGGGTTGCGCTGCATACAAAACGGTTTCAGGGAAAAGCGTTTCATCATGAATGATGGGGCCTGTGTTGTTTTCACCTTTTACATCTGCTGCCGTTAAGACTGTTACAACACCCGCAACACTAAGGGCTTTAGAAAAATCTACTTGAATATGAGCATGCGCATGTTCTGACAAAACCGGATAACAATGCAGCATACCCACAGGCTCGAGTTGGTCATCTGTATACGTAGCTAAACCCGTGACATGATAAACAGCACTCTCATGCTTTTTGTTCTGACCCACACTCACTTTGTACCCCCAGAGAACTGCACAAAGAACTTCTCAAACAAATTAGCAACTAAAAGATTCCTATACTTAGCAGAACCCCTAAAGTCAGATAAGGGGGTAAAGGCACGCTCGAGTTTGACCTTGGCTTCTTGAATGGTTTCTGGTGACCATGCTTTAGCTAGCAACCATGTTTCTACTTCTAAAGCCCGCATAGGCGTGGCAGCCACACCGCCATAAGCCAAGCGAGCATGAACAATGTTGTTGTTTGCATCTAGATCAATTGTAAAGGCTGCCGCGACAATGCTTATATCATCGGTACCGCGTTTACCCACTTTATAAGAAAAACTATGCCGCTTTGTTGCACCCTCAGTTAAAGCTTTAGGAATAAGGATAGACACAATAACTTCATCTTGCATTCGAACGGTTTGCCTGTAAGCTGTAAAAAAATCAGCTAGCTTAACAATGCGAACATCCTGCTTCATTTGCAACTTCACAGATGCATCAAGCGCAAGTAAAACAGGGGGTAAATCCCCAATAGGAGAGGCCGTAGCAATATTGCCTCCAATAGTTGCCCTATTACGAATTTGCCGCGCAGCAAACCAATGCAGCATTTCATCAAGCGCAGGAAAAATACCCTTTAACGACTTCT
>CAZWJZ010000076.1:0-16022 GCA_964634665.1 uncultured bacterium | reverse complement strand
TGATTCGTCCTTTACTTATGTCTATGTATAAGGGGGAGGTTAAGGTTCCTAGTTTGGGGTAACTGCCATTAACTACAACCTGTCCTTCTGCTGTTTCTTCGTCAATTCCGCAAGACGCTTCTCCCGCCGGTAAGTTACCAACATCGCCAGGCTTTGTATATAAACCTGTTTCAGCAAATCCTTTTTGATTTGCTATCTCAAAGGTCAACTTGGTTCCCGATGGACTACTAATAAAAACATATTTAGCTTGCTCTAATTGTGCTGCTAATAAACGAGCATTATGCGCTATTTTTGAGTAATCAGCATTTAACCCTGCAACGAGCTTGTCTTGGCTTATGCCGGGTGAAGTAGCAACCCTTAATCCTTTAGCTCGAGCTTTACGAACTGCGTCACTATGGGTGTAAGATCGTTGTGTTGCAATTAGGGCAGCTGTTGCCTGATTAAGTATTGCTTCAAGGTACTCGGGTGGCTCGTAGCTTGCTTCAAAATCTAGAACTTCGGACCTAAAGACTAGCTCGAGTTGGTCACAAGCTTCACTGAACGCTTGTTCTAATGCTGACTTTTGTCCGTCACTCACAAATAAAAAGTAATCACCTCTAATGAGTTTAAAACATGTGGTGAGTGCTTTCAGAGCCGCCGTGTGGATAGCTTTAGTCATGCTTGCTTTAAATTTGATTGCATGATTACTTTGGCAAAAGGTTATCAACGGTTTGTTCGACAACACCAAAAAAGCAGCACCATTGGCCTTCTAAAATGGAGGCTCTTGAACGTAGTCCAAACACCACGCCTTTTTTGGGTGCTTTGACTTTGGCTACTACATCACCATATAAGTTATAGATTTCACCTAGCAGCGTTCCTTCCTCAATTTCTGTTTCAAAGGGTAATTCTGCATTACCGACAAACATGCCTGATTCTGGCGCAAGGAGAGCAATCTGATATCCTTGACGCCATTCTGAAGCGTATTTGGCTTCACCAGAAATCATTTTGTAGTGCTTCATAACGTTCAAATAACCACTTGCTAAGTCTTGAGAAACATTATGAAAATCACTTGTCAAAAGGCGGCAGTTACCACCTAGCTCAACAGTTATGCCGCCTTTTCCAAGATTACCCATTTGTGAGCTTGGGTTTCCGCCACCTGTGGGACTGGCAAATACCAGTGACCATTGTGGCCCCATGGCGGCAGCTAGTTCCATGCTGACAGCATTATCAGAGGCAAAAATCATGTGTGCCAAGTAAGAGTGTTCGCCACCTGAGTGAATAGCAATTTGTAGGTCACAATTGTCTTTCATGGCTTGCCAGTGAGCAAAAGCTACTCGCTCGGTAGGGTAACCGTCGATTTTACCAGGGTAAGCGCGATTCATATCATAAGAGAAGGTATCAAGCGGATCACCACGTGTTCCCGCGGTAAAGGCTTCAACATTCATTACAGGTACGGCTACTACGGTTCCTTTCATTTTTTTGGGGTCTAAGTTTTTGCAGGCAAGAAAGATCGAAAAGGGTCCTTCTGGCTCATCACCGTGAGTGGCACCATTGAGCCATAAGATTGGGCCATCTTCTATACCTCTATAAACGGTTATTGGAATAAGCCGCTCGAGTCCGTACATGTCTTTTCCAATTGGGATTCCGCCACGCTTGACTTCTCCTGCTTCTATGCTGATGTTACCGATGTTAAGTGTTTTTGACATTTTTCTTCCTTACTTTGCTAGGGTTTTTAGAAAACTTGAGATTATCGCTTCGCACTCATGTAAAGCTGAGAGTTCCACGTATTCATCAAATGCATGAGCCACTTCATAACTACCTGGTCCAAATATCACCATGTCACCTTTGGCTTGCTTCATGAGGTGCTTAGCGTCACTACCTGGTAAATATCCAATAGGACCTGGGTCTTTATGCTTTCTTACTGTTTCGAGAAAAGCTTTTCCATATTCATTGTCTAGCTGTGAGTCAAACCAGCTTGAAAAAAGAAAATCGCTAATCTCAACGCTTGCAGGAGTAAGCTCAACGGTTGCGATAAGATTGCGTAGCTCTTGTTTCACGGCTTCCGGGTCTTCTCGGGGAATCATGCGTCTATCTATTCGGATTGTGCAATTATCGGGCACAGCGTTTGCTGTACTGCCACCTTGAATCGTGCCCACATTACATGTAGGGTTGCCAACAAGTGGATGCTTACGTTTTTTTAATTCTTTATGATACTGCTCTAAGGCCAAGGTCACTCGAGCCATAGCGGTTATGGCGTTTATGCCTCTGTCTGGGTTCGTGGCATGGACTGATTTTCCTTGTGTTGTAATGGTGGCACGCATGACACCTTTGTGCGCCAAGGCAATGCAGTTGTCTGTTTGCTCACCAACAATTATTAAGTCACATTCTGGTAAATGGCCTTTATCAGCTAACCAACGTGTGCCGAGCTGACCACCTGTTTCTTCTTCTGCCGCAGCAACCAGTACTAGGGTTCCTTTAAAGTCTGTTGTTGCTATCTTTTTAAATGCCCACATCATGGCGGCTAAGGGGGCTTTATCATCTATGCTTCCTTTGCCGTAGAGTTTGCCATTTTTAATGGTGGGTTCATAAGGGTTTGTTGACCAGTGCTTTGCTTCTTCAGCTGCAATTGGCACAGTATCAATATGGGCATGCAGCATAATGACAGGACTGCCCTGCCCTAATGTGGCAATAACACTTTCAGCCTCAGGTTTCACAGGGGGAGCAAGGATTTTAAATTCAGCAGAGGTATCTGCAAAGTAATTTGCAATAAAGCTTGCTATCTCACGAGTATCGCCTGGCGGATTAGGCGAAGGGATGTGTACAAGATCAGCAAGTAACTGCTCAAGCCCGTGCATCTCAACCCTTAGCGTAACGCTTTACGACAGGCGTCATGCGTTCAACCGCTTCTTTAAGAACATTAGTGGGCTGAAGAATTGTTATGCGTAAATAATCAGACCAATTTTCACCAAAAGCCGTTCCGGGAAAAATGAGTACTTTGGCTTCTTGCAATAAAAGATAGCTAAGCTCTAAAGCTCTTAAAGTGGTACTCGAGCTGTCTGCCCAGAAGAAAAAACCGCCACGAGGTTCGCTGTAACTTAGCCCCATTGCGTCTAATCCTGCTGCGAATAAGGTGCGGCGCTCTAAGTAAATCTTCTTAAAATCTTCAATACAAGCGTCACTACCTGTTGCGGCTGCAAGGGCAGCAATTTGACTGACCACAGCTACTGGTCCTGTGGTTACTTGTTTTATGGCGGTCATGGCCTCAATGACGTTTTGTGGCGCAATGATATACCCAATGCGCCAGCCAGTCATGGCATAAGCTTTTGAAAATCCACTTAGTGTGATGGTGCGTTCTGCCATGCCTGGTAGTGAGCCTATAGAAACGTGCTCAAAGGGTTCATAAACAAACATTCCGTAGATCTCGTCACTAATAACAACAAAGTTATGTTTAATTGCTAAGGTAGCGATTGCTTCGGCACTTTCTTTGGTGATGATGCCACCTGTTGGGTTACTGGGTGTAACTAAAAGCAAAGCTTTGGTTTTGCTAGTGATGCGTTTTTCGATTTCTTCAATCCGAATATCAAAAGCATCTTCAGGATAGGTGGGTACGGAAACCATTATTCCACCTGCATGTGCAATGGCCTCGTCATAAGAGGTATAGCGTGGGTCAGGAACCAGAATTTCATCACCAGCGTCAAGCAAAGCATTAATGATGAGGAAAAGGCCCTCTTGTCCACCCGTGGTGAGCAACACGTTATCAGCTGTGATATCTAAATGATGGTCTGTTTTAGCCCGTGCTGCTATGGCTTCACGTAATTCAGGCATACCAGCCATAGGCATCATTGGCAAACTACCTGAGCGCATTGCTTTGTTTGCTGCTTCAACAATGTGTGCTGGTGTGTCCATATCGGGATCACCCCGACCTAACGCAATGGCGTCTGGAATGCCTTTCGCTAGTTCCATGAGAGCGTATCGCAAGGCTGTGCCGTCTAACTTTTGAATTTCAGTTAGGCTTGTCATGCTGCCTCTGTTAACGCAAGTGCTGCATATTGTGAAAGGCTTGTTGTGCAAATGGTTAAGGCTTGTTTAAAACTACGAAGTTCTGGCGCTTCACCACTGGGTGCATGAAAAAAGCCTATACGCCAACTATCTAAACCCTTTGCTTTACCAAGACCACCAATAGTTATGACTTTGTCTTTTAGGCTAGGTATTTGGTTCGGGTGAAAGCTTGATTCATTGCTGACTTCGAACATCACCCACCAACCTTGCTCAGCAGCTTTTTTTAAATACTCATCTCGCAATGCTTGATTGGTGTCACTGCTTAGGAAAAGCGCTTTGACTCGCTCGAGTGTTTCTTCAGGCTTTATTAACTTGGCATCTCGCATGATAATTGGACCTTCAACTAAGTCTGTATTTTCTAAGCAAAGCAAGCCATCATTGGCACTAAGTAAGCACTGCACTGCTACAAAGCGTGCTTCGGTGTCACCGCAGCTAATAACAATGGTGTTTGGGTCAGCTTCTAAGTTAAAGCGCAATTGCAACATTTCAGCTACTTTTTGTCGCAATGGTAAAATTCCTGGTCTATCCGTATAGTGGGTTTCGCCTCTTGCCAGAGCGTCTATGGCTGCGTTGCGTGTCATTTCTGAGGCTTTTTGCTCATCACTCTTTGGCGAAGAATGATTTAACGCCAAAAGTTTTTGAGCTCGAGCTGATAGGGGAACACTCAAATCCATAGCTGCATCCTATTTTTCATGTCAGAATTAAAGATCAAGGGGACCCTTGCGGTACTCTTCAGGAATTTCTTCGGGTTTGTAAACCTGCATAAACTCAACCCCTGCACCTGGAACACCATCGTCTTCTAAAAAGGCAACCCATCCTTCAGGATGTTCATAGCGACCTTGGATTCCGCAGTTCTTACAAATAGTCTTATCATTTACCGTAGCGTCCCAAGCAGCCATATCTTCACTATCATTTGAGATTCGGCAGCTTTGCTCACGCATCCGCCCGCCTCTCGCTACCGCATTTTGCATGGTTTCTTTAAGGTTATCCACGGTATAACAAATATGGTGAATACTTTCACCATATTCAGCTACATGCTGGGCGTAGCGCCCATTGGGGTCAAGTGACTGAACCAACTGGTACTGCACATCACCCACCATAAAAACGGCTGAGCGTTGACGAGTAACATCCGACGTTTTTAGCACGGCATCAGCACCACCACCCAGCATATCTTGATAGCGTTTTAGGGCTTCTTCAGCGTCTGCAACGGCAATTGCAATGTGTTTTACTCCAGTAATCATAAAAACTCCTTTTTTTTCTTTGTGAATTGATGCTAACTGTTAAACAGGGGCACTTGAGTCATGAGATACAAACTTTTTCCTAAGATTCTTTTCCATACTCTTCAAAAATGGCAGCAGCATATTCAATACCTTGAATATAGCGCTCAATCGGCATATTTTCGTTAGGGGCATGCAAATTATTGTCAGGAGCACCAAAGCCTGAAAGAACCGCAGGATGCGGAATGGCTAGCATTATAATGCCCTGAATAGAAACCCCATGAACAACAGGTTGGGTACCAAATACTTGCTCAGCTGCCCGAAACGTAGCTTGACTAATAGCTTCACGAGCAGGTGTTTTATAAGGATTTTTGCGAGCATTATGCAAGATGAGTTCAATATCATCAAAACCATGCTTCAAGAGGTGGGCTTTTAGTTTTTCGAATTGAACACTTGGCTCGAGTTTGGGCGGGCAGCGAAAATCTAGTTTTGCCATGGCTTCAGCTGGCACTATAGTTTTTGAGCCTTCACCCGTGTAGCCTGCTTGTATGCCGCAAATGTTAGCACTTGCTCCGTAGTGGGCTCGTTTTAAAAGCTCTAAATCATCTTCTGTACTTAAGTGCGTTGCACCTAGCTGACGAATGTACTCTTCACGGTCAAAGGCTTTGGCTTCTTCACGCAAGAAGTGCATGTCATCTTCGTCAGGCTCGAGCCAGTCGTCGTACCAACCGTCAACAATAACTTGACCTGTATCTTGATCAAATATCGTGGTGAGTGCTTGAATGAGTCGCCAGACTGGGCTTTTTACGGTTTGAGCACGACCTGACCAAATGTCTGTGTTTAGCCCTTTTATGCGTAGTTCAACGTACAAAATCGCTTTTATGCCAAGGTGGACTTCTGGTTTTAAGGAAGTTCGGTTTACTCCGCCATCTAGGCCAATGGAGGCGTCGCAGTGTAACAGGTCTTTATGTTTGTAAACAAAATCTTCTAAATGTGGGCTGCCTATTTCTTCTTCACCTTCAAATAAAAAGGTTAGATTAACAGGAGGTGCACCGCGTGTATTTAGGTAAGCTTTTGCAGCTTTAAGAAAAGCCATGCAGCCGCTTTTATTGTCTGTTGCTCCTCTTGCGTAAATAATGCCATCTTTTATTTCTGCGCCAAAAGGGTCACTATGCCATTTTTCTACAGGTTCAGGCGGTTGAACATCATAGTGGCCGTAACAAAGCAGTGTTTTGCTTGCTTTTGGATTTGTTATTTTAGCAACTACCACTTCAGGACCACCTTCTGTTGCTAAAATTTGGGTATCCGTAATGCCATCTTTCACAATGAGGTCACGCAAGATTCTGGCGCAGGGTTCTAAACCAATTTTTTGGGCTGAAATACTTGGTTGACGTAATAAGGTTTGTAGGTCAGCTATCGATTCATCCTGATGTTTTCTTATGTAGTCGATGACTTCATTCATGCAAGATCCTCCAAACTCACGTCCACTATATCTGAACCACCTTTTTGTGAAATAGCATGAACTTTAAAGCTAGCTGAACTAGTATCTTGGGCGCGAACTAACCACTCGACCGGTTTACTAACAGCTGACCAAGATTGACCCCAAGGTGACCAAGGATATTTACGTTCATTTCGACCCGCCAAATGACCGACATCCACCTCAGCCGGGTTCATAATGAGATCAGCATTTGTAAGCTCGAGCTTTACTTTTACGCTTACAGCTTCTAGATTTTCAATGGCGACATCTGATAGGTTTGTGGGTAAGTAACCATGATTGGATACCACTGCACGAACCTTGAACAGATCACCGCCAAGCGCTTCGATGCTTACATCATCAAGCAAAATTCGTGGCGCAGCAGCAGCGTGACGTAAGTTAAACAGCATGTTGCTATGGCAGAGCTCTTCTAGTAATTGGGGTGGTGGATTGCGATAAACCCAAATGTCAACAAGGCCACCAATTTCAACGGTGCCTAGTTGTGGATGTTCAAAGGTTTCCCAGTCCCTAAAGCCCATTTCACCAACATTTTCGGTGACCCAATTAAGGACTTTTAGTTCTATTGCTTCGGTGCGTGGGTGTAAGTTGTAAAAGGCTTCTTTTTCAACCCCCGCTAAGGTCTCAACATCCCAAATTTCAGTAGCAAAACTAATGATGCCCATTTGCTCGTAAGTCCAGTCCATAAGGCCACCATGGCGAGCTTTTGATTTATCTGGTGTGAATTCTTCATATATGGAAATGGTTGGATAGCCTGTTATTTTTGTGCCTACTTTACCTAAATCCTCGTAAAGGCCAAGGTCACGAGCTGACATATCTTTGTCATAGCGTGTCATGGATGGGCGTAAAATGACACCTCCATGCGTATGGTAACAACACATACCAGCAATATTCGGATGATCAAGAATAAAGCGAGCCAAAGCTTTTGCTTCAGGTTCAGATAAAGGCAATTCACCTGCACCATACTCGAGCTTGTCACTCTGCCAGTTCACTGGGAAGTTTCGGTTCATATTGCCATCTTGTGGTTTTTCTATGGGTACGTGAACCCCGTCGAAATCTTTTATGAGACCTTCAGGGTATATGCGGTAGTAATCTCCGCCTTCTTCACCTGGCTCGCGTTGTACCATTAAACGTGGGTCTAGCTCGCTTTTTTTCCATTCGCCTTTTGGGTCTGGTACCCGCATGCGCACTATAAAACCGTCCCCATTAATATCTTGCTCTATTAAGCCTGATTGACGAATTTCATCGGGTGAAAAACGCCCATTACCACACCAGCGGTTGTAGGGTTCTTTTAATGATAATTCAGCGCCATCTGGGTTAATTCGGGGGATTATATAAAAGACTTGCTGATCTAGTAGACGTGTTACTTCTTCATCTTTGCCATAATTAGAAAGCAAATACCAGATTGTATAAAGCGCTACGGATGAGGTTGCATGTTCCTCAGCGTGAATTTGCGCATCTAGATAATAAGCTGGTTTTGTATCAGCTGCGCCAGTTTTGGGGTTGCTTATTTCCATAACCCAAACGTCACGCTCTGCAAAGCTTTTACCGATTGAGTATAGCTTAGCTAAGTCAGCATGTGCTTGAACTAGTTTTTTTAGTTCTGCAGTCATTTCATTAAAATCGTAGTAGCGGTTATGGTTCACTGTTCCCAACCTTCTTTGCGAAGTTGCTCAGATAAGTCCCAAGCATTCACATATTGATCATGGATTCCTTGTGGCGTTTGGATTGCTAAATGTACAAAGGCAGCTGCTATTTCTTTAGGTTCTTTCCAAATTTTTCGCATTTCTTGGCTGTACGTAACTTCGCTCATCGAAGTATGTGTTGGTACGCCTGGCGTTAAGGTGTTCACTGCAATATTAAAAGGCTCGAGTTCTTTGCTTAAGGCTCGACTTAGTCCTTCTAGTCCAAACTTAGAGGCGCAGTAGGCAGTTTCCGTTGCAAAACCTTCACTTCCTGCTCGACTTGAGACATTTATAATTGAACCGCTTCGAGCAATTTTCATAGCGGGTGCAACTGCGCGGCAAAGCAGGAATGGTGCACGTAAATTAACGTTTAAAATGCGGTTCCAGACTTCATTGGTGGTGTCTTCAAGCAGTTTTTCTTCAATTAAGCCAGCCACATTCGCAAGAACATCAATCTTTCCTTTAGCTAATGCTTGTTCTGCTAAAGCTTCGACTTCAGCTTCTATTGCTAAATTTGTAGGCACGGCAGTAACAGAAAAACCCTGTTGATTTAGAAGATCAACTTCACGCTCGAGTTCGTCTTTGACAACATCTGCTGCAAAAACATTTGCCCCTTCCGCAGCGTAGCGCTTCATTACAGCACGGCCTATTCCACGCGCTGCGCCTGTTATAATAGCAATTTTATTGTCTAATCGCCCCATTAAGTTGCCACCCTGCCACCATCAATAAGTAAACCAATACCTGTTGTAAAACTAGACATATCTGATGCTAGGTATAGAACAGTTTGTGCAACTTCTTCAGGCGTACCCATACGCCCTAAAGGCGTTATAGTTTTCCAGCGTTCTTCTACTTCTGCCCGATTTGTAGCTAAGTCAGCGTTTCGCTGATTCATAGCAGTATCAATCACTCCGGGACAAATTGCATTCACGCGAATATTGTCTTTTGAGTATTCGATAGCTAAAACTCTGGTGAGTGACATGATTGCTCCTTTTGAAGCAGCGTATGAAATGTTGCCACCTACATTTGCAAAGGCACTCACGGAACTGTTATTAACGATTGTGCCTCTACCGTTTCGCTTAAACGCGCGAATAGCATGCTTACAGCCAAAAAAGGTTCCTTTCAGATTTACCCCTATGACACTGTCAAAAAGGTCTTCAGTTACATCGCTAGATGGGGTTACTGGCTGCTCAATTCCGGCATTGTTAAAGATACTGTCTAGACCACCAAATTCCTTTTCAGCTGTCGCTATGAGTGCTTCTACTTCAGATTCTTGACTGACGTCGGTTTTTACAAAAATGGCTTTTCCACCTGCATTTTGTATGGCTTTGGCAGCTCCTTCACCTGCTATTTCATCTATATCCGCTAGGACTACCTTAGCTCCTGCTTGTGCAAAACAGATTGCGCTTGCTAAACCAATGCCGGAGGAAGCGCCTGTTACGATTGCGACTTTATCTTTTAGAAGCATTGGGCACCTTATTCATCTCCAAAACTCATTTCGATAACTTCCATTTTTGTTAGGTGATTAATGACATTCTGAATATGTTGTTTTGCTGCGGTTTCTGCAGCTTCAGCATCGTGATTAACTAAGGCTTCATAAATCATTTGGTGTTCGTTTCTGACATCCTCCTTTGAGCGTTGTTGATTTTCACTACCTAAACGACGAATAGTATTTTTTCGGTAAACTGAGGCTAATTCAGTAGCTATTTGGGCAAAGCGAATCATATGTTTATTGTTTGAAACCTGGTAGATGGTCTCATGAAAACTTAGATCTGCAACCCATAGTGCATATAGATCATCTTCTTTTGCTGGATTTTCCCAAACTTTTAGTTCCTTTGCTAATTGGTCGAGTTCTTTTTTAGTGATAAGTTCAGCTGCGAGTTTGGTTGCTGTTGCGTCAAAAGCAAGGCGGCAAACGTATAGATCAATAACATCTTTTAGATTTAATTGAGGTACGGATATTTTTCCTGAATTTTGCATAAGTAAGCCACGTTCAACCAGAATGCTTAAAGCAATACTGACAGGGGTTCGGCTGACTTTTAGTTCTTGTGAAAGTTCAATTTCTGATAGTTGCTTGCCAGGCAGGTACTGGCCTTGAATGATTTGATCACGTATAAAATTGTAGACTTGCTCGCTTAAGGTTGGACTTCTCGAAATAATTTGCACTAAATACTCCAGATTGTATACAACATGCAGGATGCAGGCATTTGATAAACATTACCTTCACATTCGAAGAATGTCAAGATGAACGTTAAGTAGTCAAGAATAATGCGTAGGATTATCTAGCTTAAATAGTTTTAACTTGTTGATAACTACTACAGCAATCCTTGGTTTTAGGGTCTTGAACAAAGAGGTAAATCGTATTACTATATGAAACAATATGACTATGCGAAACGATAGCGCAACTAAAGCCTTAGACAAAGAAGCTGACAAACAGCCCTATGTAATCATATCTGCCTACCGCACCTTAGAAGTCCTAAAGGCATTTACACAAGCACCTCACCACTTTAGCCTGAGTGACCTAACCAAACAACTTGGTATTGAAAAAAATCAACTATACCGCTCCTTAAAAACCCTAGAAGAAGCAGGTTTCCTTGTAGCAGATACCCAAGGTCAATTCTCTTTAGGAAGCATCATCTCAGACCTAAACACCGCAGTAATTTTAGCTCATAAAAAATCACTCGTAGAAGTAGCCCAGCCCTACTTAGATGAACTTGTGGCAAAAACAGAAGAAACAGTGAATCTATTTGTCCGCGCTGGCGACCTTGCTGTCTGTGTAGATCGACGTAACAGCCCGCAGCCCGTCAAACTCACCTCAGCCTTAGGCTTATCTGTAGCCTTACATGCTGGTGCTGTCCCCAAAGCCATGCTTGCTAATCTTGATAATAAAAACAAGAAAAGTATTTTAGCTAATCTAAGAAACCTTCCTAAATACACACAAAAAACTACTTTAGACGCACAAAAGCTCAAAAAAGAACTCGAGCTTATTAAACAAAGAGGATATTCCATAAGTAACGAAGATTTTGATGATTCTGCCAGAGGAGTCGGGGCTGCTATTTTGGATGCGAGCAATGAAGTTATTGCTGGTATTAGTGTTGGTGGACCATCATTTCGAGTAAATGATGAGAAGCTCGAGGCGTTTGGTCAACTCATTGTTCAGGTAGCGCAAAGCCTCTCAGAAGCTATGGGCTATGTGGGCACATCCAAGGAGGAAAAGGTATGACTAAGGTAAGACAGCTAGTAGCGATACTCATTGCTTGTTTAGCATTGGGTATCACCGTTCAGGCACAAGATTATGACGCTAACGCAGTGCTTAATTTTGCAACCAATGCCGACCCCACATTAAACCCGTGGACACCAGGAGCAGTTATTGAGTCAAATTTGATAAACACAATTTTGTTTGACCAACTAACCCGCTACAGCCCTGAAGATCTAAGCCCTGTTCCAGGCTTAGCTGTTAGTTGGGAAGCAGCAGAAGACGCTATGTCTTGGACCTTTAACTTAAGAGACGGTGTGTTATGGTCAGATGGGGAGACATTTGATGCTGAAGATGTCGCATTTACCTTTAACAATGTCATTTTAGTGGATGAACTTGGTGCTCAAAGTGCTACGCAATTTTCTCAGGTTGAAACGGTAGAAATTATTGATACTTTAACCGTGCGCTTTGTTCTTAGCAGTCCCTTCTCTGCACTTCCCTATTACCTAGCTGCGTTTTCTGGCATGCTGCCTGAGCATGTCTTAAGTAGTGTAGAAAATCCATTAACTGAGGCGTCTTTTAATAAACAATCCCCCGTTTCAACCGGTCCTTACAAAGTAGCTGAATTTGTACCTGGTTCATTTGTTCGCCTTATTCCAAATGAAAACTATTGGGGTGAAACACCTAAGCTTGGTGGTATCGTCTTTAAAATTATCCCTGATGCGAACACACAAGTTGCGCAACTCTTAGCAGGTCAACTTGACCTTGTTAATCGTTTAAGCCCAGCTTTACTAGCAGGTGTCGAAAACAACCCTAGTTTAGAAGTATTAAGGCAAAGCCAAAATTTATATTTCTGGGTGGTGCTTAATCAACTTGATGATAGATTTACAGACCCTAGAGTGCGACAAGCACTCCTCATGGCCTTAGATCGCCCAGCTATGATTGACGCTATCCTAAAAGGCTTTGGTACCGTTGCAACTGGACCTATCGCACCTTTATTAGGCGCAATCTACACAGCTGATGTTCCTGATTATTCTTATAACCCCGAAGGAGCAATAGCCCTCCTAACTGAAGCTGGTTGGACAGCAGGTTCTGATGGTATCTTAGAAAAAGATGGTCAAAAACTAAGCATCTCAATGCCAACAGGCCAATTTGGTGATTTAGTTCCAGCTACCCTACTTGTTCAGCAATATTGGGAAGACATTGGTGTTCAGGCAGATGTAGAAGTCATTGAGTGGAACGCCTATATTCAACAAGTGGTTGTTCAACGAAATTATGAAGGTACTCTTGCATGGTGGAGTCAGCCACCAACACCAGATGTAACCCCTTATTACTCATGTGAAGCTGTTTCGACAGGTAATAACATTCCTAATTACTGTAGTGAAGATTTAGATCAACTTATGGCAGACGGTAGAAGGGCATTAACCGCTGAAGATCAAGCAGCCGTTTATGGTGAAATGCAACAATACCTCGCTGAAGAATTACCTTATTTGTATCTATGGTACCCAGATATTCTTAGTGTAAAAACCAATCGTTTGCAAGGCTTTGCTGCTATAAATGCATCAACAGCATTTCAATTTTCTGAAAATTGGTATGTAAGCCCGTAAAACATAAAGTGGTGCCTTGCTGAGCAAGGCACCACTACCTTTTTAAAACATTTGTAGAGGCCATTTTTATGCTTGTTTACATAAGCCAAAGACTCTTACAGGGCGTACTGGTTCTTTTTTTGATTTCAGTATTTACCTTCTTCTTGGTTAACTTAGCACCAGGTGGGCCTTCATCTCTAATAGATTTTCAAAGTACCCAAGCCCAACGTGAAGCAAGACTAAAACAATACGGATTAGACCAGCCTGTTCATTTACGCTACGTATCTTGGTTGAGTGCAGCATTACAAGGAGACTTGGGGACAAGCATCAACCAAGGTCTACCTGTATCATCCTTATTAAGCCAAAGATTTGCCACTACTTTGCAACTTGCTTTGGTTTCACTATTACTAGCCACCGTATTTGGTGTTCTTTTAGGCGTTTTAGCAGCCCTAAATAAAAACGGCATAATAGACCAGCTTGTAAACATTATCTCAACTTTAGGTATGTCTATACCTAATTTTTGGTTGGGTATTATAGTTATCCTCTTTTTCTCAGTACAGATGCGCTGGTTACCTTCTTCAGGAAGTTACACTATTGGAGCAAAATTTTCGCTACTAGACAGACTCGAGCACCTTATTTTGCCTGCCAGTGTTTTAGCTTTTAGTCTTATGCCTAATATTGTTAGGGTTACGCGTTCTGCTTTACTAGAAGTAAAAGCATCTGATTATGTGAGAACAGCTAGAGCAAAAGGTTTGGTTGAAAGGTCTGTCCTTTGGAAGCACACGTTTAAGAATGCGCTGGTTCCTGTAATCGCAATATTTGGCTTAATTACTACAGTTCTTTTTTCAGGAAGCGTAGTTATTGAGAGTGTTTTTGGTTGGGCCGGTTTAGGCCGCTTAGCTATCGAAGCAGCAAATGGTCGTGATTACCCTGTTATTTTAGGTGTCACTTTGGTTGTGGGTAGCATTGTGGTTTTGGTCAATATAACCGTTGATTTGCTTTACGCATGGGTCGACCCAAGGTTACGCCATGACTAACGCAAGTCAATCATTAAAAAGTAAATCAACACAAAGACAAAGTTCAAGATTTTGGCGAAATATTAGGCGCAATCCTGTTGACCTTATTCCTTTTGTTGTTTTACTTAACCTCCTTCTTTTAGTAATAATAGGGCCTTTTTTTTACTTACAAGATCCAGAAAGAACTAATGCTTTAAATACGCTTAGTTCAGCTAGTCAGGAGCACTGGTTAGGGACAGATGAGCTGGGTAGAGATGTCTTTGCCCGCATTTTATCTGGCGGGAGAGTGTCTTTAGCAGTTGGCATGCTGTCTATGCTCGTAGGTTTAAGTATAGGCACTTTGATAGGTGGCTTAGCAGGTTATTTTGGTGGCAGGCTTGAGGCGGTACTCATGCGCATTATTGATATGTTCATGGCAATTCCTTCATTTTTTTTAATTTTAGTTATTGTTACAAGTTTTGGAAATCATCCTGCAGTTGTAATCATAACGGTCGGTCTTGCCTTCTGGGCTCAAATGGGCAGGGTTGTTCATGCTGAATTTCGTAAGTTTAGAAAAGTCGAATTTGTAGAAGCATCACAAGCACTTGGTGGTTCACATATAAGAGTCATGCTAAAGCACATTTTTCCTCAGGTACTCCCACAAGCAATTGTCTTGGCAAGCTTAGGTGTAGGTTGGGCAATCCTAACAGAAGCAGCTCTTAGTTATTTGGGCTTAGGCATTCAACCTCCACTAGCCTCTTGGGGCAATATGCTTCAAAATGCACAGCAATACCTCTTTTTAAAACCCATCTTAGCGGTCTGGCCCGGTCTTTTTATTGCTATTACGGTCCTTATGTTTAACCTTTTAGGTAACAGCCTAAGAGACTGGCTTGACCCACGAAATTAATAATAGAAAGAAGATTTTTATGCAAAACAAACCTTATAACGGCTATCGCTCTTATCAATACCTTGAAGCAGGTAAAGACTATAAAGAATTTGAACTGGTACAAGAACTAAACCGAGTTAATAGTACTCAGGTTGAAGTTAGTACTGAACAAGAAGAAAGAGTCAAAGCTATTTTTCAAAATAACCTAATTATTTCCCTTCATGATCACTGCTTTATTGCTCCTAAAGATTTATCTAAATTTATGGAGTTCAGAAGGTGGGGGCGAGACTGGACGGGTTATGAAGGCTTAGCTGTGAGTGGGCTTGACTGTGTCTTTGACAACATGATGGACGGCACCGCCATGATCAGCTCAAGAGGCGGTTGGAAGTGGGATGACGTTATTTTTGATATTGGTATGCGTTTGAGTGATATAGCGCATCAAGATTTAGTCAAACTAGCCCTCAGTACCAAAGACATTAGAGATGCAAAGGCTAACGGTCAAATTGCCTTTGTTATCTCTTTAGAGGGCGCAGCTATGATTGAAAATGAGCTCGACCGAATTGATGTACTTTATGGTTTAGGCACACGTTGCTTAGGTATAGCCTACAGTGAAGGAAATGCCTTAGGTGCAGGCCTGAAAGAACCACGAGATGGTGGTCTAACTGTATTTGGTAGAAAAGCTGTTGAGCGTATGAACAAATTAGGCATGGCAATAGACATATCTCATTCAGGTGACCAAACCTCTTTAGATACCATTGAAACAAGCAAAGACCCAATTTTTATTACCCATGCAGGCGCAAGAAGCCTCTGGGATACCCCCCGCTTAAAACCTGATAATATTTTAAAAGCATGCGCAGATAAAGGAGGCGTTATTGGAATTGAAGCTGCGCCTCATACAACCATTAGTCAAAAGAATCTTACGCACTCAAT
>CAZWJZ010000075.1:0-16358 GCA_964634665.1 uncultured bacterium | reverse complement strand
TTATGGATGGAGCACTAGGGCGCTAAGTCTGGTAGCGTTAGACATAAAGAGGTGACACTTCGGCAATATGCCTGAACTGGTATAAGATATATTAGGAAAAGCAAAGCACGAAAGCAAAGAATTAAAGATACTCAGGTGACCTAATTTATGAAATGTCCTTTTTGTTCCTCTGAAGATACTCGAGTGATTAACTCTCGTTCTGCTGATGATAGTACTGCCATTAGACGTCGGCGTGAGTGTAGTAGTTGCAATAGACGCTTTACCACTTACGAGCGTGCCCAATTTGAAGCACTTATGGTTATTAAACGCTCTGGTAGGCGTGAAGCCTTTAACCCCGATAAATTACTTAATAAGCTACGAATTGCATGTAACAAACGTCCTGTTACCGAAAAGCAACTCCGTGAATTTGCCTATGGCTTTGAAGATGTCGTGCAGGTACCTGAAATTGCTAGTGATGAAATAGGTAAACGCACCCTGCAATTCTTACGCAACCTCGATGATGTTGCTTACATTCGTTTCTTAAGTGTTTACCGAGATTTTGACTCAGTCGACAGATTTATAGAAGAAATCAAACAATTAGATGAATCAGAGTTAGATAAACTCGAGCGTAAGCTTGGTTCGTAAAGTTAAAGGGCTCGGCGGTTAGTAATTGCTCTACCTAGGGTGACTTCATCAGCATATTCTAGGTCCCCTCCTACTGGTAAACCATAAGCAATGCGTGATGTTTTAACGCCAAGGTCAGTTAGTAATTTGGACAAATACATAGCGGTTGCTTCACCCTCAACAGTAGTTGCTGTTGCCAAGATAATCTCGTTAACGCCTTCTAAGCGACCTAGTAACGCTTGTATGGTGAGTTGATCTGGACCTATGCCATTCATAGGACTCAAAGAGCCATGTAATACGTGGTAAAGACCGTCGTACTCGCCACTACGCTCAATTGCAAGTAAATCAGCGGGTTGCTCAACCACGCAGACAATGTCTTGTTGTCGCCTTATGTCTGAACAAACACCGCATTGCGCTTGGTCACTAATATTAAAACAAGTTTGGCATTGCATAAGCGCAGCTTGCGCATCTAGTAACGCGTTAGCTAGGGCTTTGATATCTTCTTCTGGTTGTTTAAATAAGTAAAAGGCAAGGCGTTGGGCACTTTTTGGCCCAACCCCAGGGAGTTTTCCTAACTCCCGAATGAGCGTAATAAGCGAATTAGGGTATTTCATGAGAAACAGCAAGTTTGCTAAACAAGCTTAGAATAGACCTCCTAGGCCACCCATACCACCTAAGCCACCCATAGCTGCGCCCATCTCTGATTCCTGAACTTCTTTGGCTTTTCGTTGCGCTTCATTGACAGCAGCCGTTACTAAATCTTCAAGAAATTCAATATCATCTGGGTCAACAACAGAAGGATCAATTTTAATAGCTTTAATATTGCCATCAGCAGATGCCGTTACGGTTACTTGACCGCCACCGGCACTACCTTCAACCATCATACTGGCAAGCTTTTCTTGGGCTTCTGCCATTTTTCGTTGTGCTTTTTGAGCTTCCTTCATAAGTTTTTGTACATTCATACTTAAACTCCTTAAAAATCAGAATTAACTAAGTTTACCCCTATTATTTCTTGACTTTAGTCGTACACCAAGCTGAATAGCATCTCACTGGCTACAGTTTAGGAAGTCGTTTAGCTTAAGATTTCATTAGCCCAGATTAGTTTAAAAGCCTCAGAATACATTGCCCAGCTCGTAACAAGATACGATACTTCTCGCTATTACTAACTTGCGTATACTTTAAAATCACTTAACTCTAAGGAGAAGCCATGCAAACCCTTGCTTTAATTAGTGCCGCACATATTCACACCCCTAGATTTATCCAATTTATGACTGAACGTGATGACATTCATCTAAAATATGTTTGGGATGATGATGAAGCCCGTGGCAAAAAAGCCGCTGAAAAAGCTGGTGCTAGCTTTATCTCAGACCTTAATGTCATTCTAGATGATAAAGAGCTTACAGGAGCTGTTGTTTGTTCAGAAACCATCAAGCATGAAGAGTTAATCATGCCTATTTTAAAAGCCAAAAAGCACCTTTTTGTCGAAAAACCTCTGGGCTTTGCCGCAGCAGATGCAGCAAGGATAGCCGCAGCCATTAATGAAGCAGATGTTCTTTTTAGCACCGGTTTTTTTCAACGTAGCCTTGCTTATAATCAGTTTTTAAAAGCACAAATTGAAGCTGGTCATTTTGGTGAGATAACCAGAGTTCGTCACTCGAACTGCCATCAAGGTTCTTTAGACGGCTGGTTTGATGGCGAATGGCGCTGGATGGCTGACCCAAAACAAGCAGGTGTTGGCGCTTTTGGAGATTTAGGTGCACACTCCCTCGATATTTTAATTTGGCTTTTAGGTGATGTTGAAGCTGTAACAGGCAGCATCAAAAGTGTAACGGGTCGCTATGATGACTGTGATGAAGTAGGTGAAGCACTCCTTAAATTTAAGAATGGTTGCATAGCGACACTCGCAGCGGGCTGGGTTGATGCTTTTCATCCTTTTACTTTACAAATAAATGGTACCGAAGGAAACGCCCTCATCATAAACAAAGAACTGTACTTCCAAAGTAAACATGTTGAAGGCTCTAGTCTTCAGGAAGTTTGGACTGACCTACCTGAAGCTAAAGGTCACGCTTTTGAAATATTTTTAGATGCGCTTAGTGACCCTACTGTTAAGCTAATTTCAGCTTCTGAAACTGCTTATCGCAATTTGGTTATGGAGGCTATTTACAAAGCTTCAGATTCAGCTTCATGGGTGACTATTTAGCTTACGCTTCAAATTCAGGCTCGACTTCTAGCGGCAACTCTATTAATTCTTCAGCTTCTTCTTTTTGGAGTTCTTCAATTTCGAGAATCTGACCTGGGAACAGGGTTTGGAGTTGCGCAAAGAGGGTGTCATCTGGGGCAAGTTCTAAATCTTCACTTGCCTCATCAAGCTCTTCAAAACTTGCAGCTTCCTTACTGTTTATAACTTCAGTAGTAATTTTGCTAGTTGATTCTCGTAGGCTTTGTTTTGCTTCTAAATTATTTTGCTTAGCTTTTTCTGGCAAGCGCATTGCTTGCTGGGTTGGCTGACTAGGCAGCTGTGCGTCAATTGCTTTTTCACTTGGCGGTGACACAGGTTCAGAACTACCCCAAAAATCGGGGGGTAGTTCTTCTTCAACAAACTGAGCATCTGCGCTTAAAGCTATAAGCTCGAGTTCTTCATTTAAATCTTGTGTTTGAACTTGAGTTGTTTCTACTTCGGGCGCAGCTTGCTTTGGCGAGGTATCGATTTCACTTACTGCTTGGCTTTGACTGCTATTTACTTCAGCCTTTATTTGATTTGTTACTCTGCCAGTTATGCCTGCAATGTCATTGGGAGTCTCAGTTTGCTTGGGTTCTTGTATTTCTTTTGGTATAGGTGCAGCTTTTTTTTCAAGTGCTTCTGGCTTAGTCGGGGTAAGTCCTGACCCCGTTAGGTCTTTTTTCTTACACTACCCCCAGGACCCTCTAAAATTAGCTCAAACCCTGGACCGAACAGGTTTGTAATAAGCTCTAGTAATTCGTCTTGCTGGTTTTTGAGTTGCCCAAAATGAAACTTATGTTTATCACTAAAGCTTAATTTTATGACCTTTCCTTCACTGCTCTCTATAGCGGGCATAAGAAAGGCTTTGAGTCTTGGGTCGGCTGCTTTTTTAACTTTGTGCCAACTAAACCCTGTGCCATCTGCACTAACAGGCATCATTGGCGTGGCAGCTCGACTGTCTTTCGTCGGGCTAGCTTTAGGTGTTTTAGCTAAAGGATCAAAGTCTGGTAAGACTGGGCTTGATGTAGTAGCTACGCTTCTACTTTCTTGCTCAAAAGAAGCTGCTACTTGTGCACTTGGCAAATTATGTGTCAGTGCATTTAAAGCTTTTATTAGCGCTACTTCTAAAGAGAATAAATTATCTCGTTTAGCAAAACGATCTTTTTCATCATCTAGTGCGTGTATGACTCTTAGTAAATCTTCAACTGAGCAGTCGAGTGTGAAGTCATCATCTTCTAGTACTTTTGCGGCGAGGGCATCTCTGAAGGTTTGGGTTAAATGATCGGCTAGGCTGCTGGGCGCAAATCCCGAGAAGTAGAGTTCTGTTACAAGAGAAAGGACTGATGCCAAGTCAGATTGGCTTAGTTGCAAGGCTAGTTTACGCATTTGGTCTTGAGGGGGTAAACCAAGTGCATCTTCGGCAATGTCTCGCGTTATGCTTTCCCCTGTTGCGAGTAGCCGTTCTAGCAGGCTTTCTGCGTCACGCATGGCACCGTCAGCAGCTCGAGCTACGAGCTGTAAGGCGCTTACTTCCGCTTCTACGTTTGCTTTTTCGCATAGGCTTATTAGCTTGCTTTTTATTTCTTCTTCACTGAGTCGTCGAAAACGAAAATGTTGACAGCGTGACAAGATGGTTGGTGGTAATTTTTCTGGTTCAGTGGTCGCTAATATAAATACGAGTTTTTCTGGTGGTTCTTCTAGGGTTTTGAGTAAAGCGTTTGAGGCTGCTCGACTAAGCATGTGTGCTTCATCTAAAACCCATACGCGCATGCCACCCCGCATGGAGCTGAGGCGTACTTTGTCTCTTAAGTCTCTAATATCTTCAACTGAGTTATTACTGGCAGCGTCAAGTTCTATGACATCAGGATGATTGCCTGCGCGCACAAGCTGGCATGACTCGCATTGACCGCAGGGTCTTTGCTCAGGGTTTTCTTGCTCACAATTAACTGCCATAGCTAAAAGTCGTGCTGTTGTTGTTTTGCCTACACCACGTGGTCCTGAAAATAGGTATGCATGCCCGATGCGTTCACGTTTTAAGGCTGCTACGAGCACAGTTTTAACGTGTTCTTGACCTATGACTTGATCGAAGGTTATGGGCCTTGCTTGTTGATAGATTGCCACAGTAGAAGTTTAGCACTCTTAAGTTTTATTTTTGGTTTAGCAGCATTTCATAGTTATGGAGTTCATGTGATTTACTGACTGGTTTGCTGAAACGTTTAGCGTGAGAAGAATTGAATTGAAAAGGAGGTTATCACTAAGATTTTTTTGGCAATCGATTTGATTTAGACTTGAAGCTATTATCAGAACAAGCTCAATATAAATTATTAAGAAACAGCTAAATACAAACATTTAGTGATTTATTTCACGATTTTATGCTTGAATACTTTTTGTTGCAGAACTCTCCATTTTTGTAAAAGAATACCTAAAAAGGACTTCCTTAAAAAGGGAGTCCTTTTGTTAATCAAGCAATCAAAAAACTACTCCCCTAGCAAATTTATGACCTCATTTTACCTGCAGGCTTAAGTTCGCTCGCAGGGTAGTCAAGATACTGCCCCTCATCAGTAACCATAGTCACCGCTTCTTTTAGTGGGAACAACTTAGTTATACGACCACAAGTTCCAGTTTCTTCATGGCATGCCTTTGCACCTTTACGAGGCAAGTTTTTAAGCAACTCCCTATACATATCATGCTCATACTGCAAGCAGCACATCAAGCGACCACAAGGCCCACTAATCTTTTCAGGATTCAAAGGCAACTGCTGATCTCTCGCCATTCGAATACCCACAGCACTAAAACTCTGTAACCACGTAGAACTACAAGAACCATCCCCACACACACCTAAAGCCCCAAGCTGCCTCGCCTGATCACGCGGACCAATATTCACAAACTCCACTCGAGCATTAGTAAACGCTAGTAATTCTTTCACATAAGTTCTAAGTGAAATCTGCTCCTCACTAGTGTAACTAACCACCAACAAAGACTCATCTAAATTAAACTCGAGCCCCACTACTTTTGCATTTTTGTTTTGTGCTTTAACTTTTCCTTTTAAGAACCACTTTAGTTCCTCTGCTTTTTCTTTTAGCTGGTCATTAGCTTCTAAATCATCTTCCGTAGCAACTCGCACAAAGTAACCAATTGCCTTACTCGCTTCTTCAACCGCAGTTCTTACCGTAGCTAACTCCTGACCACGGCGAGTACTTACCACACAAATATCATTTACAGCTGGTGCTTCTTCGCTTTCTATTTGTACATAATGGCGTTTTGGACCATTACTAAATTTGACTGAAATGCACTGAGGCATAAATTCTCCTTTAAACTTTTGCTCAAACCTAGCAGAGTTTAGATCTAGGGTCTGAGTCATCACAGGCTTATACATTTTTTACTCTAAAGGCTACGAAATAAATTCTAAGAGTCATCCTTTTGAGAACTCTCTTCAGTTTACCTATAAATAAAGTTTTAAAGGTAAGAAAGCCTCCATGGCAAACTGTTTTTAGATTTGTTAAATCAAACTTATAAGAAATTTGCCGAATGCCATGTCTTGTTTCTGCAGCTTGGCATTCAGCAGATATAGCTAACCCTTAACGAACCTTCTAGTCAAGAGACTAGCTAACTATGATTTAAATGGCTCTTTGCTAGCTCAAATCACAAATCATCATAATATGCGCTTAAGCAGCCTGCTACATAAGCTCAATGGCAATCTCATTTTTCCGCATAAATCTTGGTACGCTAGGAGGGCTAAAGCGAGCGAGTGATACCTCAGCCTTACTTTGAAGCTGTTTTTTAGCAAGCCAAGCCTTTAGGCCTTCAGTCATCTTCAAAACACGCTCTTCACTGGTGCCGCCTGAAAACATAAGTACAGCCATCTTCGTTGCTAGAACAGGGCTCAAGCTAACCTTTGAATTATTGGGTTTAGGTAAAGTTTCCAGTGTGTACTTCCTAGGCATAACAAACGAAACTTGGTAACTGTTGCTAGCATTTTGTGAAAGCGTAACAGGCGCAGTCATGGCAATCTTCTCTGATTGATTAACTTGCTTTTGAATAACAGGTGCTGTCATAGCCGCTTTGTCACGTTTAGTATTGTTTCCAAAAATATAATCAGCAATAAGCCTAAAACCTGCAGTTCCTGCTTGCTCAAAATCAAAACCCTCTATGGTGACTGTCGCAACAATATAAGGGGCATAACTACGAATTTCAAAATTATCTTCTTTTTCCAGCACTTCATAGGTTGGTGTTTCTAATGCCATAAGAGTTTAAGTATAGACTTCTTAACAACAATCAATTGCACACTAGACTCACCTGCAATGACTGGAAGACTCAAAGCGTAATGTTAATCGTAATAAACACAGCTAAACATATCCGATCGAGTGCCTCAGAAGAGTCGTCTTTGGGCTACGGGTTTGTAACTTAGTCTATGAATATCTGTTACCCCAAATTCATCTATAGCAGCTAAGTGAACACTCGAGCCGTATCCTTTGTGGTCTTCAAAGCGGTACTGAGGGAATTTTTTTGCGTAGTCAGTCATTATTTGATCTCTAGTTGTTTTTGCAAGAATGCTTGCCGCGGCAACTTGATAGCTTTGTGAATCTGCTTTGCTTGGTGCTAGTATTTCTAGCTTTGTTTTAAGCTTTAAATAGTCAGTTACAAGGGCTTGTGGTACTTTGCTTAGCTTAGCTATCGCTCGATGTGAAGCTAGGTGGGTTGCTTGTAAAATATTAAGATTATCTATTTCTTGTGGGCTTGCCGAAGCAACTGCCCAAGCTAGAGCTCTGGTTTTTATGTCTCGCGCAAAAACGTCACGTTTTTCCTTTGATATTTGTTTTGAATCATTATATTCGTAGTTTCCGTAAGCAAGGATAACAACTGCAGCTACAACGGGCCCTGCTAGCGCTCCCCTACCCGATTCGTCTATACCTGCTGTTAAAGCGTAGCCTTGTTGCCAGAGTTGCTGCTCAAAGATCCATTTCACGCAGAAATGGTATCAGATATATCTCCTTGTATGTCAATGCTTTGTTCAGCTGTTATTTCTGTGGGTAGTGTGAAATAAAAGGTACTTCCTCTACCTACTTTTGATTCAACCCAAATTTTTCCGCCGTGCTTTTCAACAGCTAATTTACAGAAGGTCAGACCCATGCCTGTATCATAGCGGTCATGCACGGTGTGTCTTGATTGTTCAAAGGCATTAAAGATGCGTTTTTGATCTTGCTCAGGTATGCCTTCACCATCATCACGAACGCTTAAAACAAAGACATCATCTTGACGCCAAGCCCGAAAATCAATATATCCACCACGACGCGTATGCTTAATGGCGTTTGAAAACAGATTTGCCAGAATTCGTCTTAGCAAATCTGGGTCAGCCATAAGTGTTTCTGCTTCAGGTCGAATGAGAAAACTAAAATTGCGTTCTCGTGGTGTTGCGCTTACATCTTGTAAAGATAATTTAGCTAACGCATTTAAGTCAGGAACCTCAACAGGTGAGTAAGGCATATGCCCTTCCTTCATACGGCGAACATCAAGAATATTTGCAACCAAATTAAGTAAATGCTGAGATTCTGAGCGCGCCAAAGCTAAAAGCTCGAGTGTTGTTTCTTGCTCTGTGTTGCTTTTTATGAGGTCAAGACTGTGGTCTAGTAAGCCCATTACGCTTGCTATGGGGCTTTTAAGGTCATGAACAAGCATGTGGGTTAAGTCGTCTTTCATGCGTTCTGACTCTTTATAAGCTTGTTCTACCCCTCGGAGCGTTACTAGGGTGTCCCGCATGGCTGATTCCATTTGCCTGCGCTCAATCATGCTTTTTAGAGAAGCAGTAATGATGCTGGGATGCGTTGGTAGTTCTAGGTAAACATCGGCACCTGAGCCCAAAACAGAACTATGAATAGCAGGGTTTTTGGGTCCAATACAAATGATGGGTACATCTGCCAAAGGTTTTCGTCTTCTTAACAAGATGATTAAATCAAGTTGAGAAACTTGTTTTAGTAAATCATGTTCAATCAAAATAGCCGCAGGCACGCTCGCTCGAGTGTGAAACAATAAGGCTTCAACATCTGAAAGCGTCGTTGCTTCAAGAGAAAGAGCCTCGACTACAGGCTTAAGCGCTAATGCTCGAGCTTCTGTTTTCATGGCTATTAAGGCAATGTTCGTCTGCTTGGACCCCATATGTTAAGTATCATAGCAGGCTCATAAATGAAGATTACGTGTAAGATTTTGCTTTATGTCTTTTCGGAGAGTAAAGATGAAAGAAATGTGAATTATTATCACTCTTTTCATGTTTCCCTTTACAGCAAAATAGCTCTAAACCAGTAAAACAGTGGCGTTACAAGCTTTTCGCAAACCTTTTACGGCTAGCCATTCTGACTACTGCTTCTCAGAAAGCTGCCTGATATGATGTTAACTAATGTTTAATTTTATATCTTTTGCCTTACCTTGGTTATTTTTAGCACTCTTACTGATACCTTTTCTGAAGAGAAAATCTTTCTGGCCATTCAGATATATAGGCTTAGCTTTACTTATAATTGCCTTAACCCAACCCAGCTTCAAACAAACTAGTAACTCAGCAGCCTTACTCATAGATGTATCAGACAGTCTCGCCAACACCGCCTTAGAAACAGCACAAAGCCTAAATCTTGAACTCGAGTCTGATCCAGATGTCTTTTTGTTTGCTAATGACGTCACCCAAACAGATTTAGAAGAAGCAATACCTGACTTTCTTAGTACCAATCAAACTGATATAGCAAGAGCTTTGCAAGTTATGCAAGCTTCAGATAACGCTCGAGTTTTACTTATTAGTGATGGTGGTGAATCTTTAGGTGAAGTTCTTAAAGCTTTACCTAATTTTCCTGTTGACACTTTATTTGTGCCAAGTCTAGAAAATACTCGCCTTGTTTCTCTTATAGTGCCTGACTCAGTTAGTCCTGGTGAAACCGTAGAAGTTACCGCTATTATTGAGAGTGATACGGCTACCGAGCTAACCTTAAGTCCGCAAGTTAACGGTGGCAACTTAAGACCTCTCACTCAAGATGTCACTGTAGGTCGCTCAGCCATTACCTTTCAATTTCAGGCTACTGAAGGGGCGAATATAGAAGTTGCAGCACAACTTGCTGTTGCTAGTCAACAACCCACTCAAGATGACAGTCAAACCGCATTTATAGCTGTTAATAACCGTTCACCCGTGCTTGTCATTGGTGACCCAGCCATGGCTGAGCTTTTACGAACTCAAGGCTTTGATGTGCTAGAAAGCGGGCCCGATGCCATTGTAAACCCGCTAGATTACAGTGCAATCATTCTGCGGCAGAGTGCTTCAAGTTTTACGACAGGTCAACTCGAGCTTCTTGAAGATTATGTTTTAAATGGTGGGGGTCTTATGATGACTGGGGGGCCTGATAGCTTTGGATTTGGGGCTTGGTACCGCACAGCTGTTGAAAATATCTTGCCTGTAAATACAGATTTACGAACAGAAGTTGACTTGCCTCTTGTTGGCTTAGTCATTGTTTTAGATCGCTCTCAATCTATGAATACAGGGAATCCTAGTAAAATTGATTTAGCCAAAGAGGGCGCTATTAGTGTTGTAGATTTAGCTTATAAAGATGATTTACTGGGTCTTATTGTTTTTAGTGACGCTGCTTCAACGGAATGGGCATTTGAGTTAAGACGTGCTACTGATCAAGGTAAACGAGAAATGCTTAGCGCTATATTAAATATTGAAACTGAGGGTGGCACTGTTTTGCAACCTGCTTACGAACAAGCTATTCAGGCTTTACAACAAAATAACTCTGCCATTAAACACATTATTATTCTTAGTGATGGCAAACTTTATGATGGTGGTAATGTCTTTGGAGCTACCGGAGACATTGTTGACTTTGATGCATTAGCAAATGCAGCCCTTAATCTTGGTATTACTTCATCCACCATTGCTATTGGTGATGGTGCTGATTTTGAACGCCTTTCCGCTATTGCAGCAGCAGGCGGGGGTCGCTACTACGAAGCGCTAAACGTATCTACCCTGCCTCAAATTTTTACTAATGAAGCTTTAACAGCTACGCGTTCTCTTTTACGAGAAGAAGCCTTTAGTCCTAACTTACGCACGCACCCTCTCATCCCAAATGATGTTGGCATAGCGCCAAGTTTAGATGCTTACATCGCGACAAGTTTAAAAAATAATGCTGAAACCTTACTTGACGGTTTACAAGGAGAACCCATTTTAGCAGTGCACCGTCAGGGTTTAGGACGCAGTGCTGCGTTCACTACGGATTTAAATGGCTGGTCGGGTGCTTTAGCTGGTTGGGAAGCAACCCCTAGTTTACTTGGCACGGTTGTACGCTGGTTACAGGCTAGACCTGTATCTTACGCAGCTGAAGTAAATCGTGAAGGGCAAGAATGGCGCGTTGTTGTTGACGCGGTACAAGATGGTCTTTACCTAAACAACCAAAATTTACAATTACGCTATGCAGGGGATGATATAAGCTTTGAACAAGTTGCCCCCGGGCGCTACGAAGCCTACACAGCCATCTCAGATGACAGTAGTACCCTTCTTGTTATTGATGGTGACGAAGTCGTTGCCCGTAAACAAGTCCAGCCCAGAGATGTTGAGTTTGATAGCGAAGGTGGTGAGCAACTGCTCGCCCAAATAGCCGAAAGAACAGGAGGCCGAGTTATAACGATTAATGAAGTTTATAGCCCTACTGCACCAGCAAAAGTCACTCAGCTATGGCCCTTCTTTGCTGCTGTAGCATCCGTCTTATTTATACTCGAGCTTATCTTGAGACGTATTGGCGATATTGCTGTGGGTACTCGCTTTAGACCAAGAAGGCTGAGTTCTTAGTCTCAATGGTAGTGGTATTTTGCAGGGGAGTAAAAAGTAAACCCTAAGGCTTTTGGATACAGTTTTGAAAGTTAGGTTGCCAAGCATTGAACCTAAGCAATTCTAGATTGTTTAAGCGTACTTATCCCAAAACGCTTAGCAAACCATCTTAACAAAACAGCAACTATTGCAAGCTTTATTAAAAGTTGCCAAATCGGAGTTATGCATCAGGTTATAATTGTTTTTACACAGTACTCTTAAGTTGCAATACCTACTTTTAGTTCCGAAAGGCTTCTAGTGCTAAACTATGATCTTAAAAGCAAAGCTCAAGTAAATACGGCTACTAGCTCTTCCTTTAGTGAACTCGAGCGTGGTCAGTTTCGGTCTCCTATGTTTGCGAAGGTCTTGTTTATTATTTTTGTGGTTTCACTTATTCCGCTGGGTGGCATGCTTTATTTAACGTTACGGGTTCAGCAGGTTGTTAGGTCTAATGTTCAGTTTAACCTTGAGAATAATGCCAATACTTTGAGTGCTCAGATTAATAATTGGACGGATTTAAATCTTCGGGTTTTAAGGCAAGCTGCTACGCATCCTGATGTTACTTCCATGAATCCTGAGAAGCAATTACCATTTTTGGTCTCTATTGAAAATGCTTATGAGTGGGCTTACCGTGTCTTAACTTTAGATTTAGAGGGCTACGCTGTAGCTAGAAGCAGTGGTCAGCCGATTTATAATGAGGCTGGGGAGGCCATTTTTTATAGGGGTGACAGGGCTTACTTTACAAATGTAATAGCAGGTGTGCCTTACGCTCAACAAGTACTTATAAGCCGCTCTACCAATCGTCCTGCCTTGTGTTTATCTGTGGCTATCAAAAGTACCGATGGTAATACTTTAAAAGGGGTGTTACTCGAGTGTTCTTTTTTAGAGGTCTTATCCAATGCTATTACTAATTTGAGAATTGGTAGTACTGGCTTTGCTATGTTACTTAATGAGAAGGGTCAACTTATTGCGCATGGGGGTAATCCGGAAGTAGTTAGTGAGAGCTTGCAGGATTATAGCAATTATCCTGCCATGGTTATTCCGCTAAATCAGATGTCTAGCTTGACTATTGATAATGAGGACGTTACTGCCATTAAGCAAGACGTTGGTTTAGGCTGGACGCTTATTGTTCAGCAAGATAGTGCAGAAGCATTTGCGCCATTAAGACAAGTACAACGCAACGCAATTATTTTATATATCATCTCAGGCCTTCTTATTATTTTGGTTGCCTTTATATTTACAAGACGGCTTGTAAGGCCACTCGAGCGTCTTAAGTTTACGGCTGAGAGTATTAGTCGTGGTCATTTAGATACTAGTAATGAAGAACTACGACGCAAGGACGAAATTGGTGATTTGGCAAAAGCTATTGAGCGTTTAAGAATTAGTGTAAAAATGATGCTAAGTGAGTTAGCGCAAAGAAGCTCGAAGGATTAGCTATGAGTAATCTTGATTTGGAAAGAACAGCGCTTAGCCAAAAAGCTTATCGAAGCTTAAGAACGGCAATTTTAACAGGCCGCATTCCCTTTGGTACGCAACTTATTCTTAAAGATTTAGCTGATCTTATTGGCTTTTCCCCGACACCTATTAAGCAAGCTTTAACCACACTTGAGCGTGAGGGCTTGGTTATTTTGATTCCTTATCGTGGCTTTTTTTTACCTAGCTTTGATTCAAAAGATATTATTGAAATTTTTGAAATACGCGAGGCATTAGAACGCAGGGCCGCCAGAACCGCCGTGAAGCTTATACGCAAAGCGGACTTAGCTAAGCTCGAGTCTACTTTGTTAGCGCAGCTTAAGAGTGCTCGTGAGGGTAATACCGAAACGCATGTTGATCTTGATTTAAAGTTTCATTCCCTAATTGCTGAGTTTAGCCGTAATCAGCGTTTACTTGATCAAGCTCATGGCATTTTGGGGCAGGCACAGCTTTTAATAGCGAGTTCTTCTTTAGGCGTAAAAAGGTTTGAGCGGGTTTATGAGGAGCATAGCGCTATTTTAGAAGCGTTTTATGCTAATGATTTAGATGCTGTTGAGTTAGCTGTTTGGCAACACTTAAAAAATGCACAAAATGCTTTGTTAAATCATTATGCTGCTGAAGCAAAAACACAAGCAAGATTCACGAACGATAGGTCAGATGACGGTTTTAATTTTGACTCGCAAGAGCGCTTATTACTTGAAACTGAATTGCAAGATTTATCTATAGAAAGATCTTTATTAGCTCAAAAACCGCTTAATTTAGAGAATACTCTTTCTTATAAAGAGAAAAACCTTTTGCGTGATGCTTTAGCTGAGTATATTGGCCCCATGGCTATATTTGCCACAGGAGAAATTTTGCATAACTCGAGTAATCTTGATGATGCTTTTAAGCTTCTTGCTAGCAGAATTCCTAATGAGCAAGATGTAAAAGCTTTTACGGATTTTATTAGAAAAGCGTTTAGCTAAATACCTCAACCTTAACTTACCAGTAGTTGCAAAATAAAATTTTATTTTGACTCAGCCTCAATTAAGAACAAAGTAATTGTCGTTTGCTTAAATGCCTCAAAACCTTTTTTTGCGCCTAAAAAATTAGGTAGAAATATAACTATTAAGCTGCCTATCAAAGCCCTAGCTGAATATCCTAGCTCTTAATCTCCTTAAGCAAAGCCTAAATATTTCTTAAATTATTGACAATGCTAAGCTCAAAAGGTATTCTTCCAAAGTTAAATAAAATTTTTTGGAGGTAATTGAATGAAACGTTTTTCACTTCTTTTAGCTATTGCTTTGCTTAGTTGTTTCGGCTTAGCACAAAACACAGAGTGCATTGCACCTGCAGCCCCTGGTGGCGGCTGGGATTTCAGCTGTCGTGTACCCGCTGCACAAGTCATGGTTGACTTAGGTCTTATTGACAGCATGCAAGTTATTAATATAGAAGGCGGCGGCGGCGGCATTGCCATGGCTAACGTTATTTCACAACGTGCAGATGACGACAATCTAATTGTTGCAGCAAGTGTCGCTACTGCAACCCGCTTGGCCCAAAACGCTTACTCTGGTTTCACTGCAGATAGCATCCGTTGGTTAGGTGCGCTTGGTGCAGATTACGGTATTTTAGCTGTTGGTGTTGACTCTGAAATCATGAATCTTGATGATTTGGTTACCCTCATGCAAGATGATCCCGGTGGCTTAACTTTTGTAGGCGGCAGCGCCGTTGGTGGTTTTGATCATATTAAGCCTTTACTTGTTGCTAAAGAAGCTGGTATTGAAGATATTTCAGTCTTTAGTTATGTCTCCTTTGATGGTGGCGGTCCAGCCCTTATCGAAATCAAAGCAGGTCGCGCAGACGTTTTCACTGGTGATACCAGCGAAATTCTTGGTGACTTAGATGCTGGTTTGATACGGGTCATTGCTGTTTTTGCACCAGAGCGTGTTGACCGTCTTGGTGGCGCCATGACCGCTACCGAGCAAGGCTACGACGTTGTTGCAGGTAACTGGCGCGGTTTTTACGGTCCTCCTAACATGAGTGACGAAGCCTACAGCTTCTGGGTTAACGCAATCCAACGTGTAGCCAACTCAAATGAATGGATTACTTTACGTGACGAAAATGGTCTCGCACCCTTCGAAAGCTTTGGAGCAGACTTTGAAGCCTTTGCCAAATCACAAATTGAAGTAATGGCTGACATTTCGAGGGAGCTCGGCATCATCGAATGACCGACAGAATAACAGGCATTGTCTTACTGATATTTGCCATTATTTACGGCTTTGGGGCTACACGCCTCAAAGTCGGTTTTGGTTTAGGCGTCATAGGACCTAAAGACTTCCCTATCATGCTAGCCTTCATCTTAGGCATTATTGCTATAGCTATGATGATCAAAACAGACCCTAACCCGACATGGCCAAGCCCCAAAAGCTGGCTAAACCTAATCACCATCGTCGCTAGCTTTATTATCTACGCCTACCTCATACGCATACTTGGCTTTATCTTATCAACTACCCTAAGCACGGCCTTCCTAAGTTATAAATTCTCAGCTAAATGGTGGCAAGCCTTAATTGTAGGCTTAAGCTCGAGTTTGGTCATGTACGCTATTTTTGTATTTGGCTTTGATCTTGGTTTGCCTTTGGGCACAATTTTTGGAGGCCGTTAAATGGAAGTCTTTCAGCTTTTAGGTGAAGGTTTCTTATATGCTTTTCAACCCGCCAATATCTTACTTGCATTTATAGGTTGTCTTTTAGGCACCATTATTGGCATGTTGCCCGGCATTGGACCCATCAATGCAATTGCCATTCTTATCCCTATTACCTTTGCTCTTGGCTTAGAGCCTGGCAGTGCAATCATTATGTTTGCAGGCATTTATTATGGCTCCCAGTACGGTAATTCTATAAGCACTATTTTGCTAAATGTTCCTGGTACCGCGTCCTCTGTTGTAACAGCGCTAGATGGCTACCCTATGGCACAACAAGGCAGGGCAGGTCCCGCCTTGGCCATGTCCGCAATTGCTTCCTTTATTGGTGGAACCTTATCCATTTTCCTTCTTATTTTCTTTGCCCCTTTGTTATCTCGTTGGGCAATTAGTTTTGGCCCTGCTGAGTATTTTGTTCTTATGATTTTTGCTTTTTCTACGCTAGCAAGCTTAACGGGCAAAAATATTTTCAAGGGTTTAGCTGCGGCGGTTTTTGGCCTTATTTTGTCAACTGTTGGCACTGATCCTCAGGGCACTGCAACACGCTTTAC
>CAZWJZ010000074.1:0-16469 GCA_964634665.1 uncultured bacterium | reverse complement strand
TAGAAAATCAAAATTAGTAGCTGCGCTGTAACTTAGGTTCAGGTTATTGCTCAAACTATTTTTTCCTGAAAAACTAAAATCAAAATTTTGTTTCGGACTTAGTTTGTCTAAGGTTGAACCAAACGGGGATGCTTGATTGGTCCAAACTTGGGTGCTATTAAGTTTAAACACATGGTTTTTAGAAAAGGCCTTTGAGTAGGCATTGCTTACAATAAGGCCATATTGAGTCTCGTTATAAGCTAAATAATGTGTGCCTTTGGTGCTTATGCTGCCACTTAGTTGCCCCCAATCTGTGATAGCTGTGCGGTAACTAAGCTTAAACTCTGCACCCTGACGAGTAGAAAAAACGTTTTCAGGATTGGAATGAGCAGTTAAAATTTGATGTGAAGCAGCTAGAAAAGCTTCCGCTCGCAAGCTCAAGTTTAAGGTATTGAGAAAGTCAAAAGATTTAGAAGCTATTAGGCTAAAACGAAGGTCATGCAAAAAGTCCTGCTCAAGCCAATGCTTGTTAAAAGTTGCAAGTTCTAAACTTAACCAAGGATTTAGCTTTTGTTTTATAACCACATCCAACTGTGGTCCAAAATTGTTGCGACCTGCAACCACTGACAGAGCATCAGTCTTATAGTGCGCTAAAAAAACAGCTTGCCAATCAAAGTCATTATCTAAACCCAAAACAGCAAACTCGAGCCATGCTTGCTCACTCAATTTGAGTTGTGGAACCCGAATACCTAAACCTGTACCTCTAGAACTCGAGCTATCTTCGGTATAGGCAATTTCAAAGGGAATACGAAAGTCAGCAAAGCTCTCTTCTGAAAAAACTTGGTCACCAATAACAATTTCTAAGCCACTAATATTTAACTTGCCATTATCAAGAGACAGGGTTTCTGTCGTGTAATCATAGGTAGCCACAGTGGCACTCAAGCTATAAAAAGGGTTAACACAGGTACAGGTGCTTGCCACGGCATTTTTGAAGATTAAGGTTTCCTCAAAAACCTCAGCGGAATCACCCCTAACACTTAAGCTATTTGTTTGAGCAGATATATCTCTAAAACTTATGGCACTTGTTTCAAGATTAAATCTAGCTTCAGCTGCAAAGCCAGAAACCAAGTCACTCTTTAAGTCTAAGGTAAATAAACTTAACTGCTCAGGGGAAGCCTCTAAACTTTCCGCCTGTAAAGTCCAACCAAACACAGATGCTTGAATATCTGTAGCTGAAACGGAAAATCCAAATTCCTGAATTCGAATAATGATAATGTCAGACTCGAGCTGCCAACCTTCAGAGGCTAATAAACAAACGCCATTAAACAAACGAATACTTTGGGAACTATCATTAGCATTAAGGTCTTGTAAAGAATCAAGGTCACCAATAAAGAGGCTACCTAGACCCTCTAAAGGAATCTCAAAAGCACCTTCAAGTGTCTCACAGGTTAAAGCAAACGCCGTCGAGCTTAAAAGTAAAACTATACAAAGAAAAAGTCTGGGCACGTTTAAGGGTTTAAGTAAGGGCTAAAACTCTCTAGCAACGCAGGGTCTATCACGCTGCTTGCTTGATAGACAATAGTACCATCTGCTTGCTCAACAGGACTTAACTGCAAATTGCGCCCCGTGCTTTCTTGCCTTAGTGCTAAAGGCCCATTTTGATACTCAAAAGGACTCAGTAAAAAAGCAAAGCCTGTTTTTAAATTAATAACCAAACCACTTGCTTCAAAACTAGGATTATTACTTATTACATTACCTTCTAATTTGGCAATGTTTTGACGTGTATACAAACTCATAGTCGTCGCCGTGACAAGCAAATTTCTGTAACTCAGCTCGAGTGTATCTGTTGTTAAAAGTTGATTGCTAAGGTCAAATCTTAAATTAGCTGTGGTTAAAGAGCCAAATTCGCCTTCAAGGTAAGCACCTGCTGCGTTTATGTAAACACCTTCTTGATACTTCATTTGGTTCGCAGATAAGCTTAACTTGTTAGTTTGGTCAATAATACTGCCACCTTGAGGGAGATCAGTAGTACTGGTGGCTAGATCATAAATTTGATCACCGGTAGGGATGACCGTGAAATTTGCGAAGGTTTGCGCTTGGGCGGCAAAGATCACAAAAGTTAACAAGTAGAATAGAATCAAGAGTTGTTTAAATAAAGTGTAAGCCCTAAAAAAAACGTTCATTGGCGTAGTTTACGTTGCCGAGTTATGAAAATCCTGTGGGAAACTTCATCAGCTCTTAAAAGACAGCTTAGCGAAACTGCTCAAAGTAGCTTGGATTGATAAAAATTGGGTCATCGGTTCTTGCTAATTCGGTCATTAACTGAGCTTCTAAATCCAAAAGAATTGCGCCATAGCTAGCTTCATAAGCTAAATTTGTTAATTGATAAGGATCTGTTCTAAGGTCATAAAGTTCAAACTCAGGCCTTTTTGCAGTAGCTAAAGAAAAATAAGGCTCGAGTTTTATTCCTTGGGGATCTTTTAAAAGATGAGGATAAGCTTCAATAAACCTAGGCTCATCACCCGAGGGCCACCTATCGGGTAAAAAATTTTTAATTAATACAAATTTTGAAGTATGGATAGCTCTCCTTGGGTAAGTTAAGTTGCCTTCACTCCCTCTACTATTTGAGGCATGACGCTCATAGCCTGTAAACGCTCGAGTGCGCTTTTGGTTTTTGATGAGCGTTTGCTGATTTAGCAAGTAAGGCTTCAAGCTTTGACCTGTCATGGCTTCAGGTATAGCGATATTAGCTAAATCTAAGAAAGTTGGAGCAATATCTGTGAGACTTACAAAATCAGGAATATCCAGAGATTTTTGCTTTTGTTTTGACCAATAAATAGCTAAGGGAACCTGAACACCATAGTTGTAATTATTGGTTTTTGCTCTGGAAAATGGCATGCCATTATCTGAAGTTACAACGATAAGGGTATTTTCTAGTTTTCCAGTACGGTCTAAAACATCTAAAATTTTGCCTAAATCTACATCAAAGTGCTCGATTTCATCTAGGTAGGCAGATAGTTCAGTTTGAACCCTTGAACTTGGCGGTAAGAAGTCAGGAATGAGAGAAAGGCTTTGTTCGTTACTAAATCGGTTTTTTGCTGCAATATCATAAGGTCTGTGAGGATCAATTGCGCCTATCCAAAAGGAAAAAGGTTTGTCATTTACATCATTGAGAAAATCTTCCAGATTGGCACTTAAATCAATGGGGCTGTAATGATCTGCCACAAGTTTAGTTTTATCTAAATAGGGTTTTCCAGCTATATCTCTACTTTTCGGAGCAATGTTGCCCGGTCCCCAGCCTTTACCAGTGTAGCCTGTTTGATAACCAGCTGCGGCTAACAGTTGCTGATACGTGACTTCTTTATCAGGATAGTCACCATGCAGAACTGCACCAGATTCTAAACGCCAAAAGTGCTGACCCGTAAGAACAGCTGAGCGTGAAGGTGTACACGAGGGGGCAGATACAAATGCGTTTTCAAAATAAAGCCCCTCATTGGCTAAGTGATCAAAGTTAGGGGTAGCAATGAGAGGGTAACCTGCTTTAGATGTGTGAATCCAAGACTGATCATCAGTCATAATAAAAAGAAAATTGGGTTTCAGGTCTTTAGATAAAGAACCACCACAAGAAATAAGTAGCAAGCTTAGTGAAAAAAATAAAACACTAAGCTTGCTTTTAGTAATAATTCTTTGCGCTAGCTTTAAACTCATACAGAAGAAAAGCTAGCACCCTTTTAGGCTGGGCTTAGCGAATAACTGTACATATTAGAAAAAGGTTTACGCTCGAGTAGCTCATGTGCAGTTTTTAGCTTTGTGGCAAAGAGCTTGTTTATTAGCTCTGGTGTTGCCATGTACTCTTTAGAGTACAAATAACTGCTACCTAAAGCCATAAGCCGACCGTAAGGCGTTTCTGCTCTTAGCGTTAAGCTGGTTGCAACCTTTCTTTTGCTGCGTTCCCACTCTTCTTCACTGAGACCTTCTTTTTCGACTTCAATAAGGACTTCGCTATAGATTGCTTTTACCTCAGCTAATTGCTCAGGTGCAGAGGATAAATAACCTGAGTAACTACCAATACCGTCACTACTGTCATGATAAAGATAAGCGCTATCAGCAAGACCCTTATCAATAAGTGCCCAGTACAAGCGACTACTCGAGCCGTCACCAATGCAGTTGGCTAAAAGAGACGCAGCAAAACGATCTTCATTTTGAGCACTCACACCTGCGGCAAAATAGGCAACGTGGGAGCGTTTGAGTTTTGGGTCTAAGAAGGATTCTGCGCCTTTTAAGAGCTTTGCCTCGGGGTAACTTCGAGGGCTTTCTTGAGACTCCCAAGTTTTACTTAGACTGTCCACGGTTAACAGCATTTTATCCCAGTCATAATTACCTGCAAGGCTCAGTACCATGTTATTGGGTGCGTAGCGACTAGTAAAATAGCTTTGCATTTGCTCTCTAGTTAACGCAGTTATGGATTCTGTACTACCTAAAACAGAATTCCCTAAAGGATGCTTATTAAAAAACTTCTCATTGGCTATTTCAAAAACTTTAAAGTCAGGCCTATCTTCATACATGGCGATTTCTTCAAGAATAACTTTTTTTTCCATGTCAAAGTCATCTTGCTTTAAGCTTGGCCGCATCATGTCACTAAGAAGGTCAACAAGCTCAGGGCCACGTTCTGCAACAACAGCGCCATAATAAACGGTGCGTTCAGAATTGGTATAAGCATTATTATTAGCACCCAATTCATCAAACTCTCTGTTGATATCTTCAGCACTTCTACGCTGAGTACCTTTAAACATCATGTGCTCTAAAAAGTGAGATACTCCAGCAATATCACTACTTTCATCACGTGAACCTGTGTTCACAAAATAACCAGCAGCAAAGCTTTGCGCTTGCGGATTATGCTCGCCAATAATAGTCAAGCCATTTTCTAAAACTTTCTTCTGAAAAATCAAACTCATAGTGCAACCTCTTTTAAGGCTTTAGGCCCCAAACTCAAAACCGTAAATTTGGGTGCGTAAGCAGAAGCTAAAAAGCCATTGACCTGCTCTAAGGTTAAAGCTAACAAGGCGTCTTTAACGCTAGAAATTTCTCGTGGTTCACCTAACAAAAAGATGTCCCTAGCTAAAGATGATGCCCTAGAACCACTAGACTCACCTTGCATAACCAAAGAGGATAACAAGCCTGTTCTAGCACGCTCGAGTTCATCTTGGCTTATGCCATGGGCAAGGCGTCTTAACTCGTGCAGTAGCACTTCTAAGGTTTCATCAGCACGTTCTGGTGTGGTGCCTGCATAGGCTAAGGTGTATCCAAAGTCTTTTAAGGCACGGTTGCCCGCATAAACTGAGTACACTAAGCCGCGTTTTTCACGCACTTCACTAAATAACCTTGCACCCATGCCTCCACTTAGTACGCTTGTGCAAATTGCTTGCTCATACCAGCCTGTTTGACCTGGCGCAACACTTTGGTAAGCTACTCCAATTTGGGTTTGATTACTCTCTTCTTGAATATGTGCTTGCAGTGGCTCAGCAATAGTAATTTTAGGACTTGGCAGCTTATTAGATTGCTTATCCGCAAAAAGCTGCTGGGCAACTGCTAAAACTTCAGTCCAAGAAACACCGCCAGCTACACTAAAAATAGCGCCTTGAGAAGTTACATTTTTGTATGCAAAATCTTTAAGAGTGTTAGCTGTTAAAGATTTAAGACCTGCTTCCGTGCCGTAACTACTATTTCCATGACTCGAGCTAAAGTAACGCTTACTGAGCGTTTCAAACAGTTGCTGACTTGGGCTGTCAGCGAGCGAGGCTAATTCTTGTTGAGCGAGCGTTTGGGCATTGCTAAATTCTTCTTCATCAAACCTTGCTTCTTGCAGCATGCTTGCGTAAAGCTTTAGGCTTTCTTTAAAACTTGATGCTAAGAGGGAACCTGAAAAACTGCTGTATTCTTTACCTGAGCCACCACCGCGTCTTAAGCCAAGGTCGTCGATCTTGTCACTCAACTCACGAGAGCTAAGGCTAGTTGTACCTCGGTAAAGCCAGTCTGCTAAAACCGTTGCGCTACCTTCAAAACCTTTGGGGTCTGTTGTTGCGCCAAAAGGAATCAAAATACTAAAGCTTACCGAAGAAAGCCAAGGCATGTGTTCATGAACAATGCGAAGGCCATTAGGCAGCGTTTTGAAAGAAATTGCTGATGTTGCCGTTTTTGTCATGAGAGGAAGTATAGCGGTGAAGCAAAGATTTTTTAGTGTTGCTTCTGTCTTTAGATATGACATTGATATATTTTGAATACCCGTTTGTCTTTACTCTGCCTGCGGTTTTAGAAAAATGAGCATGAATTGCTACATTTTTAAGAAGGCTTGCAGCATAGAGCTTTCAGTAGAGTCTTGCTCAGTAAGATGGCACTAGCTGTGATTGTTAGAGCATTGCTGATATTCAGAAAATTGCAAGGTGAGCAAGCTAACCTCTAAGCTTAATCACGGTTATACTCTTCAGCGTGAACGAAAAGCAATTAGCTCGAGTATTTGGTGTTTTGGCTGTAGCTTTTCTGCTTGTTTTTGTACTTTATCCTTTAGTCATTATCTTACTTCGTAGTTTTCAAGATATCGATGAGCTTGTTCGAACCTTAGAAAATGGATTTTATTACGAGCGTTTGGGCTTTACGCTCTTTCAAGCTTTAGTTTCTACCTTAGTTACGGTTGCTCTTGCTTTACCGACGGCAGTTTTATTTTCACGTTATAGGTTTTGGGGTAAACAGTTTTTAAGAAGTCTTTTTCTTATTCCCTTTGTTATGCCTACTGTGGTTGTCGCTATTGCCTTTTTAAGTTTTGTAGGCGCAAACGGATTTATTCCGATTGATTTAAAAAACAGCATCTGGATTATTTTGCTTGCTCACGTTTTTTATAATTACGCCATTGTGGTGCGCATGGTGAGTGGGTTTTTAGAAGCCCAAGCTACGCAGGTTTACGAAGCAGCCCGCATGCTTGGTGCAAACCGACTGCAAACCCTTTTTCAAGTCACACTGCCTTTAGCACTACCTGCCATTTTGGCAGCAGCAACGCTGGTATTTATATTTTGTTTTAGCTCCTTTGGGGTTATTTTAATTTTAGCACCCGCTGCACAGTTTGCCACGCTAGAAGTCTGGATTCACACACTAAGCTCAAGATTACTCGAGCTTAGTTCAGCAGCTTATTTGGTGACACTGCAAGTCATTTTTATTCTTGCTTTTTCCTTTATTTATACGCGTTTACAAGCTAAACTGAGTGTTGCGTTAAAAACCAAAAGACAAGCTTTAAAGCAACCCCAAGGATTTATTGCTGTTATTCTTTATGCTCAGCTTGCATTTACCAGCTTACTATTATTGTCACCTTTACTCATCTTGCTTTTCCAAACGTTTTTTCACACGGGTAGTTTTTCTTTAGATAGCTTTCGCTACGCACTCGAGTCCCCTAGAACTATTGGCTTTAGTAGTTTGGGTTCGGCCTTATCTAACTCTTTAAGATTTGCAGTTTTGAGTATGTTTTTTTCACTTGTTGTTGGGTTTTGTTTTGCTTATGCGGTTGTGAAGGCGGGTTGGAGGTGGCTAGATCAGGCGAGCTTGCTTCCTTTATCTATAAGTGCAGTAACCCTAGGCTTAGGCTATTTGTTGGCCTTTCCTGATTTAAGAACGAGTTTGTGGGGCATTAGTCTGACCCATACGGTTATTGCTTTTCCTTTTGTAACTCGAAGCTTATTGCCTGCTTTAAGAAGCATGCCTAAATCCTATGAGCAGGCTGCTCAGACGCTTGGTGCAAGTGCTTTTCGGCAGTTAAGGCAAATTGAGCTGCCCTTGTTACTACCAAGCTTTATCACGGCAGCTAGTTTTGCCTTTGCGGTTTCTATGGGTGAATTTGCTGCAACCCTTACCTTGCAAAACAGTAAATTTGCAACCCTTCCCATAGCAATTTTTGATAGGCTTTCAAGACCCGGTGAGCAAAGTTACGCAGCGGCATTAGCGTTAGCGACTATCCTTATGGTCATAACAGGCTTAGCTATTTTTATGCTTGAGCGTTATGGTGATTCTGAACTATAAAGCTTAAGAGCCAAAGATATTAGGTAATTCAGTTATTTCAACCAAAACTTCTCTTGGTTTACTCCCCTGATGCGGGCCAACCACCGCTAAAGCTTCAAGAGAATCCATGAGTTTGCCAGCTCGAGCGTGCCCTATCTGCAAGCGTCTTTGTAAACGAGATACACTTGCTTGCCCTTCATTTATAACAAGTTCAGCAGCAACTTTTAGCTTTTCGTCATTCCAATCAACATAGCCGTTAGCATCGCTATCATCTATGCTTGGTGGGTCAAAATCGCTGCCATAAGCTTCAACAAACTCATCTTCAAAGTACTGCCTTCGTAAGAAATTAGGCACATTCACAAGTTCCGTTGCTTCATTAATATAAGGTCCTTGCAGACGTTGCGGTTTAAGCATTCCCGGTTGCGACATAAGCATATCGCCTGAGCCAATCAAACGTTCAGCCCCCATGCTATCCAAAATAGTGCGTGAGTCATGACCTGAAGAAACGGCAAACGCGACTCGGGCAGGCACGTTCACCTTAATTAAAGATGTCAAAATATCAACGCTGGGTCGCTGCGTTGCCAAAATTAAGTGCATCCCTGTGGCACGTGCCATTTGAGCAAGGCGCATAATGGCACTCTCAACCTCATTTTTACTGGTAATCATAAGGTCAGCCAACTCATCAATAATTATGACAATGACAGGTAATTCTGACATATCTAAATTACGCGCTTTTTCATTGTATTGATCAATTGTTTTAGCACCAATTTTGCTCATCATTTTATAACGGCGTTCCATGTGTGCAACTGCGCCCATAAGGACACCCGCAGCATCATTAGGGTTAGTAACAACAGGCTGTAACAAATGAGGAATGCCGTCATAAGGCGTTAGTTCAACCATTTTAGGGTCAATCATTAAAAAGCGTAACTCGGTAGGTAAAAACTTAAATAACAAACTGCTCACAATGGTATTAACGGCAACAGATTTACCAGACCCTGTCGAGCCAGCAATCAGCAAATGAGGCATTTTGGCAAGGTCGCCCACCTTCATTTCACCATCAATACTCTTACCCAACAAAATAGGCAATCGAGCTTTGCTCTTACGAAAAGCATCCGAACCAACAGCCTCACGAAACTGAATAAGGTCACGTCTTTCGTTAGGAACCTCTAAACCAATAACACTTTTACCCGGAATAGGCGCTTCAATACGCACACTACCCACTGCCATAGCAAGCGCCAAATCATCAGACAAATTAGCAAATCTACTAATTTTTTCACCCGGCGCTGGCTCTACCTCAAAACGCGTTACCGTAGGCCCGCGAACAGAGGAGACCACACGACCCTCAAGTTTAAAATTAGACAAAGTCTCATCAATCTTACGCACTCGAGCTCTGACTTCAGCTCTTAAACTCTCAGGGTTTTCTTGCGTTACACTAATTTCATCAAGCAAATCAAAGCTTGGTAACTGAATAGGGATGCCTCCAACTTCAGCTGGTTCATCATCATTAAGTAGTTTAAATTCTTCTACCGCGTAATGTGCTTTTTCAGCTGCGTAAGCAAACAGTTTTTCCTGCTCAGCATAGCGTGACAGCGGTGAAACAGCAGAAACATCAGCTAAGGGTTGTTGTAAAAACTGAACATTAGTAGCAGGCATTTTAGTGCTCTTGTCAGCCTCTTCGTTAGGGGTCCAAGATTCTGTTCTTGTGCTTTTAAAAGCACCCAGATCCAGTTTTTCAAACGCGTTACCAGCACGAGATTCAGCCTGAAAATCATAGCTATCATTTCGTGACCAAGAATCCTCAAGATCAATGGCGTTGGGAAGATTATCCAGAACATCTTTCTCTGTTGAAATTAAAGCCGTATCCCAACCTTCATACTCGAGTAATGCTTTTCGTCCTAATTTAGTGAGTTCTTTTGCTGCTAAACTGTCTAAATCTTTAAATTGTTCTGCATCTGGGTATTGACTTAGTTTTTGCTCTAAGGTTGAAACAAAAATACGCCATGGCTCAAGTAAATTGGCTTCTTTCTCTAAGCGGTTCATGGCTGTTGAAAGTTGCGAATAGCTTTTTAAGCGTTCTTTATGGCCTTCATGAGCTTTTAAAAGCTGGCGTGCATTTAGACTCTTTATTTCTGCTACCGTTTTGTCGCGTGTTTTACAAAGATGCTTGTAACGCTCTGCTAAGCCAAGTGCATCCACGGCAAGTACCTGTCTAATGGTATCTAAAGGTTTGGCGGCTTTAGAATTGGGAGCCACAGCTTCTTTAAGCGATTCATCAATATTATTACTCCACGTATCAAAAATGGTGATGCCTTCGGTATTTAAAATTGTTTTTAAGTCTTCAGCTCTGTCCCTTGTGAAACTAGCAATGTTAGTCTTCCAGCGCTTCATATCAGTCTGAGCATCTTTGAGTTTTAACTCATCCAGTTTTTTTAAATGTTTAAGATGTGAACTTATTTCAGAACGCCAAGTACCCAACTCAGCGTTACCTGCGTACAAAAGATTTAAGGCTTTTAAATCCTCATCAATTACGTTTAGACTTTGCCTTGCTTTAGCAATATCAGCACTTAAGGCTGCGCGCTCCTTCAACTTTTTTCGTTCTAACAGTGCTGCTTCGGTGGCATCTTGCGTACCGCGAATGGTTTTTCTAAGGATTTCTCTTGCGCTGAAACCTAAAGGTGAATTTCTAAATGCATCCAAGCCTAAACTGATAATAAGGAAAGCAGGTAGGTAAGCTAACCAGCCTATAAAGCCAGTTAAAGAAGCCTTTAAGTCTTGCCCAATAACACCCGAGAGAACAGGTCGAGAAAGCATAAGTACACACCACAGGCCATAAGCAGTTGTGAAGTAAGCCAAGCTTCTTTTAATCATTTGTTTAGGATTGCGACCAATTAATAAGAGGCCACCATAGTAAATTAAAGGCCATGGTAAAAAATAACTACCCCAACCAATATTGCCAATAAAGATAGCGCGAACTCGCTCACCCCAGTCGCCAGTAGGAAACTGTGGAACAAGCATAGCTAATAAAAAACTTCCAATAATTAGTAAAACAAGACCAACTGCTTCAATATCAAAAGCATTATTTTTAGATTTAGAACTGCGTTTACCTCTGCTTTGTGCCACGGCTAAGTTTACCTTGTGAACATAGGGTGCTTGCTGTGCACTAATTACCAAATGAGCAGAAAAGATGTGCCTAAGCCAAATTCTAAAGGCTTTATAAGTAAATATCTAAGGGGACAAAGGCGAGATTAGGTAAAAACCGAAGCCAAAGGATAGGTATAGTTCTTATAATTAGCATTAAGCTAAAAACTACAAAAAGACCTTGCCTACCCTGTAAAACTCGAGTTCTGCTGCTTTTAAGCTATACTTCACGAGGATATAACTTCGCTAAGGAGTTAAGCAAAGGAATAGACCACCACACCGAAGCCTAAATGGCTGGGCTGATTGTGTGCATTTTGCACATCTGACAAGTTATGTGAAAATGCCAATGGCAAGAATAGCTCGAGTGGTTCAAAGTGAGGTCTGAATTATGATAGATCGTGCATTCATTGTCAAAGAAGAAGTGCAAAGGCTTAGTGAAGAGGCTTCCGTGGAAGTACTTTTTCATAAAGCAAGACGAAAAACAGACTTAACTCGGTTTAGCCTTATTGGTGAAAGAAACCATGTTTTGGGCTTACCCACGCTTTTTCAAGAAGTTTTTGAAGATGAATCCATTGAACTTATTGAAGCAAGTTGGGAAAACACCAAGTATTTTCTAACTCTAGCCATAACAGAAAAGCTCGAGTTTCAGGAGAGTTTTATTACTGAGCGTAGGCAGAAACTGGTGCGTCTTACCGAGTTTTTACTTTTAGATGATTCAGATTCGATGGGTAGTTTTAACTCAGCCGACATCTCTACTCTTAATGAATCTGTAAATTAGGTTTTATTGGCTAGGCAAAGGCTTTAAGCTAATCTTTGTTGTTTACGGATTTTTTCTTTATTTACTCTAAAGAGTCGTTCTTTATAAAACTAGAGTTTTAAGCCTAGATGTGCAAAACAGAAATTCTCCCATGAATGCCCTTCGCTTCATTAAGTTTAGTGATAAAGACATAAATAATTCTTTATGATGCAGATTTTTATCACCAGAATGGGTTTTTGAAAAGCTGCTGGCAGTTGATTTGAACCATAACTTAGTTAAACCATCTAAACATTTCTCATACGCCTAAGACTTTAGTTTCGTAGCATGCCTATGCTGTGGGTGTTCTGATAGAAGCCAAGGTAAAAATGAATGAAAAAGGTTATGGGCAGCCCAAACTTAGAAGCAACGAGCTTGGTATGATGCGCCAGATTATGATTCTTGGAAGGAAAGCATGCAATTACTTATAAGTGGTGGACCCATCCTAATTATTATTTTGCTGGTATCCATTTATGCTTTATATATATTTATAGAACGCTTTTTAAAACTATCAAAAGAACGCAGTGATTCTGATACGCTGATGGCTCGAGTGAATGCTTCTGTGAGTGAGCGGGATTTAGAAGGTGCTTTGGTTGCTTGTGACAATCATGGCGGTCCTGTAGCTAGGGTACTAAAGTCTGCATTGTTAAAACTACCTTATGGTCGCTCTGCTGTTGAAGCCGCTTTTCAAGAAGCCTCGTTACTTGAAGAGCAGTCTTTAACACGTGGTTTAAGACCGCTAGCGACGATTGCCCAAATTGCTCCCTTACTAGGCTTGCTAGGTACGGTTACAGGCATGATTGTGGCTTTTGCAGAAATATCTCAACAAGGTACAGGTAACCCTGCGGCCTTAGCCGATGGCATTGGTCAAGCTTTGGTTACGACTGCGGCGGGTTTGATTGTCGCCATTCCAGCAGTCATAGGACAAAATTTTTTAGCCAATAAGGTTGATAATTTACTACTAGAAGTAGATAGACGTAGGGAAGAGCTCATGGCTAATGTTGCTCAAGCGGTAGCGAGCAAAAAAGACCCTAAGCGCCCAGTTAATGTAGCTGCTGAAGATGTTCGACTCATGCAAGAAGAGCCCTTACGAGGAACGATATGAGAGTAGGAAGACGCTCGAGTAGGCGACCTCAGTTAGCTTTAGATTTAACTCCCATGGTTGATGTTGTGTTCTTGTTAATTATTTTCTTTATGGTTTCAACCACCTTTATAACGCTCGAGTCTGGGTTGCCGGTTGATTTACCTCAGGCTTCTAGTGCTCAAAATACGACTTCTGATTTGCCAACCGTAACGATTACGAAAGATTTGGATTTTTTTGTGTCGGGTGTTCAGGTTACTGAAGCTCAGCTTGTTGCAACATTGCAAACGGTGCTTAGCCAGTCAGGTTTATCTGTTGTGGTTTTACGTGCTGATAAAGATGTTCCTTATGGTGTTACGGTTCAAGTGATGGATTTAATTAAACAATCAGGAGCGCAGCGTATAGCGATTGCTACTGGCGGCGGCTAATGACTAAGGCTTGGCAAGATAAAGATAGAAGACGTGCACTTATGCTTTCTATATTGCTGCACTTTCTGGCTTTATTTTTATTCGTTTTTTTCTATACCCGACCGCAGCCCATTCCATTAGAAAGTTTTTTGGTTATTGAGGTGGGTTCGCCTGCCTTGTCTGAAGAACAAACTGATGCACCCGCTGCAGATGCCCCTGCACCACAAGCAGCTGAACCTCAAGTGGAAGCTAATCAAATTGGTGAACCTGTAGAGCAAACTGCGCCAGCAGCACAGACGGAAGCGCTAACAGAACCTTCACCTGAAGAGCTTAGTGAAGCGCAAGCTATTCCTGTACCACAAGCCACCACGACAATTACTGAAACGCAAGAGCCTGTCGCTACTGTAAGTATTCCTATACCGACTCCAGCTATAGCCACACAGCAAGCAGAACAAGCTCAAGTTGATGTCATGCCAGATATAAGTGTAAGTACCAGTTTGCCAGAGATACAAGAAGCAGAAGTAGTACCAGACGTTGTGGCACAAAGCATAGCGATACCTGCACCAAGCCCAAGCTCGAGTGTGTCTTCAGCTATAACTATTTCTATAACACCTAGCGTGCAAGTTGAGCTAGCTCAAGAATTACCTGAGCCTGATGTAAGTGTGCGCGTAATAGTTGAGCAAGCTGTGCCAACACCAACTGTCGAAGCGACTGTTGAAACAGCGCAGGCTGTACCTCAACCTAATGTAAGTGCCGCAGTTACGGTCGTGCAGGTTGTACCAACGCCGACTGTTGAGGCTACTGTCTCAGAAGCTCGAGCTGTACCAAGTCCTGCAGTTCAGGCAAGCGTGAGTCAAGCCCAAGCTGTGCCAAGTCCAAACATTCAAACTTCAGTGGCAGGGTCTAGTACTATTCCTACGCCTAATACCCAAGTTCAGGTCAGTTCTGCTGTGAGTGTAGCGGCCAGTCCAAGCGCGCAAGTTGCAAGCCGTCAGGTTATTCCTATTCCTTTACCAAGAACAGAAATTGCTGCGGTTAACCCAGATGAAACTGGAACTAGCACAGAAACTATCGATACCCAAACGCAAGCGGCTTTAACTACGGCTGGGCAAGAGACAAACCGAGAATCGGGTGGTAACGCAGATCAGTCAGGTCAAACAACTGCTGAAGCTAATGCTAGTCAAGATAACTTAGGTTTAGCAGCAAGCCCAGAGGGTAGTGAGACGCCAACGGGCGCACTGTTTGCAAACATTCCTTATATAGAAACAAGAGATAGGCCATTAACCGTCATTCTTGATAATTTTCGTGGTTATCCACAAGCTGGTTTAGCAGAGGCAAGCCAGATTATTGAAATGCCTGTCGAAGGCGGCATAACACGCCTAATGACTGTTTACGACAGAATAGACCCAGCTCGAGTTGGTCCGGTTCGAAGCACGCGAGAGTATTTTCATGAGGTTTCAAGTACGATGGGAGGCATTATGGTTCATGATGGTGGCTCGCCAGGGGCTCTAGCTGCCATTAGCCGTAGTACCTTGCCGACAATTAATGCTTATTTTAGTTCAACAGAAGTGTTTAGCCGTGGTCAAGGTGATGCGCCGTACAATCTTTTTTCTAACGGTAATAGTTTAAGGCAAGAAATCGCAAGGCTTAGGTTAAATAGGTCCACGATAGTCAGTGGCAATTTATACAGACCTGCTGAAGATGCGCAAGATACCCAGCAGCTAACCATTAGTTACACAAATTCGTATAGTTCAGGCTTTAGGTTTATAAATGATCTCAATTTATATCGATGGGTAAGAAATGGTGAAGATGCTAACGATGCTAATGGTGAAGCTGTTTTAGTAGATGCAGTGTTACTCGCTAATATAGATGCAGTGCCGGTGCCAGGGGATACTGAAGGAAGACTTTATATACCCATGCGAGGCGGTACGGCCACGTTGTACTTGCGTGGCAAAACTATATCTGGTCGTTGGGATTTGGAAAATGGGGTTAAATTTACAAGTAGTTTTGGACAGATTGTAGATTTGAAACCCTTTAAAACATGGGTTGTATACGCTCCTCAAACCGCAACTTTCTCGCGTGACTAAGATGCGATTAGTGTTTGAAATGCGATCATGGCGGTTGCTGCTAGCGTGATGGCGGCGGCTACGTGTCCTGCGGGTGCATCTTCTAGTGCGTCAGGAACGAGTTCACTTTGTGCCATCCATATCATGGCACCCGCTGCCAAACCTAAACCCACGGGTAGAAAAGGCTTGAAGTACAAAACAAACAAAAAGGCTGGTATCGCCATTATGGGTTGTGGCAGGCTAGAAAAAATACTCCAGAGTGCAGCTCGCCAGACAGGCACGCCTCTTGGCACCATCACTAAACTTATTGCTAAACCTTCAGGGATGTTGTGTACTGCAATGGCTAGAGTAATAAATAGCCCAAAGCTAATTCCGTCACCATAAGAAACACCCACGCCAATGCCTTCAGCGACTGAATGTAGCGTCATGACGCCCATGATGAGCAGTACTTTTGTAGCGTCAGCACCTTCGAGTTGGCCCACATGAAGATTGTCAAAACGCTTTAAATAGCTGTGGCTCAGCATTATGAATAAGAGCCCTAAAATGATTCCCAAAAGTGTTCGCCAAAGATTATGAGCGATACCTTCATTGATTAGCTGAAAACTGGCAGCCAGCATTAAACCAGCCGCTGCAGCATTAGCTAAGCCTAAATATCTTTTTGGGATGCTTTTGGCAAAGAGTAAAGGTAGTGCACCTAAACCGGTAGCTATAGCGGTTAAGGAAGAATAAAAAAGAACTTGCAAAAGGGTGGGTTCCATAAAACAATTGTAGCATGTAAATCGGAATGATTCCGAAAAAGGGACTGAGTTTCAATTGAGCTAGGAAAGCTCGAGTACCCATGATTTAAGCAAGGCATACTCGAGCTTTTTGCTGCATTTATGCTTTTGTGAAAGATGGCAGATACTTCTATACCTGAGTTCGGAGTTTTATTTGCGTCAGGGACGCACTTTCTAAAATTTGATGTC
>CAZWJZ010000073.1:0-16513 GCA_964634665.1 uncultured bacterium | reverse complement strand
TCACTTCCCTCAGTCTTAGGACACGAATAAGTCAGTTTGGTACAAAACCAATAAGGCGTTCTCGATATATTACGAGAACGCCTTATTTCTTAGTTAGTCTGTAGCGCATCAGCAACAGCCAAACCACTCATAAAGGCAGACTCGAGTCTAGCGCCACCACACCAGTCACCACAGAAGTAAAGACTGTCTGAATGCTTTATATAAGTTTTGCTTAGATGCTGGGAGGCAAGTGCATACTTCCAGCGGTGAATAACTTGAAAAAGGGGTGATTCAAAACGATTATCTATGCTTACGAGTTCTTTAAGCATAGTGTCTGCCACTTCATCTCTATCAGTATCAAATTCTGCTCTGGCAAATGCTGCTGTACTGTGAAGCGTTAAGGTTCTATGAGGCGGTGCATCTCGCTTGCTGCTATCATGCGAAATCCACGATAAAGAACTAGGAACCTCAACCAGTATTCCTTGCCAACTAGGGGCTAAACTCAACGGAAAAGCAAGCATAAGTGCAAAGCTAGGTTCCATAACTACAGATGCTAAAAGCTGCTTGAGTGCAGGTGCATCAAAGTCAAGCAAATCAGCTGCCTGCTCAGCAGGCGCATTTACAATGACGGTTTTAGCCTCTAAAACCTCAGTTGACTCGAGTGTCAGTAACCAAGTATCAGCTTGCTTCTGAATGCTCGAAACTTGAGCTTCATTTCTTACCTTTAGACCTTCGCCAAGTCGTTTGCCTAAGGTGTTCATGCCGTCCTTAAAGATATATCTAGGGTGGCCCTGTTTGGCTTCTTGCAAGCCCTTTGGGGTTAATCTGTGAAAGCCTTCAGCCCAAACCTTTAAGTCACCTTGCTGGAGCCATTTGTTAACTTCGGTTTGAAACGCTTTTTCTCTCACGGTAAAATACTGAGCGCCATGATCAACACGGTTGCCTTCTAAGCGCCTAGTGGCAGATCTACCCCCTAGACCACGACTTTTCTCCAAAATGAGAACCTCTTTACCTGCCTGCTTTAACCGTTGGGCGGCATTTAAGCCTGCTACACCTGCACCAATAACTATAATTTCATGCATCTATGTATCATTTCCTTAATTGCCTTGCGTGTTTGCGGTATGACTTACAGTATTGCTGGCAATAGCGTCGACAAAGACGAAACTGTTTAGAAATTTAGCAGGCTTTGTGATTGCTTCTTAAGATTATAAAGGTCCATACATCCTCTAAAAGCATAGGGATACTCGAGTATTTCTTTAGGTCAAAGCTTTTTTTAGCTTGAGTTAGGTTCTTTATTGCTTAACCTCCCCTCATTTGCGGTAAAACGGTTGCTAAAGTGCTGTACCTTAAAGCTAAGATAGGTTCATAATAGTGTTCTTATAAAAGTACAACAGTTTTTTGCTTGAGCTTTCTGGCATACTAACAAAGCCAATAAGGTAAATAAGCTTAATCATATAGATATTGGAGAATTGAAACTATGCGTAACCTCGAAGAAATAGGCTTAAGACCGCAAGTATCGGTCTATTGGGATGCCCCAAGTCCCCTACTTTATGAAATTACTATTCGCAAGGGTTTAGGCCAAATGTCAAATCACGGCGCACTGGTTGTCGACACAACCCCTTATACGGGTAGAAGTCCAAAAGATAAATTTGTAGTCAAAGATGACCTCACCAAAGATGAATTGTGGTGGGGTGATGTTAACCAAGCATTTTCTCCTGAAGCCTATGAAGCTCTCGCAAATCGAGTAAAAAACTACTTATCACAACAAGAACTTTATGTAGAAGATGTTTATGCAGGCGCAGATAAAAGCTACGCTTTACCGGTAAGAGTTGTAACCGAAAGTCCATGGCATGCTCATTTTTCTAGAAATATGTTCATCATTAGACCTAAGGGGGATGACGAAATCGACCTGTTTGTACCCGGCTTCACGGTACTTCATGCCCCCTTCTTTCACGCAATCCCATCACGAGATGGTACACGCAGCGAAGCTTTTGTCATTATTAACTTTAGCGAAAATACAGTTTTGATTGGCGGTACCAAATACGCAGGAGAAATCAAAAAATCCATCTTCTCGGTCATGAACTACTTACTACCAAAACAAGCTGTTTTAGGTATGCACTGCTCTTCAAATGTCGGGTTACAAGGCGACGTAGCTGTCTTTTTTGGTTTATCAGGAACAGGAAAAACAACCCTATCAACAGATAAGAATAGACCTTTAATAGGAGATGATGAGCACGGCTGGAGTGAAACAGGCATCTTTAACTTTGAGGGAGGCTGCTACGCTAAAGCTATCCGCTTGTCTCCTAAAGATGAACCCCTTATCTACAGGGCTTCTAATCAATTTGGTACTATTCTTGAAAATGTAACTATGAACCCTGTGAGTCGCACCGTAAACTTTGAAGATGGCTCAAAAACAGAAAACACCCGTAGTTCTTACCCCATAACTCACCTAGATAACATAGAACCTGACGGTGTAGCAGCCCATCCTAAAAACATTTTCTTTTTATCAGCAGATGCTTTTGGTGTGCTTCCCCCGATAGCACGTTTAACCCCTGATCAAGCCATGTACTACTTTATTAGTGGTTACACCGCAAAAGTTGCAGGTACAGAACGCGGAATTACCGAACCCAACGCAACCTTTTCAGCCTGCTTTGGCGCGCCGTTTTTACCTTTACATCCATCAAAATATGCAGAAATGCTAGGCGAAAACATTGCTAAGCACAAACCAAACGTATGGATGCTTAATACAGGCTGGACAGGTGGCCCTTACGGTGTCGGAGAGCGCATTCGCTTGCGTTACACAAGGGCTTTATTAGATGCAGCATTATCAGGAGAATTAAGCCAAAGCGAATTCCAAACAGACCCTGTATTTGGCTTTGAGGTGCCGCTGAGTGCTCCTAAAGTACCAAGTGACTTGCTTATACCAAGAAATGACTGGGAAGACTCAGAGGCTTACGACGCAGCTGCCAATAAGCTCGCAGCAATGTTTCAAGCAAACTTTAAAGACTTTGAAGCAGGAGCTAGTAAAAAAATTAGTCAAGCGGGCCCAAAAGTTTAAGTCATAAAGCACCATAAAATAAAACTAACGCCCTAGTTAAGGTTAGGACGTTAGTTTTATTCAAACAGCAGAAATCTATTTACTTAAAACAATAATACGGTCATCCTGAGCAGTTGGAAAGTCAAGACTGGTATTAGCCCGACCATCCTGATTAGATGTTGCAAGAAAAATACGACCATCAGGCGAAACCGCTATATCCCGCAAACGACCATAATCATAATCAAGAATGACAGTGTCATTTGCAACCGTGCCATCAGCATTAAGCTCGAGCTGTCTTAATTGACCTGCTTTTAGACTTACAAATAAGAGGTCATCTTTAAATTCAGGAAAAACATCTCCTGTGTAAACAGTCATGCCTGCTACGGCTAGGGTTGGTGTGTACTCAACCAAAGATCCTGTATATTCATTTGTACTGGTTGTGCCTGTAACGTTTGGCCAGCCGTAATTATTGCCTCTTTCAAGTAGGTTTATTTCATCATCATCGGCGCCACCATGCTCAGTACCATAAAGCTGTCCGTTAGGGTGAAAGACTAAGCCTTGCGAGTTTCTCAACCCGTACGCCCAAACTTCATTTCCAAAAGGATTATCACTAGGAACAGAGCCATCAGAATTAATACGGAGTACTTTTCCTGAAAGAACAGAGGTTGACTGAGAATCTTCAGGGTTATTTGCATCCCCCGTTGTTGCGTATAGCTTACCGTCAGGTCCAAAAGCCAAACGGCAACCATTATGAATGCCTGCGCCGGGCAAATCACTAATAAGCGCAACTTCATCCCTCAACTCTGAACCAACTAGAGTTAAGCGAGAAATGCGGTTCTTGGTACCATTTGTTTGGTAGCTGTAGCAAACATAAAGAAAGTTATTAGTATCAAAGTTAGGGTCAAGGCTTAAGCCCATGAGTCCAGGTTCCCCGCCTGGCGCATAAACATCTAGCGGATTAGGTAACTCTGTAATAACCCCATTCTCTAAAACTTTGGTTGTACCTGCACGTTCTGTAATAAACAAACGACCATCAGTTGCAAACTCAATATCCCAAGGAACTGCTAAATTAGTTGCAATAACCTCAGCTTTTAAGGCAGGTTGCTCAACAATTTGCACCCCCAAATTCTTAGTTTTAATGACAGAAGCAAGGTCACCCACACCACGCGCTGTAATTGTGACATTGGTATCCAAATCCCCTAAGTCATCAGCAGCAGCAAGCGTTAAAACCGCGCTATCTTGCGACTCAGCAATCGTAACGGACTCAGCACTAACCCCAAAAGGTAGATTTGTTGCAGAAACCACAATCGCACCAGAAAAACGACTATTACGCAAAATCGAAACCTTAAGCTCACGAGAACTATTCCAAGGAAGCTCGAGTTGCTCTGTACTTATGCTCATGTCAAAATCCGCTTGGGTTGCGGCTTCAATGACGCTTACCGTTAATTCAGTAATGTAGCGACCTGAAGCGGTTTCACCTACTAAGGCAATAGTTTGAGGCGAAGTGGTTTTTTGAATAGGTTGCAAGATTAACTGAGCAGTAGTTTCATTAGCAGCAACCGTTACGGGGTCTGCTTGCACAAAAGTTTTGCCTTCTAAGCTTAAGGTCAGTTCACTGTTAAAGCTAATGTCACGTTGAATAGTCACCGTTAAAGCTTGCGATATTTGTTGCTCTAAACTCAAACTACTTAGCTCTGGCGTCAAAATAAACTCAGCGCCACCAAAGACTTTTAAGCCAAGACTCTGAAAACTCGAGCCTGCATCTGATTCACCTTTGACAGTAACCGTATAGTCACCTGCTTGAGCTGCTGGTGATGCCTGAAAGTTTAGGGTGCCATTTGATCTGCCTACAGACACAATGACGGGGCTCACGGTAATACCTTCGGGTAGGTCTTCTGCAGTTAAATTAACGCTACTGTTAGTGCCTGTACGCTCGACATTAACAACAAGGGTATCAGAATTAATTTTGCCAGCACCCCTGCTTTGATCAAGGGTGATAAGTTGTTTTTGTAAGCTAATCTTAAGACTCGAGCTGGGTCCGCAGGCAGCTAAACTAACTAAGATGATGAAAATGGGCAATAAGAAAAGGGATCGTTTCATTAGTAGGTTCCTAAAAAAATGTTAAAAAATTTACATCAGTCTATAGCTTAGACTATTTTTGATTAGCAAAAGTGTGATAGCCAACCTAGTTTATGAGAAAGCCATTAAGCTTGCCATCATTTATGCTTAATGAAAGCTCAATTTAAGTATTGCTTGGCTATTCGGGCTACACTAACACTAATGCAAACAGAAACTGAGTTAAGTAAAACCTCACTTTTTGAGTTTTTTAAAGCAAACCCTCAAAAACCATGGCATTTACAAGAACTTCAAAAAAGACTAAAACTAAAAAACCGTACACCGCTAAGGCATACCCTTAAAGAACTTGTTGATGAGGGTAAGCTTATTCGTACCAGAGGTAGAAGCTACGGCCTTCCCCAAGAAATGAACCTTTTGTTAGGTCGTTTGCAAGTCACCGCTGGTGGCTACGGCTTTGTCATTCCTGAGCTTAAGGTCGATAGCAAAAAAGAAGAAGACCTCTTTATAGCTGCTGACAGCCTAAATGGCGCATGGAATGGTGATAAGGTCGTTGCGCGACCCTTCCCAAGCAAAAAGAATGACCGTAGTAGTGGTGAAATTGTACGTATTATAGAAAGAAAATACGATCAGATTGTAGGTACCCTAGAGTACTCTAAAGGCTACGCTATTTTAAGACCAGATTCAGCTAAGCTTAGAGAGCGCATTCTTTTGCTACCAGATTCGGTAGGTAAACTAGAGGCGGGTAAGCGCATTGTTGCCAAAATGCACTGGCCTGAGCTTAGTGGTGAAAAAGAGCCCTTTGGGGAGATTACCGAAGTTCTTGGCGATGGTGATGATCCTGAAATTGAAACCAAAGCCGTTATTATTAAGTTTGACTTAAAAGATGAGTTTGACGAAAGAACGCTAGCAGAAGCCAAAGCGGTACCTGAAACAGTGACCGGTGAAATGCTAGAAGGACGAACAGACTTAAGGAACATACATACCTTTACAATAGATGGCGCAGACGCAAAAGATTTTGATGATGCTTTATCTGTAGAACGGTTAGACAGCAAAAAAGATGGCCTTGTGCGCATAGGCATTCATATTGCAGATGTTTCCTATTACGTAGCAGAAGGCACCAGTCTAGATAAAGAAGCCAAAGAGCGTGCCACCAGTGTTTACCTACCCGGGCAAGTCTTACCCATGCTACCTGAAGAATTAAGCAACGGGATTTGCTCACTGGTAGAAGGACAAGCAAGACTAACACTCTCAGTATTAGTAGATATCACCCGCACAGGACAACTAAAAAGTTACGCTTTTAAAGAAACCGTCATAAGTTCAACAGCACGCCTTACCTATGACCAAGTCCAGGCCTTCACCGAAGGCGAAAAGCTACCCCGAGGCAAAGGCAAACTCGGTAATGACCTTAAACTACTGGTAACACTAAGCCAAAACCTACGCACACAACGCTTCGAAAATGGCGCACTTAACTTTGATTTTGCAGAAGCTCGAGTGGATGTAAGCGATGAAAATTTAGAAGTTAAACCCATTCGTAGTAACGCTGCTAGGCAACTGGTTGAAGAGCTCATGCTTTTAGCCAATAAACTGGTTGCGCAAGACTTAAGTAAAAAAAGCTTACCAGCGCTCTTTCGTGTGCATGAAGACCCCTCTGAAGATAGAATTGATAGTCTTTATAAAGCCTTAGGTAAACTTGGCTATACGCCAGATCCTACTAAAAAAAGTGTTAATGACCTGCAAGAAATCATTAAGATGGTAGCGGGTAAGCCAGAAGCAAATTTGGTTAATACCCTGTTATTACGCTCCATGAAGCAAGCACGTTACAGTGCTGAAAACAATGGTCATTTTGGCCTTGCGTTTGATAATTACTTACATTTTACAAGCCCCATTCGCCGTTACCCTGACTTGGTTGTTCATAGAGTTGTTAGAGCCATGCTGCAACATAGGTTATCACCAACACTAAAAGAACGCTTAAAAACAGACTTTCCTGAATTGGCAGAGCACACAAGTATTAAAGAACGTGTGGCTGAAGATGCTGAACGTGACTTAACGAAGTACTACCACGCTCGCTGGGCAAGCAACTTTATAGGGCAAATCTTTGAAGGTGTCATAAGTGGCGTCACTAACTTTGGTGTTTTTGTAACCCTACCCAACGGAGTAGAAGGCCGCATACATGTATCACAATTAGATGATGATTACTACATGTATTTAGAAGACAGCATGATGCTACTCGGTAAACACACCCGAAAAACCTTCAAGATGGGTGAAAAGCTCGAAGTAAAAATATTTGCCAGTCAAGCCGTACAAAGACAAATAGACCTTATACCCGGCTACATGGACATGCCTAACCTAGAGCCAGAAGAAGAAATAGAGTACGAAGCACCCCCCAAAAAACTGCGCACCCCCCTAGCTAAACATGAAGAAAAAGTAGTGGCTGCCCAAGCAACAAAAGTAAGCAAAGAAGAAACTAAGCCAGCCCAAAAAACAAGCAGCCCAAAAAAGCCACAAGAAAACAGCAAGGCCAGCACTAAAAATGAAGAAGTTAGTCAGACTCTAAAGCCAAAAACAAAGAAAAAACGTGTTCTGGTATTTGGTGACCCCAACAGGAAAAAATAAAGCAAGCTAGCGTAACTCGAGTTACGCTAGCTTGCTGAACTGTTTAAAGGATTTTAGTCTAAACCAGCAATTTGAATACTTTCACTAAGAGCTGCCTGAAAAGAAGCTAGCACAGCGTCAGAACTTGTAACATGCCATTGAGCTTCTTTATTTTCATTAAACCAAACAAGCGCTTCTAATCTTGGGAACGCTGTTGAAGCAAACATATCATCAATCCAAGCGCTCTTATCGCCACCTTGCTCAGCAGAAGCAACCTCTGCAAGCCAGATGGGTTGCTCACCTAAAGCTGAAATACGCTCATAAGGGGCTGCAAAAACCTCCTCGAAGCTCATCCACTCACTCCAAGATCTGGTTGTACCCCAGTTATAACCATCAAGCGCAAGCACATCAACATAATCTGCACCCGGGTAGTAATGCTCCATACGGTTAGACTCTATTCGAGGTTCATCTGTAATATTTGGCGCCCAAACCCACAAAACATTATCTGCACCCGCAGCATCAAAGATATCAACAACATGCTTCCAAGCGGCTACAAGCAAATCGGGTTGACCATTCCAAGGTGTCCAGTCACCATTCATTTCAGGAAAAGGACGAAGATAAAACTGCTCCTCAAAAGCAGCAGCACCCTCAGCCCAAGACTGAATGTAAGCATCCTGCTCACCATTAATAATTTCAATCAGGCTTACATTAATGCTCTCCCAAGAGACCATGGCTTCACGACCACCCTCAGTGGCCATTTCAAGTAGACTCGCATCCCAGGCATTATTCCAACCCATAAACCAATGCACCAAACCAAGACGCTGACCCAAATCAGCCTCAAGATCATAAATAGGTGCCATGCCAGACCAAACCCCACCATAGGTATAAGCACCAAAGATAGGCTTAGGTAAAAGATCAGACTCGAGCTCGAGCTCTGGTTCGGGTTGCTCAACAACGGGTTCTGGTATGGGTACAGGGATACCTAGGGTGCTAACACCACAACTACTAATAATTAAACTTAAAGCAATAAGTAAAAAGAATTTTACTGCGAGACTTGCGGAGTTTATTTGACTGTTAAAAGCACGTGAAGTGGGTGCTGATGATGGAAAGACGATTGTCCTCTTCACTTGGTGCTCCCTTCTTAAAGACGATGTAATAAAAAATCGAAGGTCGAGCGGTCCAAAGGACAATCAAAAAAGATAATTCCTCTGGCCGGTTGCGCTACTAGCTCCACTTACACTAAGCGCCCAAATAGACGTGTAAGCTTCAAAGCTTCCAGGGTCTTCAAAACTCATGAAAGAGGCTTTAAAGACTGCTTTTACAAGAAAAGCTAAACACAGTGTAACGGATAGAGTCTTACAAAAATCACACAAGTGTTTTAAGCTTGTGTGATTAAGATATTAAAAAAGTTTAGAGAACTACAGCTAGCTTATATCGGGCTCTAAACCTAAGTGATCATATAAAAAGGCAAGTTGTTCTTTTAACTCAGCTACTTCTATTTTTAGAGTTTCAAACTCATTGGTTTTTTCTGAAGGAATAGCTCTTACTCGCGGGCGTTGTTTCTCTTCGGTATTACCACCTAAAAGTTGACCCCAACGGTCTTGGCTTTGCCCTGGACCACGCCCATAATTTTGTACCAAAGCAGGTTGGTAGCTTTCTAATTGCTTTAAGGTAGTTTCGATTTCTTCAAGGTCAGCAAAATGAGTGTAACGCTCAGTTCGTTGACGAAGTTCACCGGGGGTTTGATTGCCTCGCAACATAAGGACTGCTAGAATCGCAAGGGGTTTATTACCAAGCTGAAACTTGTCACGCATGTTGTGCTTATGTTTCTTGGCACGCTCATTCATTTCACGAGCTGTTTTAACATAACCTTTGTCACGCAAGTTTTGCAGTGTATGCTCTACATCTACAGGACTGTAGTCAGTTACGGGTTCACGGTTGGTTTTTTGGTTGCAGGCAAGAACAAGTGAGTTGGTAGTAAGCGGGTACTGATCGGGAGTGGTGCGTTCTTTTTCCATTAGGCAACCGAGAATGCGAAGTTCAATATCACTAAATGCCATGCTTGTATTATGACTTATTTTTGCTGCATTGGGGTGTTAAAGGGTTTATATGTTTGTAGTTAAGTGCTAATCAGTTGTTTTTTCTCTATTTATTAAGGATAAAGACGAGCTATTTTGATTCAGATAATAATTCACGAGCGTTTGCTAAAGATGCTTCACTAATATTCCCTGAAAGCATACGAGCAAGCTCGAGTTCTTGTTCTTTAAGCTCGAGTTTCTTTACGGTAGTGAGTGTACGACCATCTTGTTCTTGCTTCTCAACGTAGAAGTGGGCATCTGCGTAAGCTGCCACTTGAGGTAAATGAGTAACAACGAGTATTTGATGATTTTTAGCAAGCTGCTTTAAGAGTTTACCTACAGCTCGGGCTGTTTTTCCGCCTATGCCTGCGTCTACTTCATCGAAGGCTAAAATAGGCACATCTGTTCCGCTAACAACATTAAGTGCCAGCATGACGCGTGAGAGTTCTCCGCCTGAAGCAACGTTGCTTAGAGCGGAGGGTGCTTCGCCTAAGTTAGCGCTAAATAAAAAAGTAATTTTGTCTTTACCCTGCGGGTTAAGTTCTGCTAAAGGCTCTAACTGCACTTCAAAGACAGCATTTTCCATACCTAAAGGCTTGAGTTCTTTACTAATATTTTTACTCAAAGGCTCAGCAACACTCTGCCTTGCTTTTGTTAGACTAGTTGCTAAAGCATTAAGCTTTTTTGCTAAGGTTTCTTTGTCAAGCTCGAGTGTTTCTATAGTTGACTCAGCATCTTGCAAGTCTTGAAGTTCAGCTTCTGCTTGCTCTTTAAACTTCAAAATGCTTTCTATACTGTCACCATATTTGCGCTGTAAATTCTCTATGAGTGCCATGCGGTCTTCTAGACGCTCGAGTTCAGCGGGTTCTGTTTCAAAGTCACTTAAGAAGCCGATGAGTTCTTGACTTATGGCATCTACACTACCTAAAGCGTCACGTAAATCAGCGGCTAGTGAGTTGAGAGTGTTGCTGTATTTAGCTGCCTGCTCTAAATCTCTAAGCGCGTCACTAAGCATGACAAGCGCGTTGGGTTCAGCTTCACTTAAGGCAGCACTTGCTTTACTACTTGCACTCACTATGCGCTCAGCATACCGCTGCGTTTCTAACTGTTCTTTGAGTTCATCAAGCTCATCAGCTTTAAGCTTCGCATCGTTAATTTCATTTACCTGAAAGCTAATGATATCTATACGTCTAGCGCGTTCTCTCAAAGCAGACTTTAACTCAGCTAAAGTCTTAACGATTTTCTGATACTCTGCAAAGCTAGCTTGATACTCCGCTAAAAGCGCTTTATCTTTAGGGCTTAACAATCTGTCTAGCAATTTTCGTTGCTCAGTTGGGTTCATAAGCACCTGGGAAGCATGCTGACCATGCAAAGCAACACTGCTACTCATAGTTTCAGTAAGCTCAGAAATACTAACCAACTCACCATCTAAACGTGCGGTACTACGACCCGTCAGTTTAAGCGTGCGACTTGCCGACCTATCCTCAGTAAAAATACCCTGAATAAGTGCTTTATCACTACCATGCCTAATCCACGTGCTATCAGCACGACCACCAATAAGCAAAGAAAGCGCATCAATCAAAATAGATTTACCTGCACCCGTCTCACCCGTCAAGACATTTAAACCCGCTGACAGCTCAATACTTAAAGAATCAACAATGGCAAAATTAGAAAGCTCGAGTGTTTTTAGCACGTTGATAGTATATGAGCTTGGTTTTATGACTGTGTAATCTGAAGGCTACAAACTTCTAGAAAAGCCTCTTTTTGTGCTTGAACTGCCTTATACTGGCTTTATGAAATACCTTGAGTGCCCACGTGATTCATGGCAGGGCTTAAGTAAATTTATACCCACGGAAACAAAAGTAGCTTACCTGCAAGCCTTACTAAATGCCGGCTTTAAGCACTTAGATATGGGTTCGTTTGTATCAGCAAAAGCAGTACCCCAACTACAAGACACAGAAAAAGTCTTAGCTGAACTAAGGGTACCCAAAGACGCTGACTTACTTGCAATTATTGCCAATGAAAAAGGTCTAGAAAGAGCGCTCACCTCGCCAAACCTACACGCAGTTGGCTACCCACTATCAGTTAACGAAACCTTTCAACTACGCAACACCCGCAAAACTCTAGCTGAATCATGGGATTTAGTCAAAGAAATGTACCTAAACTCAAAAGGCAAGCTCAACTTCACCGTTTATTTATCCATGGGATTTGGAAACCCCTACGGTGACGCATGGACAGCAAAAGATACCCTAAACTTTGTAGAAAAGCTAAGAAACATAGGCATAACAGATATTGCTTTATCAGATACCGTGGGTAACGCAACACCAAAACTCATTCATGAAATTCTAAGTGAGACAAGCGCACCAGAAACACTGGGTGTGCACCTGCACGCCAAGCCCAACGACTGGCAAGAAAAACTCGAGTGCGCCCTAAGCTTTGGAGTGACATGGGTTGAAGGCGCACTAGCAGGCATAGGTGGATGCCCTTTTGCAGAAGATGAACGGGTAGGTAACTTGCCGACAGAAAAGGTCTTACCTTTTTTAGCAAAGCAACTTAATGAAGAGATTCCAGACCTAACTAGCTTGGCAAAACAAGCTGCAAAAATAGCACAAAGCTACCTTTAAACACCCGAAACTTGCGTTGCCTCAGCATCTAAATTTGCAATAAGCATAAAAATACTTTCGACAAAAATACAGTCAAACCTATCTGACTAAAGTAAGCCTTGACGCTCGAGTTCTTTTTTAGTGGCTGCTAAAACCATAGGGGTTGCTTTGTCCAGCGTTTCATTTATTTTTGCACCCGCTGCTGCAACATGCCCGCCACCACCTAATTCATGGCATATGGCTTGGGCTGACACGCCATCTCTCGTTCTTATAGAGACTTTGGTGTGGTCTTCACGTCCTTTTAAGAAAATAGCAATTTTTGCGCCTTCAGCGTAACGTATTAAGCCTACATAATCATTTGAGTCATCATCTGATTTGGGTACTTCAGCTTCCATTTCGTGTGTTAAGTGCGCCATAACAACAAGGCCATCAAACGGAAATTCGATGGTTGACATGACCTTGCCAAGCATAGCGAAATAACTCGGGCTACGCCACTGCAACCTATCAGCTAAGAAAGTGTAATCAACACCATGTGCCATCAGCTCAGCAGCATCATTCAAAACTTCTGCATTCGTATTAGCATAACGAAAATTACCCGTATCAGTAATAATGCCTGTTAAACAAGGCGTTGCAATATCTGCTGTCCAAGTTACCGGCATTATATTAATGAGGTCTTTCACCATTTGCGCAGTAGCAGCTTTAGAAGGCTGAACGCAAAATAAGTCAGCCGTTCGAGTATTAGAACCATGATGATCAATATTAATACTAAAAGAAGCACCTTCTAAAGGCGCACCCACCGTACGCCTACCCAAATCAACATCTAAAACCAACAGCAAACAGTTTTCAGGCAAACGCTCGAGTTCCTTTACCACTTCATTTTCTTTAACTAAGAAGTTTAGGTAATGCGGTACATCCATAGCAAATTGCGTGCTTTTACCTAAGCTGTCCAAAGCTCGCTTTAAAGCAAGTGTGCTACCAAGAGCATCACCATCTGGATCAACATGACTCACCAAAACTATGGGGCCTTCCCATGCAAGCATCTTATCTCTAATGTCAACAAGCTTTTGATCGTAATTTTCTTCACCACTATTATTAATCACGTATTGACTATAGCGTTTTCTGATGCTCTAAGACCATGAAGAATAAACCTTTTGCTACTAAGGTATTAGTTATTAAAGCTAAAGCACTCGAGTTGTTAATTCACGTAGCCAAGTAGGGTGCGCTCTGCGCACCACTAATCTTAAGGAAACCAGGCCTAATTACCGCAGAAACTTTGTTGCAGGAGGAACATAGTTTCACAGCTATGTCAAGGCAGAAGTTTATGATGAGACTTGGAGGTGTAAGGAGGATTTTGAGTTTGAGGATTTATCGGATTTGGTTGGAGAGTGAGGCTGTCGTGTGTTGACTGCGTTGGTGCGCTAAGCGCACCCTACTTGGCTAGGTTGGAACTATTAAAAAGTTAGTTTCTGTAGTAGATTACATTCCATGAGCAAAGTTACTATCCGACCTGGAATTATAGGTGCTCTTTTTAGCTTAATGATGCTAATTGCCGGAGGCTATTTAACAAATTTCGGTATTCGTTTTTTATACGATTCTGTAGTCGGGCCATATCTGCCGGGAGTAACGTTTGTGAATGTAATTCTTATTATCTTTCTTGTATTGGGAGTTACCTTCATTGGTCTGTTCTTTGTTTACGTTTCCATTTCATTGCTTGCACAAAGATACGTCATCTCTTTAGAAGGTGTTTATGTACGGCGGTTAATGAAACCAGCATTTATGAAATGGAGTGAGGTGAAGGTAATTGGGAAAGCACCCGTTCTGTATTTTCATAGTAACTATTACGTCCTGCCAGCTCAGGGTAAGGGCTTGTCTTTATTCTTTAGTATAATTGACCGTCCCAAAAAAGCTGCTAAAGCTTTATTAGAGGCAGCTTACTTTAGCAAAGAAGCTATAGACATCAAATTCGATTACGTCAACGAGTTTGGTCCTCCTCCCTATGGTATTTTTCTAGACTTACCAGAGGTCTAAGCTTTAACTAGTCAAGCACAGAGTAGACTAAGTCCGCTCTGTGCTTGAGAATCAAGGATTGAAATATGTTCAAAAAAAGTATACCAATTAGGGGATGGGAAGCGTTATTTCTAATCTTAGCTCTAGTGTCAGCTTGCAACAGCAATGACCTAACCCCTCCAACCCTATCTATCACTTCTCCAGCGCCTAACTCTCCTGTTTCTGGAACGGTTGCTGTGTTGGTTAATGCTGTTGATGATATGAGTGTTTCTAGTGTTGATTTGTATGTTCGTGGTAAAGGTAGCTTAGGTCGAGGTGTGTTTGTTAATAGCGCTGTGGGTACGAGTCCTTTTGTGATTAATTGGAATAGTAGTGCGAATATGCCTAATCAGTCTGACTTGGAGCTTGTTGCTGTTGCTAAGGATGCTTCGGGTAATGAGAGTGAGAGTCCTGCTATTGCTGTGAAGACTCAGAATACGTGTACGCCTTCTTTGCAGCTTTTAACGGCTTATTCGTTTGCGAGTGATCCTCTTTTGGAGGGTAGTGCTTTGCGGTCTACTGCTAGTGGTTTGGTGAGTCAATTGCATGCGGGTCTTAGAGGTGTTTTGTCTGAGAGTGAGATTGTTGCTCCTTTGGGGAGTGATAGGTTTAAGGTGGAGAGCTAAAGGAATCAGTTTGCTTTTTCTGTTTTTGTTTGGCTTTTCTTTTTTTCTTTTTAGCTCTAGTTGGAATTCGGTATAGCATTGACCCTTGTCTAGGCTAAAGGGTAGAGTTGTTTACGTGACTAACACGGTATTCTCAAAACGCGACAGCATTGCTCAAGAAGCACTCGAGCAAACCAAACAGGCCTTAACTAATCATAGTTTTGATGCACACGAAATTTACTACACCTTTGCTGATAAAACGATTGTACCTACCTTTTTAAGTACAGCCGTTTCACGGCGTGATGTGAACACGCAGCAGGTTTTTACGAACCTTAAAAATCAAGAGTTAAGCTTATTTCCTGCTTTTGGTGCCTCAATGTCATTCATGCGTTCTCGTTTTGCTAAAGATGTCGCTGAGAACAACGGTGGCATTCATATTTTGCCTCGAGTGGGTCTTAGTGATGAAGATCGGCTAGCGGATGTTAAGCAAAGCGAAAGCAATGTTGGAGTTGCTTTAGGCATTAACGAAAACGATAGTTTTTTTGAGGAACTCTTTAAACTAGATAATCTTCAATTTGCCAGCATAGACATCGCTCATGGTGCTAATGCAGCCGTACTACCTATCTTAGAGCGCTTACGCAATCATGGTATTTCGAGTGGCATTATATTGGGTAATGTTGGCTCAGTAGAAGGCTTTTTGTATGCGTATTGGCTCATGAAACTCTCTGGCTTTAAGCATGTCATTATTAAACTTGGGGTTGGGCCGGGTTCTGTTTGTACCACCCGCATTAATACAGGGGTTGGCGTGGGTCAAATGACCTTACTTGAGCAGATTTATAAACTCAGGCAAGAACTTGCTTACACAGATGTCACGCTTATAAGTGATGGTGGTGTGAACAGTGCTGGAGATTTTGTCAAAGCCCTTGCTTACAGTGAAGGTGTCATGATGGGTAAATTCTTTGCGAGTGCCAGTTTTGAAGAGAATGTACTCATAAAAGATAATGGGCAGCTCATTGGCGTGCATTTATACGGCATGGCTAGCGCTATGGTGACGGAAAAACGAAATTACATAGAAGGCTCACAGCAAACCCTAAGAAGTTTTCACCAAAATGCACAAGAGGCAGTGAGTCGTATGCGTGAAGGTTTACAAAGTGCTATGACTTACGTTAATGCGCAAACCCTGAACGAATTCAGGCAAAACGTGCGTTTTGCCATAAATTCACATGCCGTGATAATAGAAAGTGGCGTGCATTAATCCTTCTTATAAACAGGACGCTCGAGTGTGAAGAGTTCATTTATGTTGGCGTAGCTGTTGCCTGCTAAACGACCTATGGGTTGCAGGGCTTCGGTGTTTATTTTGTAGGGTTCTTGGTAAACGCTGTCATTTACATGTATGTGTAGGATTTTGCCAAAAACGACGGTGTTTTTACCTATGGGGTAGAGGTCTAGAGGGTGTTTGAAAATCATCTCAATCTCCAAGGTGTATTGTTGGTACCC
>CAZWJZ010000072.1:6130-16623 GCA_964634665.1 uncultured bacterium | reverse complement strand
TGGCATCACTACATTTGTTTGCTGGTACAGCAGGGGGCTTAATCATGGAATATGATCCTCATCAAAACCCCATGAGAGAAGCCCTTAGTGAGGGTACGTATGAGCTTTCTGATGGTCATGTTGACCTTATGTATAGCATAGGTCTGGGTTTTCATCCTGATTCAAAAATTATTAAGAAATTTCTCTTAACCGATCTTGTAGTGGGAAGATTTTAGCTAGACGAATTAGGGTTTTTTGACATTGCTATCAAAACTATGTTTATAATGTCATAACATTTAAGTTTAACGTTCCTCAGCTGCTTTTTTAGCCACATTAGGGCCAATTTTGAGCATTTAAGGGATATATCCACTTTTAGTTTTGGAGTTTGAGCATGGCATTACTCAAAGGCAAAATTGCAGTAATTACAGGTGCATCTAGTGGCAATGGGCGCGCTATTGCTTTAGCCTTTGCGCAAGAAGGTGCCACTATTGTCATTGCTGATATTCGTGAGAATCCACGTGAAGGGGGCCAAACAACACAAAAATTAATAGAGCAACAAGGCACCCAAAAGGCTGTTTTTGTTCATTGTGATGTCACGAGCCTGAGTGATCTTGAAGCTGCTATGAACGCTGCTGATGAGCTTGGTGGTATTGATATTATGGTTAATAATGCGGGAATTCTTAACAAACAAAGCGTGCTTGATGCAACAGAAGCTGATTTTGATCTCATGTCAAATGTGAATATAAAAAGCGTTTACTTTGGAACACAAGTTGCAGCAAAACGAATGTTAAAAAAAGGAACTGGAAATATCATTAATTTATCAAGCATTGCCGGCATGCGCGGTACAGGTGGTTACGCCATGTATTGTGCTAGCAAAGGCGCGGTAAGACTCATGACGCATGCATTAGCAGATGAACTTGGCCCTAAAGGCATACGTGTAAATGCGCTTCATCCAGGCATAATCAATACCCAAATGAATATTACCGATGATCCTGTTATAGGTACAGAAGCAGGCGAAAGCTACTTAGATATGATTCCTTTGCGTCGTTGGGGAGAGCCTGAAGAGGTTGCTAAAGCAGCGCTTTACTTAGCAAGTGAATTATCAAGTTATGTAACAGGTTCATCTTTAGTCATCGATGGTGGCTATCTAAGAATTTAAGGAGTCATATGCCCAATTTTCCTAAAATCAGTGATGCAAAACGCAAAGCCATGCTCGAGCCTCCAACAGGACCAGTTCGCGTGGTTATAGATACGGATTGTGCAAATGAAATTGATGACCAATTTGCATTAGCGTGGGCACTTTTATCCCAAGACATTCTAAAAATTGAAGGTATTTATGCTGAGCCTTATTCCTTTGGTATTTACAGGGAAGGCTTAATAAAAACCCGTGATTTGCTTGCAGAAGGGAAAGATATTCCTTTAGAGTTCAAGCGTTTTGTTGGTTGGATTCAGCGATTAAATACACAAGGAAGACATCCAGAAGACATTCCATTTTGCACCCCAGCAGAAGGGATGGAAGAAAGCTACCAAGAAATACTAACCGTTCTAGAAAAAATGAATATGAAAGACGAGCAAAAAGTCTTTAGAGGTAGCCCTCGCTACCTTAGCAGTTACGACGAGCCTGTCGAAAGTGAAGCGGTAGACCATTTGATTGAACGCGCCTTAGCAAGTGAGGAAATTCTTTATGTTCTAGCTATTGGTGTTTTAACAAATGTTGCCTCAGCGCTCCTTAAAGCCCCTGAAATTGCTGATCGAATTGTGGTTATTTGGACCGCAGGCTACCCCACAGGAACAACGATTTACAATACGTCTTTTAACATGGAGCAAGACATGCTCTCCTCTCAACTATTATTTGATAGTGGCGTGCCCCTGGTTTATTTACCAGGTTTTTATATGGGAGCACAACTTCGCTTATCTTTAGCTGAAATGGAAACTTACTTTAAATCTAAAGGCGAGATTGGTGATTACTTGTATCATCTTTACACCAACAACCCTCTTCATCCACAACGCGGTATTGAAGGGCATTATGGGCGCACTTGGGTTATCTGGGATTTAATCAACATAGCTTGGTTACTAGATAAACGCTGGGTACCCACGCATCTTCTACCAACCCCATCACTAGGGGATGACCAATTTTGGCATAATGACGGAAAAAATAATTACCCATTACTTGAAGCATACGAAATTGATCGTGACGGCATCTTCAGAGATTTCTTTGCAAAACTAGAGCATTTTGCCAATAGTAAAAGATAGTTATTTCGGTGGCACCTAAGGTTAACGTAAAACTACCGCTGCACAAGCAGCTTTATGTTGATTTGCGGGCTAAAATTCAATCTGGTGAGTGGAAACCTGGTGATTTAATCCCTGCTGAGTCTGCCTTAACTAGAAGCTATAAGATGAGTAGAATCACGGTTAGAACGGCACTAGATCATTTAGTTAATGATGGTTTTATTGATCGTTTTGCAGGTCGTGGTAGTTTTGTTAAGGCATCCAGCCCTCAGGCACGTCAGTGTTTAACCTCCTTTACCAATCAAGTGCTTAGTTTAGGGCGAACACCCAGCACCAAACTCATAAAGCTTGAACGCTTTGTACATACCGATGCTCAATTACCTTTTACTGCCAACGAAATGATTATCATGATTGAGCGCTTACGATTAATTGATGGGGAACCTGCTGTGCTTATGCGTAGTTATTTACCGGAACAACTTGTACCTAATCTTCAGGCTAATCATTTTAAAGAAACAGGACAAGGGCAATCCCTGTTGTATGTTTTAGAGCAATTTTATGGTATTGCGCTGGATAAGGGTGAAGAAACAATTGCCGCAACCTGCGTTAGTCAACAGGATGCTTCTTTACTAAGTTTGCCTGAGGGCGATGCAATTGTTGAGAAAAGCTGCTTAGTAAGAAACCTTCAAAATGAACCGGTCATTTATGAAACAGCTCTTTGGTGCATACCACAAACTCAATTAGTTCAACGCCGCTCAGCGGGAGATTAAGATTATGAAACCCCTTAACCTTGACCTAAACACAAATGTTATGACATTATGGATCACACACACAAGAAACAACGCTAGTTCCGCTATCCTAAGTTACTCAGGAGATAGACGATGACGCAACTCGAGCTTATTAAGCTAGTTAAACGCTTTGGAGATGTAACGGCTGTCAAAGCTATTTCTCTAACGGTTAAACCAGGTAGCCTTGTTGCTTTGCTTGGGCCCTCAGGTTGTGGTAAAACCACAACTTTACGCATGATTGCTGGCTTAGAGCAACCAAGCGAAGGTGACATTTTATTTAACGGCAAATCCGTTTTAGGAATTGCACCAGAAAAACGTGAGATAGGCATGGTTTTTCAACGTTACGTCTTGTTTCCACACATGAGCGTAGAGAAAAACGTGAGTTTTGGTCTTCGTATGAAAGGTGTTGCTAAAGCAGAAATTGATAAACGCGTTAAAGAAGTCATGAAAATAGTGCAACTAGAAGGTTTTGAGAAGCGCTTTCCTAGTCAGCTTTCAGGTGGTCAACAACAACGGGTTGCCATAGCTAGAACCGTGGTAACCAATCCGCAACTCTTACTCATGGATGAACCCCTAAGCAACCTCGATGCCAAACTGCGTGAAGAAATGCGAGCCTTTATTACGGATCTTCAAAAACGCCTAAACATCACCACAGTCTTTGTAACCCATGATCAGATTGAAGCTATAGAACTAGCCGATAACATAGGTGTTATTTTTGACGGGGAACTGGTCCAGTTTGGAACGCCAGAAGAAATCTTTAATCGGCCTGCAAACACTCGAGTTGCTGACTTTATGGGTGCAACGAATATTATTATTGGAACATTGAATAATAAAAACTTACTTGAAACCGAAGCTGGTAGTTTAAGCTTGTCTCAAAGCGCTTTGCAGGCAAATGGTACAACGGTTACAGCAACCATTCGGCCTGAACATATTGATTTAAGTAAAGATTCGGCAGAGAAAAATGCCTTTAGTGCAACTATTACTGAAGCTATTTATTATGGCGGCATTGTTAGTTATAGGGTTCAAAGTGGGGGGCTTAAGTTAAACATTAAAGACCGATCAACCAGACGGTTTGATGTGGGTGAGGAGGTGAGTGTTCATTTAGGTGAAGATCACATCTGGATTTTTCCGAGTTAAGCTAGAGCGCTTAGCTCAAATTAACCCTAGATTCCTGTAGGTTAAGAAACACTATTCTGAACGCTTTCTATTGGAGGAAGTATGAAAAAAGCTCGTAATTTAATTATGGTTTTAGTGATTGCATGCTTGGGCCTAGCATCTGCCCAAAATGTCGAGGCAGTAGCCTTTCGGGAAGCCTTTTTTGCAGGTGAACTTAGTTGGGAAGATGTGCTCGCAAGAGCCGCTGAAGAAGGTACGGTCAATTGGTTTCATTGGGGTGGTAGTGACGAATTAAATAATTGGATTGATACCGTAGTTAAGCCTGACTTGGCTGAGCTTGGTATTCGCTTGGAAACGTCGCGCCTTGCCAATACTCGTGACGCAGTGGATTTGGTTATTGCTGACAATGCAGCTGGTAGAGGTGTTGGTGAAGGCTCAGTTGATGCCATTTGGATTAATGGTGAAAACTTTGCTACTTTATCTCGTCAAAACTTAAACTTTGGTCCTTTTTCAGACAAGCTACCCAACTCAATATACTTTCACTTTGATCCTATGAATCCAGCTTCTGGTCCAAATATTTATGATTTTGGTTTTCCAAATAATAATGAAGAAATTCCTTGGTCTGGTGATCAGTTTGTTTGCTTTATTGAAACTGAGCGTCTAAGTCGCGCTGATGCTCCAACTGACTTTGCTGAACTAAAGGCTTTCTTAGAAGCTAATCCTGGTCGTTTCACTTACGTTCGACCTCCTCAGTTTAATGGTAATACCTTTGTACAGACTGTTCTTTACGCGCTTAATGCAGATAATGCAGGGGCTGCACCATTCCAATTAGCTGCAGCTGACTTAGGTGCCGAGGAATTTGCTCGTCTTGCTCAACCCGCTTATGACTACTTAAAAGCGCTAGAACCCTTTTTACTTGGTGGCGGTGGTAGTGAAGGACAACGTGGCTCGCCAATTTACCCTGAAGATCCAGCTTCACTTGATGCCTTATTTACTAATGGTGAAATAGACATGGGTTGCAAATTTGGTATGTACGGCACTGCAAATAATATTGAAAATGGTACCTTTTCAGAAACCACTGAAAACATCATTTTCCCATCAAGCGGAATGATCAAAAACAAAAACTTTATCGGCGTTCCTGCTAATACACCTAATCCTGCTGCTGCAATGGTTTTGGCTAACTACTTGTCTAGCCCTGAAAACCAAATTTCTAAATTAGCAACCATTGGCTATAACCTTGGTGTAGATGGTGATTTGCTTAGTCCAGAAGACCAAGAAGCAGCTACAAATGCTGCTCCTAGCTTAGCAGGCATAACCTTAGAGCAGCTTGGGCAAGTTACAGTTCCTGATACCAATGCATCTCTCATTAATATTATTGAAACCACTTGGATAGAATATATTGAACGTCAATCAACTGAGTCATTTGCTGACATTGTAAATGCAGCTTTCGAAGCTCAATAAGTAATTGCGCTAAGCTCCCTTGTTTTCAGGGGAGCTTATGAAACTATTGTAAACAAACAGTTTTGCTAGCGACTAAACCAATATCTCGCTAATCATGGCGCTAAACCTGCAAACAGTCTAGTAAACCTTGTCACAAAGTAGCTTCAGGGTGAATTTGCATTTTAATATTTCACACTAACTTTAATGAACTGCCGAGCGAAGCAAACGGATAATCCAATTCGGTAGTTTGCAAACCTTCTAAGGACTAACTTAGATTTCAAGGATAACTGTAGAAACTGTCATTCTAAGCTTTGTAAGGAGTATTTAATTTAAGTTCTTATGACTAAAAGCCTTATACAACGACTTTATATTCCCCTTATGCTTGCTCCGGTGGTGCTCGTTTTGGGTGTACTGTTTGTGGGTTCTATCATCGTGGCACTATTGCAGAGTTTTGGTTATGCGCCCTTATACGGAATTAATGAGTTTCCAACCTTAAGGCACTATCAAAGCCTCTTTTCGCTCCCTGGGTTTTGGCGATCCGTTGGTTACACTTTTTATTATGCGCTTGTTCCCACTATTATAGGAACAGCCTTAAGTATTTATTTAGCACTATTATTACGCAAGAAATTTTGGGGCAAAAAAGCGTTTAACTATATTTATAAACTCCCCCTCATGATTCCATACCTTGTAGGCGTAGCGCTCACCATTGTGTTATTTGCAAATGGTGGCATTATTGCGCGTTTTTTGTATGCGCTTGGCTTAATTGAAAGTACCAGAGACTTTCCTCGGTTTCTTTATAGTCACTCCGGGTTAGGCATCATGATTGTTTATCTCTGGAAACAAATACCATTTTCAACGCTGATCATTTACTCAGTGCTTATGGGCTTAGGTAAAGAAGCTGAAGAAGCCTCTTTAACCTTAGGAGCTAGCCGCTGGCAGACCTTTTGGCATGTCATACTGCCTCAAATAATGCCAGGTATTGTTTCAGCAACCATAATTGTTTTTGCCTTTAACTTTGGTTCTTTTGAAGTCCCCTTTATTTTAGGAGGAGGCTTTCCAAACACTCTACCTGTCGAGGCATGGCGAGCTTTTGATGATGCAGATTACTCAAGACGCTTAAGAGCCATGGCGATAGTCATGTTCATTAGTTTAATCTCTAGTGCTATTTTAATCGTTTATCTCACGGTATACAGACGCTTTGAGCGAAGAAGGGGCCGCGTATGAAAGTTAAAGATGCCACAACAATAAGCCCATTCCAACGTTTTTACATAAATTTTGTTGGAATAGCTATTTTAGGTCCTTTCATTCCGTTAGTCATAGCATCCTTTGCATTTCGTTGGAACTGGCCAGATTTGCTACCAAGCACATGGTGGTGGCAAGCCCGAGAAACTGCGAGGTTACCTATTGCGTGGGATTACGTTTTTTCTCCCGTCTCAAGAGTACTAGAGGCCACTGCAAATACAATTGGCATAGCCCTCGTTGTAACCCTAATATGCATTGCAGTTAGTTTACCTGCCGCGCGCGTCATAGCCAAAGAAAAGTTTAGAGGAAAAGCGCTCATTGAGTTTTTCTTACTTACCCCACTGATTGTGCCTGAAATAGCTGTAGGCTTAGGCATCTTAGTTACCTTTATTCAACTTGGCCTAGCAGGTAGCTACCTTGGCATTGTAATTGTTCATCTCATACCCACCATTCCTTACATGGTAAGAGTACTCACGTCAGTCTTCCAAGGTTTAAGTAATGACTACGAAGAGCAAGCTCGAGTGCTTGGCGCAGGGCCTCTAAAAACACTTTGGCATGTCACCCTGCCCATGATTTTACCAGGCATTATTGCTGGTGGACTATTTGCTTTTCTTATTTCATCAAACCTTTTTCTACTTACCTTCTTTATAGGACGAGGACAAATAGAGACTTTACCCACACTTCTTTTTTCAAAAGTCAGTGGTGGTGGTTCCTTAGATCCTGTGGGTGCTGGTATAGCCTTGATTGTTTCGGTACCAGGCATTATTTTACTCATTTTGACAGAACGATTTATTAAAGAAGAAGTCTTTGCAAAAGGATTTGGAGGGTGAGAAGCTAATCACCGAGTCAGTATTTCAGCAAAGCATCAGGCTGAGATACTGCACTGTTGAAATGCTAAACAGCTATGAACTTAAGCAAAGAAGGCTGGCTCGAGTGTGTGGGTATAACTCCAGATGAAGTTCCTGATTTACTTATTCTTGAGGGTACATGGTGGCATAAAGAGCGCTATAAGATGCGTCTTGCTTACCTTGATAATGTTCGTGAGCTTAGCTTCCCTGATATGTTTTTAGGTGACTTTAAGGGCAAGAAAATAATGTTTTGTTGCGCGTATGGGGCAGCTCGAGCTGTTGAGCCAGTTCATGCATTTGGGTCTTTGGGTACAAAACGCGTTATTCAGATTGGTTCTTGTGGCGGCCTTCAAGAAGGCTTAGTCACGGGTGATATTTTGTTATCAGAGCGCGCTAAGATTGGTGAGGGTGCATCTCAATATTATGGGCAAACAGATGTTTCAATTGCGACATCTGAGCTTGTTAATAATGCGGCTGTTAGATTTATTGATCAAGGCTTTAGGGTTCATAGGGGGCTTCATTTAACAAGCTCAGCGCTTTTTGCTCAACCACCTTCGCGTGTTAAACAATGGCAAGAAGCAGGTTACTTAGGGGTTGATATGGAAACCTCAGCTGTTTTTAGTGCCGCTGCCTTCTTCAATATGGAATGTGCATCTTTACTTTTTGTTTGGGATGAACTCTTAAATAACCGGACATGGCTTGATAGTTTTAGTGCTGAAGAAACCAAAAAACAAGCTGCTGCCAATAAAGCGATTTTTGAAATTGCACTGGAATTAAGCTAAGTCATGATTACTCAAAAAGTTGTACCCATTTATTTAGTTATACACGCTCAACTTGCTTCAAGCTTAAAGGCAAAACGTAGCTGCGGATGCCTTTCTAACAAACCGGATTATACGCTTAATAAATTATAGAGAGTTATCGCTTTTACGAGGTTTGCTATTGCTTTAAACGCTTCGAGACCACGTGTAATTTAATGAATACCACGGAAAGGGTATTAACATGAAATTTGGTGTACATATCGCCCTCTGGATGAAAACATGGCAAGATGACGTTGTTCCGTATATAGAAGAAGCTGCTCGCCTTGGCTTTGATGGCGTTGAGCTATCTTTACTAGGCATGACGGACAGTACAATTGCACGCATTCGCCAATGTTTAGATGACACAGGACTCGAGCTTAGTTGCACAACGGGTCTAAATATGCAACAAGATATAACGAGTAATGATCCTGTGATTAGGCAAGCGGGTCTTAGCTATCTTGAAAACGCCATTAAAACGGTGGCTGCTTTGGGTAGTCCTTTATTGTCTGGCGTTATTTTTGCGCCTTGGGGTAAGCGCCTTATGACAGAACGTGAAGCGCGCTGGGCAAGATCTGTTGAGGCGCTAAAAGCAGTGGCACCGATAGCTAAAGATCATGGGGTAAGTCTTGGCATTGAGGCGATTAATCGCTTTGAAACTGACCTTGTAAATACATCTAAACAAGCGGTTGATTTGGCTAATGATGTCAACGAAGCAAATGTTGGCGTGTTACTCGATTCATTTCATATGAATATAGAAGAAAAAGATATTGTGGGCGCACTTAAACTCTCTCAAGAAAAACTTCTGCATTTTCACTGTGTTGAGAATGACAGGGGCGCACCGGGTTCAGGTCATACGCCTTGGCCTTTGTTTTCTGAAGGCTTAAAAGCAGTTGGTTATGATGCTTGGTTAACATTAGAGATGTTTATTTTGGCGAATGAAGCAGTTAGCCCTGACCTTGCCATCTGGCGCTCAATAGAAGCTGACCCGAGTGAGGCTGCGAAACAAGGTTTGGCCTTTTTAAAGGAACAAATGGCATGAATGCTGAAGCCATTAAAAAACTATTTCTAAACTTAGCCGAGCGGTTTGAGAAAGAGCAAGAACGCTTAGCCGACCTAGATGCTATTTTAGGCGATGGTGACCATGGCATAAGCATGGCAAACGGATTCGCCAAAGCTAATGATGCTATAAAGACTAGTGATGTAACAGATGTAGGACAGCTTTTTTACCAAGCAGGTCGTGCCCTTATGTCTGCTATTGGAGGTGCGTCTGGACCCCTTTTTGGCATGGTTCTAGTAGAGCTTGGTAAAGCTAGTATGGGTAGTCAAGAAGTAACGCTAGAAGCTTTTAAATCGGGCGTTAGTAAGGCGGCAGACTCCGTACAAAGGCTTGGTAAAGCTGAACTAGGCGACAAAACTATGATAGATGTATTGCTGCCTGTTAATGCCAAACTTTTAGAAATAAATGATTTACAAGCAGCACTCGAGTTTGCAGCTAATACAGCTCGTGAAGCTGCAGAAGAAACATCTAAGCTCGCAGCAAAAAAAGGTCGGGCTCAGTATGTTCAGGGGGCTGGTTTGGGGCATTGTGACCCTGGAGCAACATCAGTAGCTATTGTTTTTGAAGTTCTAAATCAGACTTATCAAGAGGTAACCAAATGAAAAAAATCTTGAACCAGCCAGACAAAATTGTTGACGATATGATTGCGGGTTACGTTGCAGCTTACGGTGATTATGTAAAAAAAGCAGCTAACCCTCGTGTTGTTTTGCGCTCAACAGCTAAGGAGCTTGGCAAGGTTGGCATTGTCATTGGTAATGGTTCAGGTCATGAACCCATCGCTATGGGCTGGGTAGGCCTTGGTATGTTAGATGCGAATGCAGTGGGGGATATTTTTGCTGCTCCACCTGCTGACCTTATTCTTGATGCCATCCGCGAAGCTGACACAGGTGCTGGTGTTCTGCTCTTAATTTCACGTCATGCAGGTGATGTTATTAATGGTGAAATGGCAGTTGAGTTTGCCCGCATGGAAGGCATCGAGGTAGAACCCATATTAATGTAT
>CAZWJZ010000072.1:0-6120 GCA_964634665.1 uncultured bacterium | reverse complement strand
GACGATATCTCCTCAGCACCAAAAGGCAAAGAAGAAGATAGACGTGGCGCAGCAGGAACAAGCTTCATTTATAAACTAGTGGGCGCAAAAGCTGAAGAAGGCTCGAGTTTAGCTGAGTTGAAAGTTTTAGCTGAAAAAGTTCGTGATAATACCAGAACGCTAGCTGCTGCTATTGCTGCCGGTATTTCCCCGCTTACCGGAAAAGCTATGTTTCACTTGCCTGAAGATGAAATTTACCTCGGTATGGGTGTTCATGGTGAGCCTGGTCTCAAGAGCATTAAGATGAGTAGCGCTAAAGAAATAGTTGTTGAGATGATGCAAGCCATCCTTAAAGATTTGCCTTTTCAAAAAGGTGACGAGGTGCTTTCCTTTGTGAATGGAATGGGAAGCACAACTTTAATGGAGTTACTAATTATCCATAAAGAACTTGCTGATGTCTTAAAGACTCAAGGCATAAGCACACATAGACCTTTGGTGGGTGAGTACATTACCACCCAAGAAATGGCTGGTTTTTCAATTTCTCTTTGCCTTGCTGATTCAGAATTAAAACGCCTCTGGGATGCACCTTGTAAGGTGCCATTTTTCCACCGCTAAGGTTTTCTTATGCTTAAAATTGCCGTTAATTCCAAACCAAGCAAGTTGATTCGCGGGCAGGGTCAATTTAAACCAATCACTAAACCCATGAGTATTTACACTCTAGTTACTGAAGCAATCGAAGCAGGGCACAAGAGGGTTGTCTCACCCATAAACCATGTTTACTTTAACAACCAAAGCGAAAAAGAAGACGAAACTCTTCCCAATAGTGAACATTTAGCCTTAGAAAAAGATTACACATTTGACCTTATCCCTGATAATGAAAGTCCCCAAACGAGACGCTTCATTCTAGGGACTCAAGCAAACCTCTCGACAGAATCCCTAACTATAAGCAAGCATGTTGAGGACTTCTTAGTCCATCGTTTTTGCGTTTTAAGCCAAAGCATCTGGACAAAGCAAGAAAACAAAAACTACCAAAGCCAACTAAAGCCTCAGCTAAAAAGACTCGAGCTTCTCAATGTTAAGAAAAACGATTAAGGAGTCAGCTTGCAAGCTAAATACCCTAAAGTTCTTGCCCTTGGTTGCGGTTTATCTGCTTTCAAACGGGACCGCTTAGATGGCTCGATTCGAGATTGGGTGGCAGAAGCCGTTAGTGCTGCTGTTAATGATGCTGGTATTGAAAAAGATCAGATAGATAGTACAATAGCAGCTTATGAGAGTGACCATTTGGCTGGCCAAATTGGGCAAGCTGTTATTTGGCAAGATACAGTTGGTTTAACCCCAAAACCTGTTGTACGTATAGAAGGCTGCGGTGCAACGGGTGGCTTAGCAATCCGCAATGCTTTTGCGCATTTACGCGCTGGTCTTAGTGACTGCATTTTGGTTGTAGGCGCTGAACGTGTAGGTAAAAGCCTGAGTTCAGCAACAGCCAGTGAAGTCTTTGCTATGTCCTCGGATACCGATTGGGAGATGCCTGTGGGCGGGCACTTTACAGCCTATTACGCGCTTGTAATGCGTGAACACATGCGGCGTTATGGCACCACTGAAGAACAAATGGCACTTGTATCTATAAAAAATCATGGTAATGCTTGGCACCATCCATTAGCTCAAAAACCCATGACAATAACGGTTGATGATGTCATGAATTCACCTGTCATTGCTTCCCCCTTTAAACGCCTTGATTGTAGTTTACTTAGTGATGGCGCTGCAGCGCTCATACTGGCCACAGAAGACTGGGCTAAAAAGAATATGGATTTAAAAAAGCACCCTCAGGTTTATCTAACGGGCAGTGGCACAGCAACAGATTACGCTCGAGCGGGTGACAGACCTCAAGAAGTGTTTACGCAATTTAGTGCCAAGAAGGCGGCTGCTCAAGCAGCTTACGCTATGGCAGGCATCCAGAATCCAATAAAAGAAATTGATCTTGCCGAAGTCTATGACTCTTACACGGGTGCTGAACTCATGGCGTATGAAGCTCTTGGTTTTTGTGACTTAGGAGAGTCAGGAAAAATGGCTGAACAAGAGGTGTTTGGATTAAGCGGAGAATTAGTTGTTAACCCTTCTGGCGGGCTGCTTGGTTTTGGCGCAGCAGCAGGTGCAACAGGAATAGCTCAAGCTGTCGAAGTCATAACACAACTGCGCGGAGAAGCAACAAAAGAACGTCAAGTTAGAAATGCCCGTGTGGGTCTAACAGATGCTCATGCTGGTGTTTGCACAGTTTGTGCAGTTCATATTTTTGAAAGCGGGCAATAAATGGATTTATCTCAATACAAGAACTATGAAGACATAAAGACTAATTTCAAGTGGGATATTCCTGAAACATACAATATGGCAACGCGTTGCTTGAGTGAGTGGGCCAAAGATAAAGCTCGAGTAGCAATATTTTATGAAGATGAAGAAGGTTACAAGGAAACTGTTACTTTCTGGCAATTAGAAAGGCAAACGAACCAACTAGCTAATTTACTGCAAAGGATAGGCGTTGCAAAAGGTGATCGAGTAGGAATTGTTTTGCCGCAATGCCCAGATACCGCAGCGGCACATCTTGCGATTTATAAGCTTGGCGCTATTGCGGTTCCTATGAGTGCGCTTTATGGGCCTGATAGCTACGAGTACATCATGAGAAATTCAGGTATGAAGGTCGTTATTATTGATGATTCAAGCGTAACTAAAATTCGGCAGCTTAAGGTAGAAACACTTGAGCATGTCGTTGTTCGTGGCAAGGCTTTGGATGCTGAGGTTGCTTTTGCGGATAGTTTAATGCAATCTAGTGCCTTTATAGCCGTTGAAACACTTTCTTCTGACCCTGCCTTGTTGCTCTATACTTCTGGCACAACAGGGCATCCGAAGGGTGCCTTGCATTCTCATAAAATTCTTGAAGGCTATTTGCTTTCAGTAAAACTTTTTTACAACATTGACTTTGATTCGTCCACGGTGTTCTGGACCCCATCTGATTGGGCATGGGTTGGTGGGTTGCTAGATGTTTTGCTACCCGCCTTGGTTTGGGGCAAACCAACCCTTGCCTTCAACGGTCGCTTTTCTGTAAAGAAAGGCTATGAGCTGATGAGTCAGTATGGTGTTAGCCATGTTTTTCTAGCACCCACAGCCTTAAAAATGCTTGCTCAAGTTAGTAAACCACGCGAGAAATATGATCTTGATGTCCGAGTGATAGCTAGCGGTGGAGAGTCGGTTGCTGATGAAGTATTAAAGTGGTCCCAAGAAGAGCTCGGCGCGATTTGCAATGAGTTTTATGGTTTGACCGAAGTAAATCACTTAGCAGGTAGCTGCGCAAAATTATGGCCCATAAAACCAGGCTCTATGGGTAAAGCCTACCCAGGTCGAGACATAGATGTGGTAGATGATGAGGGTAACAGTATGCCTGTAGGCGAAATAGGGCAAATTGTAGTTAGACTGGGTGACCCAACACAAATGCTTGCTTATTGGAACAACCCTGAAGCAACCGCATCAAAACATAAAAACGGATGGATTCTTACGGGTGATATGGCTTACCGTGATGAAGAAGGTTTTATTTTCTTTAAAGGGCGCGATGATGACATGATAGGCAGTGCAGGTTACCGAATTGGCCCAGCTGAAGTTGAGGAAGCACTCATGCGTCATGAGAGTGTTGCAGAAGCAGCAGTTGTCGGAAGTCCAGATGCATTGCGTGGTCAAATTGTAAAAGCATTTATTGAACTAGCAGATGGGTATAGTGGCAATGATAACCTTGTTGAAGAGTTACAACAATTTGTCAAAACCAACCTAGCAGCCTACAAGTACCCTAGAGAAATTGAATTTGTACAAGACTTGCCAAAAACCACTACAGGAAAACTAAGCCGTAAGCAGCTAAGAAAATTAGAAGAAGAACGCAAACGTGGCTAAACTCGAGCGTTCAACTATGCCAGTATTTAAAGCGGATTCTTTTGCTGACTTTAGAGATATTGCTTTACTAGAATACCAACAAGAATTCAGTTACAGGCATAGTTTTGGTAAAACTTCAAAGTTCTTTTTAGCTTTAGCAGATAAACAATTACTCGCTACACAGTGCCCTGTTTGCAGTTCCATTTTTATGCCCCCTAGAGCTGTTTGTCCAAAAGACCTAAACCCTACCAAGTGGCTTGAGCTTTCAGGTAGCGGCACATTGGAATCTTGGACGCTTTGCCCTTTTCCTGTTTCTTATGCTAAAACAGAGTCACCTTACATTTTGGCTTACATTAGGCTTGAGGGAACGCAAAGTTTGTTTTTGCATCAGCTAAGAAATATAAATTCTGCTGACTTAAGTTTTGGGCTTAACATTAAAGTGGTATTTGGTGAAAGTATGCAAAAGCATCCCCTAGATCAATTTTGGTTTGAGCCTGTTTAATAGCTCTAGGAGTGTCAAAAGAGCTATGCGTTTTTTTGGAAAAGGAAAAGGAATAAATTATGGTTAAAGTTGCCTATATTGGTGCATATCTTGCATCTTACTTAGCAGAGGAATACAAGGTATTTGAGAGAAGTATTAAAGGTCTTGAAACTTTAGGTGAAAGCTTATCTTTTGAGCTTAGTGCGACGCATACCCACATAAGTACAAGAGAAGAAGCTAGACAAGCAGCAGACAATTGTGAGGAACTTGGAGTGGATTTTGTACTCTTACAAAACAGTAGCTTTGCAATGGGTGACCTTGTCTTAGAGTTTGTAAATAGATCTTTTAAATTAGGAATTTGGGCAACAGAAGAAGCCACTAAAGAAGGACCCATTCCCTTGAATAACTTTGTCTCAATGAATCTACAAGCTGGCATCCTTACACGCTATTTAAGCCAACAAAACATTCCCTTTAAATGGTTTTACGGCTACCCAGAACACCCCTGGTTTAGTAAAAGACTCGAGCCAACCATAGCTGCACTACGAGCAATAAAGCGCTTGAAAAGCTCAAACATAGCTTTACTCGGTGGTATTGCAGCAACTTTTTACAATTTTCATTATGATGAATCTAAATTGCGCAATAGCTTAGGTGTAGAAGTCGGACATCATGAGCTCAGTGAGCTATTAGCCTTAATTAGCCAGCAGTCAGAAGTAGCGGTTCAACAAGCAGCTCGAGCTATGACCACTAAAGTTAATGGTCAAATTGACTTGTCAACCCAAGATTTGAATAAAAGTGCTGCCATTTATCTTGCTTTAAAAGCATTTGCAAAAACCCATAATTATGACGCACTAGCTGTCAGCGATTGGCCCGTTTTTCAGTCGCAATTAAATATTCATCCTGGGATGGCGTTTTCATTTTTAGATGATGAAGATGCAATTCCTGTTGCTTCTGAAGGTGATGTCATGGGTGCAGCAAGTATGCTTCTGATGAACGAAATAAGTAATCAGCCTTCTTTACTACTAGATATAAATGATGTTGATTTTGAGCTCAATGCAATTCTAATGTGGCATTGTGGTGGTAGCCCACTTAACTTTGCAAATAAAAATGGAGCTAGTTGGCAAAATCATAGTACTTTAGGCCGAAAGACTAATAATCCACCTATGGGCGCAGTTGCTGATTATCATTTTTCCGAAGGAGATGCCACCATCATGCGGCTATCTAAAGATGGGACTGAAATCTTTGTTGTAACTGCAGAAATAATAAATAGTCCTCATAAAGGTTTTGACGGAACAAGAGGTTGGTTATCAAACTTTTTTAATGATGAGGTAGCTATAAGTCTAGCTGATTTGGTTAACACAATTATGGTTGAGGGCATTGAACATCACTTTATTTTGGGCAAAGGAAGGCAAAAGGAAGCTATCCATGAGTTTGCCTCGTGGCTTGGATTAAACATAACAAAGCCGATTCCCTATAAAAATTATTTACAAATACGAAATACTACTAACTCAATTTAATTTAGCCATCAAAGTAGGTAGATTTAAGGCGACAGATAACTGTTTAGATTCGGAATGCCTCCAATTTAAGTATCTCCAGGGTGAATTTGCTTATAAGCAAATTCACCCTAGCAAAACAGCCTTGAGCCAGAGGCATAATAGGACTCGCTTCTAGAGAAGTTAGCTTAGGACTCGCTTCTAGTGAAGTTAGCTTAGGACTCGCTTCTAGTGAAGTTAGCTTAGGACTCGCTTCTAGTG
>CAZWJZ010000071.1:0-16707 GCA_964634665.1 uncultured bacterium | reverse complement strand
CGAGAAATACTGTTCAGGAAGGGAAAACTGTTAATTCTTCGAAATGTATATTTAGAGGTGCGGAATCGCGGTTATCGGAAATCCTTGAATCAGATGTTATCGGAAATCCTTGAATCCTTGACATAAAAGCCTCAAGTAAGTTTCTCAGTTTGGTCGTGAAATGCCTATCAAGTATCTGGGCAAATGCCTAAAGCGGGGTTCAAATCCAAGCAAAAACCCGCCACTAGCAGAGGGTGAAACAGGTTATTACAAAACAGCGATTAACGTAACTTAACGCTATAGCTTCTCTAAATTCAAAATAAGCAAACCTTGGGCTAGTCTTGCTTGCACATTTTCACCGTTGACCTCGGCAGGTAATTCAATGGTTCTTTCAAAATGACCCCTATGACGCTCACTTGCAATTATGTTTGTGTCATCCATAGGTTCTCTAAAGCCAGCAATCATGACTTTGTTTTCTTGCACAGCAACTTCTAAGTTTTCTTGCGGCACGCCAGGAACTTCAACTATAAGCTGAAAGGTCTCGCCTCTATCTAGCAAATCTATTTTTGGTTTACTCGCATCTAAATGCGAACCAAAACTTAAATTCTCAATATCTTCTCTGATGCTCAGTAATTCTTGAATATCGCCAGCGGTACCAAATTTCTCTAATTCCATGAGAAAAAGTTTAGCACTTTATTTTTTAAGAACTATGCAGCTTAGTTAACGAAATAAGACCCATCAAATTAGTAGGTTTAGAACAAGCACAGTCATACAGCCTAGGTTTCGATTAACATTCCTTGATTGCATTTATGATTAGCTCTGCAATGATGAGCACAAAGGCAAAATGTTAGGCTTTTAAGGTGCACATTCCGTTGTTAGCCGCTCCAACTGCATCAGGTAAAACCAGCTTAGCTTTAGACTTAGCAAATCGCTACCCTATAGAAATTATTTCTGCAGATGCAATGCTTGTTTATAAACACTTAGATGTCGGCACAGCTAAACCAAGTTTCGATGAGCAAAAATTAGTTAAGCATCATCTTATAGATATTGTTGAACCTAACGAAGCTTTTAGCGTTGCTGATTACGTTAAATTGGCTGAGAGCGCCATTCAAGATACCCTCTCACGAGGCAAGATTCCTTTTCTTGTAGGTGGAACAGGCTTTTACATTCGAGCCCTAACAGACGGGCTCGCCACCGTACCCACAGCAGACTACGCAGTTCAGCAAGCATTCTGGGATATTTATAAGAAAGAAGGTTTAGACCCGCTACAAAAAAAGCTCGAGTCTTTCAGTCCTGAAGATGCTTTAAGAACCCAGCGAAACCCAAGACGTGTTATACGGGCTTTAGAAATCATAGAACGCACAGCTAAAGCACCTTGTGAATTTACAAATACCAAACCTGCTTTTGCGTACACAAAACTTATTTTACTGCCCGAAATGGCAAAGCTCGAGCCTCGCATTAGAGCAAGAACAAAACTAATGTTTGAGGCGGGTTGGGTGAGTGAGGTTGAGCATCTTTTAAAGTCTTACCCGACTTTAGCAACCGCAAAGCAAGCTTTGGGTTATGACACGATTGCTAAGCATCTTAGAGGCGAATTAAGTCTTGACAAAACTCAAGCTGCTATAACGCTGGCTACAACACAATTTGCTAAGCGGCAACGCACTTGGTTTAAAAAAGAAAAAGATGCATACCTAATAAATGCCGTTGCCAGTGAAGTTAAAGATGATGTCTATGCTTGGTTTAAGTCTGTGATCAGTAAAGCCTAAGCCAATAACCTTCCGTATTTCGAAGCACAAATCTTGGCATTCGATTTGTAAACTATGTGTTTCACTTCATGGTGCTAATAAATGACTACGGTAAACTATTTACTAGTATCTATGTCACTCTCTTTTTTATCACCATTTTTTCTTTGGGGCTTACTTGCGTTACCCCTCATTGTCTTATTACATTTTATTCGTTTGCGAAAAAAACGACAAGAAGTATCAGCGCTTTTTTTATGGAAGCAGGCAGTTGAGCTTACAGATACCAAAAAGCGTTTTTCGCCTACGTGGTTGCTTTTATTGCAGCTTTTATTTGTTTTCTTAGCATCCTTGGCGTTATCTCAGCCTAATTTAACGTTTCAGGGTCGTCCTGATCGCATTATCATTATGGACGCATCAGCCAGCATGTTAGCTCGCGACAGTGATGGTGTTCGGCTTGCTAAGGCAGTCTCTGAAGCAAGGGCATTAGCGAGTCGTTCTGGTCAAGTTGCCATTATTCGTGCAGGGCTTGACGCTACCGTTCTTCAGGGCTTAACCCGAAATAATCAGACTTTAAATGCTGCGCTTAATTCTATTGTTGCGGCTGATCGAGAAGCCGATATGGCCAGGGCCATATCACTAGCGTTAAGCATTGCACCTGAAGCCGATCTTCATATTTTTAGTGATGGTGAAGTGCCTTCAGATACACAAGTTACGGTGCATCCCATTACAGGTGACGCGCTTAATATTGGTATTAATACTTTTGATATTGGTATTCAGCAAGCTTTTGTTTCAGTCGTGAGTAATCATCCTCGCCCGCAAGAAGTTACCTTAGAACTCTGGCAACTTTCGAACGATGGAACTTCTGATTCGCCTGTAGGTCAGACCATATTGTTTGTGCCAGCATCAGGTCAAGCAAATGTGAGTTTTCCGCTTCAGTCAAGCTCTGGTTTTTTTGAGGTTCGCCTTGTCACACCCGAATGGGATGCCTTAGCTTTAGATGACGTAGCCTTTGCTGGCAAACGCGATCTGCGCATTGTCTTAACAGCACAAAATGATATTTTAGAAAGAGCTATTTCCGCCATTCCGAATGTTCAGTTTCAAACCCTAAATAATGCAGATTTGAACGCACCAGGGTTTGATGCTCGCATTATTTTTGGCGCTTTACCAGAAAATGCCACAGGTAATTTTGTCCAGTTCATGCCAAGTGCCGCTGTGCCCGTTTTTAAATTAATTAATAATTGGGACCGAAGTAATGACTTGCTACGCTTTGTTGATCTAAATGAAACAGTCTTTGCGACCGATGTAGACAGTCGTTTAAGCCTAGATGAATCATGGCAAATTTTGGCTGAAAGTAGTGACTTAACGCCCGCTATTGCTAGCTTACGTGATGAAACTAAAAACGTTATTTTGCTTAACTTTAGCCCTAACCAAACAGATATGGTGAACCGAAGTGCCTTTCCTTTACTAATGACCAACATTATGAATTCCTTTCGTCATAAGGCGCAACTCACCATGGGTCAAAACCTGAACACAGCAAGCCTAATACGAAACGATGCTGGTCCTCAAAATCAAGAAAAAACTCGAGTGGATGAAGCTGGCATTTATATGCTTAATAATGAGCCTTTTAGTGCTAGTTTGTTAAGTAGCAATGAATCCCGTTTACCTAGTTTAGACCTAGAGTTAGTACTCGAGCCTGAACAAAGACCCAATGCGCGTAGCTCTGAAAGAATTAGAAGTCTGGCGATTTGGCTTATTGGTATTGCTACTATTTTGTTGTTTGCCGAGTGGATTTTGTGGTCACGTAGTAATAGCCCTTGGGCGTTTAGACGCTAAAGCCTAGATTCTTAAAAGCTAGCTTTTACCTGAAATGAAAGCTCAACTTCGTCCTCTATTGTCCACACCAGAAATGACGGTCGTGACATTTCAAAATCGGAAAGCAGAACAGTAAAAGCACCTGTTGTAGTAAGCACATTTCCTTCAAGCAGAATTTGAGCATTCACCGTTATTTCTTTGCTTACGCCATGCATAGCTAAATCACCGACAAGTTCAATGGCTTGGGCTTGTCCTTCAAGAACTTCATTCACTTCTGAATTAAGCGTAGTCAAGCTAAAAACAATTTCAGGATACAACTCCGAATCAAATACCGTACGGCGTGCATTGGTATCTCTAATAATGTTACCTGAGTCAAACTTACTGGCATCCAAGGTAATAAGCAAACTCGAGCGTCTTAGATTCTGCGGGTCAAAGCGAAACTCGAGTGTTTTTATGCTGCTTTGTCCTGTTACGGTTTCTCTTGGGTCTGTTGCTTGGTATTGCACGTAACTTTCTGCTTCTAGCGTCATGCTTGTTTGTGCCTGACTTAGCATCGTTACGAGCATGAGTAGGCTGCTTAGGATTATTTTTTTCATGGTTTGGTCCAAATCTTGTGGCTTAATGAAGGTTTGTTTTAAAAACTGTTAAAGGTTTTATGTTTTCTAATGCGTTTAATTGTTAGCTTATACCAAGTGGTGTTAAAAATAGTGGTACTTGACTGCTTTGAGGTATTTTGATGATGGCACGAATTGAAATTACACTTCCCCTTATTGTCGCACTTCTTTTAAGTGCAGGCTTAGTTATTTTGAGTAGTGCTGCACCCAGCTTAAGTTTTGTGAGTCGCCAAGTTTTGTTTCTTGGTCTTGCCTTGCTCGTCACTACAGTCATTTTATTAACGGGTCGTAAGCGGATTATGGCAGCAGCTTTTCCGCTTTATGCCTTGTCGATAATTCTATTGGTCTTTACTCATTTATTTGGCAGAGAGGTAAATGGCGCTAAATCTTGGCTTTATCTGGGTCCCTTACCCGGTTTTCAACCTTCTGAGTTGGCAAAAATTACACTGATATTAGCAATGTCTAAAGTACTGCACGAAAAACCCATCAAGCATTTTTTGCATTACCTTAAACCTGTGGCTTTGCTGCTTTTACCTTTTGGCTTGGTTTTTTTAGAGCCTGATTTGGGTAGTGCTTTGGTTTTGGGGGCTATTGGTGCAGGTATGATTTTGGTTAGAGGCATTCCTTGGAGACATCTAGTTATCTTTTTGGTCTTGTTTGGCGTTGGTATACCAACCGTGGTTTGGCCTAATTTAAAGCCCCATCAGAAAACTCGCATTAGTATTTTCATGAACCCTGAAGCTGACCCACAGGGTAGTGGCTATCAGGTTATTCAGTCACGTATTGCAATTGGTTCCGGTGGCATTGTCGGAAAAGGCTATAAGCAGGGTACTCAGTCTCAGCTTGGCTTTATTCCGTATCCTTATTCTGACTTTATTTTTCCTGTCATTGCTGAAGAAGGCGGTTTCATTACAGCTGTGACGCTACTCTTTTTATACGGCCTAGTTTTTTGGAGGCTTGCGGCTATGGCTAGCGAATGCCTTTATGAACGCGACCAATTAGCAATAATAGGTGTACTGTCACTCTTAGGCTTTCAGGTACTCATAAATATCGGGGTCACCATTGGGCTAGCCCCAGTCACAGGCATTACCCTGCCCCTCATTTCATATGGAGGCTCGAGTCTTTTGTCTACTATTATGGTTTTATCTCTTGCTTTTGTTTTGCATAGAGACCGTTTTAAAGATTGGTAATTCGGCAAGAATCAATAGAAAATCACTTCATAATCTTGAAATTCGCCATTTTCATAACGAAACTTGCCACTAAAGAAGCTATCTTGCTCAAGCCATGGTAAAAATATTTTGTCGCCTTCATAAAGGTTTAAGTCCATAACTTTATCGTTATCAATCCAGTGCAGTGACCCTTCATCACTAGACTTAGGCTCGCCCTCAAATGTATGAACAACATAAACAAACGCATACCAATCATCTAGCCCATCAAAATTAGGCCAAGTTAAGAAGCCTTTAAGTTGTGCTTCTTTTACTAGCAAGCCTGATTCCTCAAGAACTTCACGGCGCATACATTCCTCAGGTGACTCAGCAGGCTCGAGTTTTCCCCCTAGGCCATTCCACTTGCCTGTTTGGTAGCCTTTGGCTTTATGCAGCATGAGAGTCTGATTATCTTTTTTTACATATACTAGGGTTGCGAGTTTTAGTCCCATTCGTTACTTTCTGCATGAAGATTAAATTCTGAAATGAAGAGGCGCTTGAGTTCTGCATCATCTTTTAGTTCACCTTTTTCTTCGCGGCGGAATCTTAGTTTACTTACATCTGTTATGCTTCCTCTAAAGGCGAGTTGCTTTGCTGCTCTGCTTATGGCTTCTATACTGTTACGTGTAGGGTAAGTTAGGGTCTCACGCTGCCTTGCCCCAGCTATATTTTCAAGTACAAGCAAGACTTCTGACTGCCCTCCTCGTAGTCGCAAGAATACTTGGTCTACTGTCTGGTTCATGCTTTAGTGTAACGAAAAAAGGATGGCAATTTCTGCCATCCACATTTCACTTTTAACCCCGTTTAGTATTACTCTAACTGACCTCTTATTTCGCCTGGTGTATTTGCTTCAGTATGTACATTCACATAGTAAAGTCCATCTTTTAACTCTGTAATTTGTGCATCGGTAAGATCAGCTGTTCCTGAAAGAGTGCCTGTACCAACCGTTGTACCGTCTGTTGCAGTTAATGCAAAAATAACACCGGCATTTGAACCTGCTGCTGCTGGCCCATGCACATGAGCAGCTCTTGGTGCTCCTGATAAACCTGCATAAGTTCCAGTAACAGTTGCAGTGTTACCATCAAGCGTTAGGGTTGCGCTTCCTGTAGCCGTAGTTGTTACTGCAGGGACTTCATTTGAGCCCGCAAGCGTTGCGGTAAAGGTTGTTTCCGTAACAGAACTTGAACAAGCAGTAAATACAATTATAACAAGGGCTAGCAACCATAGATTGGTCTTTTTCATTATACTTCCTCCTAAATTTTGCTGAATACAGCATAAGCAGCATTACTCAAGAAAAGACAAGGCACAGTAGATAGGCATACAGTTAGCCGTCAAGACACTCGAGCCATAATTTTATATTGCCATAAGCTGCCCTAGGCACCCTATGTCCACCTTCAAGCTCAAGCCATGTCAAATCATTTGCGTGACACTCGAGTTTGGTTTTGAATTGTCTGCTTCGCTCTAGTGAGTAGGCTTCATCTTCTGTCATGGCTATGTGCAGAATTGGGCTTTTCAGGCTTTTGCTTTGTGTTTCTTCTTGCCAGTTTGTTGGGGCTGCGCCTGCTATCGCTATGACGCCTTTTACATAATCAGGATGCGCTTTAGCAAAGCGGTAATTCAGGCTGACGGATTGCGAAAATCCAAAAAGTACAGCTTTTTTATGGTCTATGAGTTTGTCTTCATAGGCTTTTTCAATCACCGAAATTAAAAATTGATGGTGATTTTCTATGGCTTCTTGGGGTTCAAAATCACTGACCCAAGAGAACTGTGTTTCAAGTTTGCCTTGCTGCCAGTTAACGTGAGGGTATGGGCCTTGCAGCGCAGCAATAGACCAGTCACTATGGATTCTTTGAGCGTAAGTCATAGCTGTTTCTTTAGATTGGCCATTACCATGCAGGCAGACTAACAATTCTTTTTTGGCATCATCTGGTACAAAAAAGTCAGCATGGTAGCTTATGCTTTGCTTTATACGAAAAGGCTTAATTGACATAGAGTTTAACTAAAGCTCCTGTGCTTAACGCACAATGCCTAAGTGATAAGCAGTAAGCTTAATGAATTCTTTAAAGCCATACATCAAACGACCATAAGGGGTAAAGGCGCCTACCACCTCAGGGATATAACCAAGTTTTTTAGCAAGGTACTTTGTGCGGTGCGCATGCAAATCATCGGTTACAATAGTGATTTCTCTACCTTGTAGTAAATCCAAACTAAATACCAAATTCTCGTAACTGGTAGTACTTTTGGTTTCACTTAACAATGCACTACGCGGAACACCTTTACTGTAAAGATACGCAGCACCCGCAAGCCCTTCACTATAGTTGTCACCAACCTGGGCGCCACCTGTAACAATAAAACTCGAGCCACAGCCATTGTTATAAAGTTCTAGGGCTTTGTCTAAGCGTCTTTGAAATGCTGGGGAGGGAACACCGTTATACTGTGCTGCGCCCATTACCAAAATGGTGCTGGCTTTACAACTGACATGGTTGAGCTGGTTATAGCCATATATGGACACAGCTTGTGAAAGCGTATAGCTGCACAAAAGCACTGTTATTATTAGCAAAATGCCTCTAAGCTTAAAAGGGAATTGAGGTCTTTGACGTTGTTTAGTCGCCTTTGAGGCGCGATTCAATTGCCCTAGCATGTGCTTCTAGTCCTTCTGCTCTAGCCATTTTTGCGCCTGCGGGGCCAATGGCTTTTACGGTTTCTATATTTAAACTCACAATGGGAATCACTTTCTGGAAATCTCTTACATTTATGGCACTACTAAAGCGTGCCGTTCCTCCTGTAGGCATTACGTGACTCGGACCAATCACATAGTCTCCTAAAGCTTCCATACTATTTTTACCGACAAAAAGGCCCCCTGCATGTTTAACTTTAGGTATGAGTGCCCATGGGTCTTGTAAAAGTAGGCAAAGATGTTCAGCTGCGTAGGCATTAGCCACTTCTATTGCTTCTTCTAAACTTGTTACCTTAACAATTATGCCTCGCTCATCGCAAGATTCTCGAGCTGTTTTTGCTGTTGGTAAGCTTTCTATGGCAGTACTCAAGCTTGCTAAGACCGCATCAATTAAGCTTTGGCTAGTTGTTACCAAAACTGGCTGCGCACCATCATGCTCTGCTTGTGCTAATAAATCCGTTACTACATGGTGCACGTCTGCAGTTTCATCGGCGAGTACTAACGTTTCAGTAGGTCCTGGTAACGCCTCTATGCCTACATCACCATAGACTAGTTTTTTGGCCGCCATTGTATAGGCATTTCCAGGGCCAACAATTTTGTCAGCACGCTTTATGCTTTGCGTACCATAAGCTAAGGCGGCAATTGCAACTGCTCCCCCTAATCTATAGATGCTTGTTATACCTAGACTATTGGCTGCCACTAAAATTTCTGCTGCGACATGCCCTTCAGAATTTGAGGGCGTAATAATTACAATATCTTCAACACCTGCAACCTGAGCCGGAACAGCTGTCATAATCAAGGTAGAAAACAAAGGAGCTTGCCCTGCAGGCACATAGCAGGCAACTCTATCTAAAGGTCGCACAAGCTGACCTAACAAAGCACCCTCAGATTGAACCAAAAAGCCTTCTTTAGGCTGGTGTTCATAAAATGCACGGACTCGCTGAGCAGATAACTTAATAGCTTCTTTTAGTTCTTCTGGTACTTGTGCTTCTGCTTCACTAAATGCCTCACTAGGAACTCTAAAATCATCTAGCAGAACACCATCTAAACGTTCAGTTAGTTCTCTTAAAGCGTCATCGCCTCTATTTAAAACGTCTTTTAAGATAGTCTCAACACGTTCTTTTATAATTGGGTCATCTTGAGCTTGTTTTCTATTTTCAAAAAGACGAATAGCGTCGCCATAGTTAGTAATTAGTTTCATAGGTTCCCACTTTGCTTCGTTCTAGCCATCCGCCTAGTCTACCTAAAGCTTACCTTAAACCAAGTAAGCAATTGACCTTCAAAACGCCAAAGCCTTTATAGGTTCATGGCAAATTTTTTATCGATTTGCGTTTAAGGGAGTGGCTGACAAAAATCTGTTTCTTAAGCACTTATACTTAGCCCTATGAGTCTTAATGTTCTTTGGCGTAGCGGTATGGCTGCAAAAGTAGCAGCAGAATATAAGCATTTACTTTCACCTGATATCTCTCTAGTTGTTGAAACAGATAAAGACAAAGCTACCGAGCACTACGCTTGGATGGATGTTCTCGTGGATGGTGGACCTACTGAAGAAGCAGTTAATGCCAAAAACCTTAAACATATTGTAGTTCCCTACGTTGGTATAAGTGAATCGTTAAGACAGTTTGTGCTTGCTCGCCCCCATTTAAAGCTATATAACTCTCACTTTAATGATGCTTTTGTAGCACAACATGCAGTCGCGTTAATGCTTGCGGTTTCAAATCGAATTACAGAGGCCAATTCAAGTATGCATGAAGGCAATTGGAAGCCACACGGTGAAGGGGGCTTTGAATCAATGTACTTAGAAGACAAAACCTGTTTGCTGCTGGGCTACGGCGCTATAGGCAAAGAAATTGAAAGACGAGTCAAAGGCTTAGGTATGAACGTAACAGCTTACAAAAGAAGCCCAGCAGCAAATAGTACGATAAAAATCTTTGGCCCTGACCAACTAACTGAAGCGCTAAGTTCAGCAGATGTCATTATGATAAGTTTGCCAAGCACACCCGAAACCAATAACTTGCTTAACCAAGAAAGTTTTAAGCATATTAAAAAAGGTAGCGTCTTAATTAACGTTGGCAGAGGTGGCGTTATTGACCAACATGCCCTTTTTGAGGCACTTAAAAGCAAGCATTTACTTGGTGCAGGCATAGATGTATGGTGGAACTATCCTAAAGCAGGCGAAAGCCAAAACGATACATTTCCATCAGATGCAGCACTACATGAATTACCCAATTTAATCATGAGCCCACACCGTGCTGCCTCAGTAAGTAGCACAGCGGTTGCTAGCTTCAAAGACACAGCAAAGACCCTAAACGCCATTCATGAAGGTAAAAGCAGAAATCAGGTTGACCCCAACAAAGGCTATTAAAGCAATATACCCTCGAGTGTTAGTTTCAATGAGGTGCGCAGTTCATCTTTTATTGATCTGTCCTGACGATAATTTGCCCACTGCAAAGCAGTTAAAAAATAATGATTTGCAATAATTCGGGCTAAGCGTTCACGTGAGTAATCACTACGAATCAGGTTCTGTTCGCGTGCTTTTGTCAAAAAGTCATAAATAATAGCAACTAACGGCAAAGAAATAAAGGCTTGCCTAGAGCGCTCTGGATCAGGATTAAGCAGCTCATAACTTAAGGGTAAAACAAGGCTCGAGTTGCTTTCTACAAATTTGGCGAGTTCTTCAAATATTTCGTAGAGTGATTCAATAGCTGTTTTGTTTAGCGCTGTGGTTTTAACTCTGTCTTGCATTAGGGTTAGTTCTTGAGCTAGATGCTCTATTAATATAGCTTCTTTATAAGGGAAGTAATTAAAAACAGTTCCACGTGATACTTTGGCAGCTTTAGCTATTGTTAAGACGGTGGTTTCTTGAAAGCCTTGGGTTTCAAAGAGCTTCATGGCTGTACTAAAAATGCGTTGTTTACGGTCGCGCTTTTGTTGTTCGCGAATACTGAGTGTTTGCACTCACAGATTGTACAGTAGTTGATGGCTAAGCACAAAATAAAAAAGCCACCCTAGGGTGGCTTTTTGCGTTTGCTTGCTTTAAGCTTGCGCTGCTTTGGCTGTTTCTACCAACTTTTTAAATGCTGCTGGTTCTTGAACGGCTAAGTCAGCAAGGACTTTACGGTTGATTTCCACGCCTGACTTTTTCAAGCCATTCATGAAGACAGAGTATGACAAGCCTTCTTGGCGGGCTGCTGCGTTAATACGAGCAATCCATAATTTCCGGAAATCTGCTTTTTTATCACGACGATCACGATATTCGTAATCTGCGGCGTTCAGTAAGGTTTGTTGCGCAATTTTGAAGCTTCTTGAACGTAACCCCCAAAAGCCTTTGGCTCGTTTGAGGATCTTCTTATGCTTCTTGCGCCGTACGACACCTGTCTTGGCTCTTGGCATAGCTTATCCGTAGGGCAGAAGCGCTTTTATTTTGTCAGCTTCTGGCTTTGCTAGAATGAGATCGGTGCGTCCTTGGCGAATGCGTTTACCTGATTTTTTATAACTCAGGTGGCGTTTACCGCTACGCATTGCCTTTACCTTACCTCGCCCTGTGATTTTAACACGGGCTTTGGTGCCCTTATGGGTCTTCAATTTAGGCATTTACTGCTCCTTAGCGAACACCACAGTGCTTGACTGTTTGGTGTCTATTTCTGTATGACTAAAACCCTTCATAATCTTTGGTTTTGAAGTAGCTAGTCAAAGGCTTAAGTTAACTCATGCTGGCCTTAGTACCATGTTGTAGTCCATACCTGCCATGCTTGGTGGCATATCAACAACACTTAACTCATTTACATCTTGCGCAACTCGGTTGAGTAGATCTTTACCGAGCTCAGGGTGGGTGCGTTCACGACCACGGAACATTATAGTCACTTTCACTTTATGACCACTTTTTAAAAAGCGGCGAATGTGATTGACTTTGGTGTTGTAGTCATGCTCATCAATTTTCACCCTAAATTTAATGGCTTTCATTTCTTGCTGGCGAGAGCGTTTGCGTGTTTCTTTTTCTTGCTGTTGCAACTCGTAACGGTATTTACCGTAATCCAACAAGCGGGTAACCGGGGGCTGCGCAGCTTCACCAACCATGACCAAGTCAAGGTCTGCTTCGCGTGCACGTGCTAGGGCATCTTTGGTATCAACGATACCAACTTGCTCACCATCAGCACCAATAAGACGAACTTGCCTTACCCGGATTTGTTCGTTAACTTTTAGCTCTTTAGCTATGTACTTCACCTCCAAATAGTGTGTAGCGTTAAAGCATACAGCGCATAAGTTTAGCAGATAAAGGTGACTAAAATCAATGTGAATCTTACTTCAGCCATGTTTAACAGCTAAAAAACGTAATACACGAACGAATTACATAGCTTCTTAGCTTTCTTTCCTAGCATGTAATTATGTCAATACTAGGTTCATCTAACGATGCAAAACAAATTTTACAGCGTTCAAAAACCGTTGTCATTTTAGGTGTTCATAACGACAAAAGCAAAGCTGCCTATTATGTTCCTCACTATTTATCCCTCAATGGTTTTGAGATTTTCCCAGTCAATCCTGTTTTTACTGGAGAAACTTTATTTACTAAAGAAACCAAAAACAGTCTTAGCGAAATTAATGTAGCGATAGATGTTGTAACTGTTTTTCGTCGCAGTGAGCATCTGGAAGCGCATCTTGAAGACATACTTGCTATGCGCCCCCTTCCTAAAGTTGTGTGGTTTCAAATAGGCATCGTGAATAATGAAATCGCGAAACAATTATCAGATGCTGGTATAGATGTTATTCAAGATAGATGCATGCTAGCAGACCATCAGTACTTACTTTAATTAATCAGCTAAGGTATAAGCTCGAGTGAAGTCTCTTAGTACGCTGCCTAACTGAAGGTAATGCTGAAGAACATGTTCAAAGGCTCTTAGGATAGACGCATCAAAATGGCTGTCTTTACCCTGCCATAGCAACTCAAGGGTTTCTTTTTCAGCTCGAGCGTTGCGATAAGCTCGGTCGCTTGTGAGTGCGTCAAAGACATCTGCAACACTAACTATGCGTGCACTTAAGGGAATTTGCTCACCTTTTAAACCGTAAGGATAGCCTGAGCCATCAACTTTTTCATGATGATACAAGGCAATTTCGGCCGCTTCATCCATAGCTACTTGGTCAGCTGTTTTGAGCATCTCATAGCCATAGAGGGTGTGCGCTTCTACTCGAGTGCGCTCTTCTGGGTTGAGCAGACCTGGTTTGCTTAAGATTTCTTCGGGTAGCATGAGTTTGCCAATGTCATGAAAGGCGGAGGCTACGCGTATTTTTTCTGCCTCTTCTTCACTTAAGCCTAGTTGTTTTGCTATTAAATAGCTATAGGCTGCTACACGTAAGGCGTGGCCGTCAAGTAGGCCTAGCTGCCAGCCATCATCAGAGTGGTTTAGTAGCTTGTCAGGCAATATACTTGCTAGTGACCAGCTACGTTTTACGGTGACAATATTTGTCTGAACCATGGCCATTCCCTCTATATGATATTTGTGTAGCACTAGGCTAACGCCAGAAGAGTATAACGTTCAATTATGTGGTGGATGTTAGTATTATTACAAATAGTTTGAGAGATTTTTTTGCTTCTAACACTTTTTGTTGCGATACCGTAAGACTTATCACAAGTCTTTATGCTAACTTACACAGGTCTTTGACTTTACTTTTAGAATAGAGTTAGCGTCTGATTATTAAAGGATACTTATGTTTCAAAGTTTAGGTGATCGTTTACAAGGTGTTTTTGATGGGCTTCGGGGTCGTGGCAAACTAACCGAAGCCGAAGTTAAAACAGCACTTCGTGAAGTGCGTATTGCACTTTTAGAAGCGGATGTTAACTTAGAGGTTGCAAAAGAGTTCACAAAACGTGTTCAAGAAAAAGCGGTTGGTAGTGATACCCTTTTGTCTTTACGCCCTGACCAACGCGTTATTGCCATTGTTAATGAGGAGCTTACTGAGCTACTGGGAGGCAAGGCAGCCCAACCAAACTTATCTAATGATGCCAATGTTTGGATGCTCATTGGTCTGCAAGGTGCAGGTAAAACAACCACTGCAGGTAAGCTTGCTTATAAATATAAGGCGCAAGGTCGCAGACCCCTACTTGTGGCAGCTGACACGCAAAGACCTGCCGCTAGGGAGCAGCTGAAAGTCTTAGGTAAGCAAATTAATGTGCCTGTTTTTGAAGTTATGGATAATGAATCTGCTGTAAGTGTAAAGCAAAGGTTAGACGCTCATTTAAAACAAGACTATCGGGATTTGATTATTGTAGATACTGCGGGTCGCTTGCAAATTGACGAAGCTCTTATGGATCAATTGGCTGACCTAAAAAACCAACTCAAGCCTACCGAAGCTATGCTGGTTATTGATGCCATGACTGGTCAGCAAACCTTATCGGTAGCTGAATCATTTGATGATCGCATTGGTGTAAGTGGCCTAATCATGACCAAAATGGATGGTGACGCCAGAGGTGGTGCGGCACTATCTGCAAAACACGTGACAGGCAAACCTATTTATTTTGCGGGTATGAGCGAAAAGATTGATGGTCTTGAAGCTTTCTTTCCAGACCGTATTGCCAGTCGCATTTTGGGCATGGGTGATGTTCTCACTTTAATTGAGAAAGCTAAAGTTTTAGAGGGCGACGATGACGAGGAAGATCTAAAAAGTTTATCTGACTTTAGCTTGCAAGATATGCTCGTGCAAATGCGCCGCATAAAACGCATGGGTGGTTTTATGGATGTGATGCAGCTTATTCCTGGTGCTAGTAAAATGCTGCCAGCTGGCGCAGAAATAGATGAAAAAGAAATTGGTCGTATAGAAGCCATTATTTCCTCTATGACCGAGCAAGAGCGTCGCAAACCTCGTCTGTTAAATGCAAGTAGACGCAAACGTATTGCTGCTGGCTCAGGCACTCAAGTTCAAGATGTCAATAGACTAATGAAAAACTACGAACAAATGAAAACAATGATGAAACGAATTGGTAAACGAGCCCCCAAAAATATGCGAGGTTAAACTGGCGTTGGCTTACCCCTAGCCTTATGCTTGATTTTCTTGTATGATTAGTAGCTTGTCTTTTGCAGGTCTTGGTTTTTTTCTTGATTGACATAATCAAAATACTATCTGCGAAAGTCTAATTTTTTGCTTATTAGTCTCTTTTGAGGCTAACGGAGGACAATAGAAATGGTTAAAATTCGCCTTTTACGTATGGGCTCTAAAAGAAATCCTCACTACCGCGTGGTAGTGGTTGACGCACGCAAGAAGCGTAGCAGTGATTATATTGAATCACTTGGCTTTTTTGATGCACGCAAAACAGTTGATGAGCCCCTAAAAATAGATAATGAACGTGCAGCTTACTGGCTTGAAAAAGGTGCTCAACCAACTGAAACAGCCGTTAAACTTCTTGAAGAAGCAGGCGTTAGTGTACCTAAAGTTATTGCCAAGCGTGGCAAAGGTTTCAAATCACGCGCTGCTGCTAACGCCTGATGCCTATTGAGCTAGTTACCTTTGTTGTCCAGCAGCTTGTCAATGAGCCTGAGCAGTTAAAAGTGACAGCTGAGCAAGATGAGCGTAGCGTCCGTATAGAAATTCGTTGTGCTTCTGATGATGCAGGTCGAATTATTGGGCGTGGGGGTCGCGTTATTAATAGCATTCGTACACTCGCTCGAGCTGCTACGGATGGTCGCCAATTCGTTGAGATTCAGCTTGTAGATTAAGGCTGAAATACGCAACGAGTGGCTAGTCTTATTCCAGATAATTACCTTCAGTTAGGGAAGTTAGGTAAACCCTTTCAGCTAACTGGAGGTCTTCATTTTTATGCGCTGGGTAGTGCTGAAGCTATAGCCATTGCATCTATTGACAAAGTGTTTATTGATGGCGTGGGTCAAACTGATATTCGTGATGTCAAAATTACCAATAAAGCAATTATTGTGTATTTTACAGCTGCCTTAAGCATTGAAAAAGCAAAATTACTTGTCAACAAAACAGTTTATGCCGATAGTGAATTATTGCCTGACGCTGAAGATGACTTTTATCTTGACGATTTAATTGGTCTAAAGGTTTATTTAGAAGGACAATTAATTGGTGAAGTTGCAAGTGTTATGGACGCTGGTTTGCAAGATATATTGACAATATCTGGCGCTCAAAGGGATTTTATGATTCCCTTACAAGCCTCTTATGTTTCTGTTGAAGAAGATGGGCTTTACCTAGAAGATGTGCCCGAAGGCCTTATTGACTTAAATGACTAAATCTTCATGATTTACAGTGTTTACAGTTTGTTTCCCAACTTAATTGAACCTTGGACCACAGAAGCTATTTTAGGTAGAGCAGTAAGTAGTGGAAAAATAAGCTTTAATATTCAAGATTTACGCGCTCATGCAAACAACAAGTGGAATAAAGTAGATGACTCACCTTATGGCGGCGGCGCTGGCATGGTCATAAAAGCCGATGTTACCGCTCGAGCACTTGATGAGGTAAAGGCTATGACACCCGCTCCTGATGAACTTATTCTGCTCTCGCCAGCAGGTAAACCGTTTACCCAAGCTGTGGCTGAGGAACTTGCAAGGAAAGAGCATCTTGCTTTATTTTGCGGACGTTATGAAGGCTTTGACGCTCGAGTTGAACCTTTATTCACACGTGAAATTAGTGTAGGTGATTACGTGCTTATGGGTGGCGAGATTGCTGCCTTA
>CAZWJZ010000070.1:14852-16726 GCA_964634665.1 uncultured bacterium | reverse complement strand
TATAGTCTCGTTTTTGACTCGCCATTTTAGACTCCTTCTAGAGATTCTATTCTCTTTGATTTTTGTCTAGGTAAACGAGCCAAGTCCACAAACTTGTTAGCTATTGGTTTGGATCATGCTATTAAAGCTGGCGCTTTAGCTTTGCATCATCGGGATCCTTTTGACAGAATGTTAATCGCTCAAGCACAACTTGAAGACATCACAATCATTACAAATAATGAGGCTTTTAAAAATTACGACGTTGAAGTGCTGTGGTAGTGCTGCCTTGATGATAAAGAAGACCAGCCAAGCGCTTGGATAACTAAGTCAGTTTTCATGTTATCTGCCAAAAGAGCCATCAGCAGGGCATATCATGCCGCTATCTCTAAACCTTACAGCAAGTTATGACCAGGTGCTACCTGCTGCTGAAGGCTCTTCGCATAACCCACAAAGCGTTTTGAGAAGCTATCTATTACACCTGCTAAGTAAAGCCAGCCTTCTTGGGTCGGAATATAGGTGATGTCTGTAACCCAAACTTGATTAATGCCTATAGCCTTATTATTTTCATCTAACAATAGATTCTTCGTTGCTGTAACTTCAGATTTCTCTTGTCTAGGCTTATATCTCTTAGAGTTAAGCGCATACAAACCTGCTTTACGCATGATTCTTTTAACTTTGCCCAACGAGCAGCCTTCACCTTGCTGCCTTAATACAGCATGAAATTGATGACTACCAGCCCTTTTTGGTTCGCTCGAAAATACTATTTATCTTTTCCAGTAAGACCTTAGTGTTTTGCTTGAGCTGAATTGGTTTATTAGATGAGTGCTTATTACTTGTTTTTCTTCTAATCTGGGGATTAGTTCGTCAGGGCGAGAGGATTTTTACGGGCTTCTAGGGTGTCAGCAAACGCTTTAGCGGGAACCACCAGGTACGGTGGACGAAGCGAGGTACACATTGGCTGCTTCAGATCATAACTAAAGTGCTTAATGATGATTTAGAGGAAAGCTTCAGGAACTGGTATTCGATGTTTAACTCAAGTACTTCAGAACTCAAGATGGCTGCGTGGATTCCTACTTTTTTGCAGACTCCTTCAAGATTAGCGTTAGGTCTTTATGCGTTCTGGTTTGTGTGTTTCTGGGACAGCAAACATAAAAATAGCGGCTGATAATAAGCCAACCCCCGCCATCACTAGAGCAGCGGGCGCGAGCGCCAGCACATCTGCCACTGCGCCGACGACTAGGGGACCGCCCATTGCACCACCATCCCCAATAAGACGCCAGACCCCTAAAAATTCTCCGAGTGAGGCTTCCGGAGCAAGGTCAGACCCGAGGGTCATCATCGTACCTGATCCAAGACCGTTACCAAAGCCCATAATTGAGGCGGCTAACAATAAAAGTGCGAAGCTCGAGGCAAAGGGAATCAGCAACATGCCAAGCGCCTGTATGGCAAAGCACGGTACAATCGCAAACTTGCGCCCTAATCGGTCCATGATTAAGCCTGCTGGGTAAAATAGGGACATGTCCACAAACGCCGAAATGCTCATGATAAGCCCAACGGACTCGATACCTAAACCCAGGATGCTCGAGCCGTAAAGCGGAATGATAATACGCCGCCCCGCGCGAATCATCTGGGCTAAAAGCTGCGCGGTACCTGCGGCTAAAAGAACACGGTAATGCGTTCTAAAAACCTCTACCAAGTGATTTACCTGGTCTTTATTTTCACTGTCTTTAGGCTCAGACTGCTGAGCGCTCACAGTTGACCGACCTCCTTCGACAAATAGTAGTGCTAAAATAATCGTGATAGCTGCCAGCGAAGCGTAGAGTAAAAATGGCGCACGAATGCCAAACGCCGCCGCGACAAAGCCTCCCACCGCAGGTCCTGCGAAAGTGCCGATA
>CAZWJZ010000070.1:0-14842 GCA_964634665.1 uncultured bacterium | reverse complement strand
CCGCCATAAAGCGCAATTGCCCGTCCTCGGTTGGCGCGGGTCGTTACCTCCGACAAATAAGCGTGCCGGGACAGGTTCCACAGTGCAGCGCCAAAGCCTGATACTAAGCGCCATGCTAGCACCTGCCAGATAGTTACAGACCAGAAAAGTGCCAAGACGGACAGACCAACCAGTGCAATACCCAGTGCCATAACCCACCTGCGGTCAAGCTGCCGGATGAGTGCGCCAGCAGGAATATCTGCCAACAGTGTACCGATAGCTTCACCCGCTAAAACAATACCAATGAGGCTGTAAGAGACCTCGAACGAATCGGCAAAAAGGGGCAGTACTGGCAAGAGAAGACCATTGCAAAACGATAATAGCAGCGATGGCAAATAAACTGACAAAGCCAGACTGCGTAAAGGATGAGAGAAGTTATTGAACACAAAAAGACCGTTCTACAGTTTAGCCCAACCCCGTAAAGATTAAACCTCTACAAGCCTTGTTACAGAGCTACCGAAAAGTCAGAAATAACTGTATATTTTAAATCCTTCCTTCTAAGTCATCATGAATTTATCGCATAAACTGCGTAATTATTTGCAAAAATGCATATCAGATAACTTCGATTCTAAGGCTATTTGGGTGTTTTGCTTATCAAGCCTACGACTTTGCATGCCATGGGCTGAAAGCCTCCCTGAAAGATAATATACTGAACAAATTACAACCTCTTTTTTACTGACAAAGGTTTTTAAAGGTGCAATCGGCAGGGCAGAGGGCTTCTTTAGCAGTCTATCGTGTTTTAGATCTAATCCTATTAGGGGTATTTCGTCAAACGAGTGCGAGGCATTTTAAACCAGGATTTAAGAAAGAGTAAAGAGTCAGCGGGTTTGATATAAAGGAGCGACGCCTCAGCGTTAGCTGTAACGTGAGGCCACACCAGCATTCCACAAATCTGGTTCAGCGCCTAGTTTTTCTTTTAGCGTGTCTGTTACGGATGTCAATTCGTTCACGGTTTCTTGGTTCAGCGAAATCTCAGCGGCTTTGACATTGTGCTCGAGCTGGTCTACATTTCTTGCTCCTACTAAAACAGCAGGCACGCTTCTTTGCGCTAACAACCAGGCAAGTGCAATGTAAGTTAAGGGTTGCTCGAGACGTTCAGCAATCGTGCTCAGTTCTTTAAGAGTGTCGAAAGTTTCTTCCTCTGCACCCACTTCCCCGTGACTTGCCGCAGGTCGCTCCCCGGAAAAGTGCCTAGTACGTGCGCGTCCTTCTGGAACGTCATCTGGCGTTTTAAACTTGCCCGTAAGTAAACCCTGCATCAGCGGGCTATAGGGCAAGATGCCGACAGTGTGCTTTTCAGCAATCGGTATAATGCCGTCTTCGATAGCGCGAAATAAAAGATTATAAGGTAGTTGATTTGTGACAGGCGTGGTTAGTTTTAACAAATCACTAAAGTCCTGCACGCCAAAGTTGCTCACGCCAAGGGCGCGAATCATGCCTTTTTGTTTGAGTTGCTCGAGCATCCCCACTGTATCTGCTAGAGGTATCTCGTGACTGGGCCAATGAATCTGGTAGAGGTCAATGTAATCGGTTTTCAAGCGCCTCAAACTTGCCTCGCAAGCAGCCTCCAGGTCTTTAGGTGCCAGGTTTTGTTGACTTGCTTTAGTGGCAATTACCACCCCGTCGCGTCGCCCTGCAAATACGCGCCCTAACAGTTCTTCGGAGTACCCATCACCGTAGCCTTCGGCTGTATCGAAGAATGTGATGCCAGCGCCTAATGCCGCCTCAATCGTTTGAATAGAGTCCTGCTCGTTCTGCTCGCCCCAGGTTTGCCCGCCTGCAAATGCAAAGCAGCCGAGTGCTAGGATAGAAACTTTGATGTCGGTATGCTTTAAAGTCGTGTAGTTCATTAGTCTCCTTAAATGCTAAAGGTTGGGAACGATTAGCTTTGTGCCATCTTACAGCTCGAGTTCAAAGCTATTATCCTCGAGCTAATCTGCTTTTATAATAGGGTTTGATATTGCCCCGAAAAACTGGACAGCTAGTTAATCAAGTTTAGCGGAGTATACCTTTTCAAAGTTGTTAGGGCAAAGATAGTTTAGCAATGAATGCCTGCACTTGGGGTTATAGAAACCTTCCTCATTCTAACGGAATCTGAGTCCGCTTTACTCTGCCCCTCAAGGAGGCAGAAACAAGGAGGTTCTCGAGCCTGTTGTCACGATAAAGCATGTCATTAAGTTTATGAACAGGTGAAATGAAAAAGGCACGCTGCTGCGAGCGAGAACAATAAGGAAGAAAGTTTTGCGCTAATGCCCAGGCTCGGATAGCAAGGTCAGCCTAATGCAGATGACCGTGAAAATAACGCATCATGAAAAGGTAACGATCCATCTTCTGCATGAGCCTGTCGAGCATGTTGCTAGTTCGGTGGCACTGGGGATAGTTGTAAGCTAAGGCGTAGTCATGGGCATGATGACAAAGCTTCATGACTGCCTCAACACAAGGTTTGCTTAGCTGTGTCTGCTGTTGCTGCGTCCATCACTGTAAAACAGTAATCTTATCAATGAAGCTTTCATAGATTTCCTGCCGACGCTATCATCCAGCTTCCATTTTTTTAAACGTTTGGAGCAATTTTTGATCTGTTCTTTGATAATTTTCTCGGTTGCCAGCGTTACACGAAGTGAAAAAATTGCTTTTGTCTTAGACATGACTGATAAGTATAGATTATTTTTAGGCCTCAATTGTCAGCTCATATGGGTTGCACAGGAGATAGCAAGGGCAAAAAAAGAACCTTGCCAAACTTAGCAAGGTTAGAAAGATAATGAAACAGCTTTAGTGTATAAAACTATGATCTGGTTGTTGTCATGGATTTTTGCTGAGATGGGTTAACCAGTCGGCACTTTGTTTAATAGCAGCCTTATCTTTGAGTTCAATAATCAATCTGGGGCGATGCTCGAGCTTAGCCAGTTCTTCTAAAATGGCATTCCACTGAATTTTGCCTGTGCCTAAAGCCCAGTGGCGGTCAAGATAGCCGTCGGTATCTTGCAAATGCACATGTTCCAGATAGCTGGCCGCTTCAGCAATAAACTGGTCAGGAGGCGGGGCACCATGTTGAACGTGCATGCAAAAGGCGTGTCCAACATCGACACTCATACGCATAAAATCAGAATTCATCGCCTTGATGAGATCAAGTTGCAGTCTAGGGTCTAAATCCATGATGTCTTCCATAACCAGCGTGCAGCCAATGGCAGCGGCTTTTTCTAGGGGTTTTTCGAGGGTGGCCTTCATCAGCTCAATGACGTCGTTTTTTTGTGCAGTTTGGTTGACAATATGTCGGTGCTGCCAGGATTCGATTGGGCTGTGAATCACCATATGGCTAGCGCCTACGATGTTGGCAGCATCGAGCCCCTGTAATAGACGATGGCTAACAGCTTGCCGCAGTAGGGGGTCAGGATTGGCCAGATTCAAGCCCCAAAAAGGACCATGAATGCCGATGCGTCCAGGATAATCTTTAAGCAAGGTTTTGGCTTTTTCTGCTAGGGTTTGCCAGTCACCGTCTAAAAGCTGATGCTGGAAAAAATCTTGAATTTCCAGGTCACGCCTCCCTTCTTGTAACCAGTCAAGATACTCGGGCAGCGTGTCAATCATCAGGGCTGCGCCCAGGTTTTCTAGATAATTCATAGCTTCTCCTTTAGGTTTAAACTTTAGGCTTAAGTTCGGTTTAAGTAAACCTGATGAATGTCAGGCGAGATTCAGATGCCAGGGCTTTTAGGCTTTGCCCAGGCCAAGGACGTCTGGGTATTGACCATTCCAGTAAACAATTTTGCCTTTGACAAAAGTGGCGATAATCTGTGCCTTGGCGCACATGTTGACGACAAGCATGTCGGCACGCTTACCTGGCTCGAGGCTACCCCGATCATCTAAACCTACTGCCTGTGCGGGGTGCAGGCTAATCAGCTTTAAACTTTCGTGAAAGGGCAAATAGCCAAGGCAGCTCAGCTGATAGCTGGCTTGCAACATAGCCGCGGGGTAGTAGTCACTGGCTAAAAGGTCAAGCAGGCCCTCTTGCAAGGCATGGCAAGCGCTCAGATTTCCAGAATGAGAGCCTCCCCTCAAGGCATTGGGTGCGCCCATGAGTGTCCACATATGATTGGCCTTGGCAGTTTCTGCGGCTTCTAAGGATACCGGGAATTCACTGATGCTAACCCCGAGTTCTTTCATGAGCGCAATTTTGTCACGCGTATCATCATCATGTGAAGCAATCGCTAATTGATTTGCCTTAGCAAGCCGACATATTTCATGAACACTGTTCCAGCTTCTAGGTTGAGCAAGCTGGCGTTCCAACTCATTTTGCGCAGCACCGCGGTCTACTCTCAGCCACTTCATCATGTACTGCAGATAGTTTTCTAAATCACGAAATTGCCCCTGTCCGGGGCTGTGATCCATCAGAGAAACCATCTCTACTTGCTGTTTGGCAAGCATGTTTTCAAGTAAGGGTGCGGCTTCCGGGTTCATGATTTCAAAGCGTGCATGCACACGCATATCGGTGCCGAGGTAGTTCCGTTCGGTCATCAGGGTTTCAACGACATCTATCATGCGCTCTGATAAGCTTAGGCCATCCTTGCGCTCAGAAAAATCTGCAAAAGAAAGCGCCAGATAAGCTGTTGTCAAACCTGAGGCTGCGTGGCGGCGGTCAAGTTCCTTTATTGTCATGGCAGTAGGAAAACGTGAACCGGGGCGTGGTTCGAGCTCACGCTCCAAGAGGTCGCCATGTAAATCAATAATGCCTGGAATCAGGACCAAGCCCTGAGGCATAAGGCTTTGACGTTTGCCTAAGGTGAGTCTAGAGATAATACCCGCTTCGGCTTCTAGGCTCGAGCCTTCAAAGATCCCTTCGGGTGTGGCAATCTGGATATTTTTCAGAATCATAAGGGCGGCTTCTTTCGGTGACAGGGCCTTTGGTGACACGGCGCTGACGAATGGGCGTTAGACTTTAGGAAGTAGTTTCTTCTACCTCCTGTCTTAAACCCCTGCGAAGAGTAGCGCAGGGGTTTCCTAGTTTCCATATTTTTCAAGAAAGACCTCCATAGTTCTCAGGTCTAAAAAACGCTCTACTAAGGTTTCACGGGGCCAGTTCCACCACTGAATGCGCTCGAGCTTTTCTATGACATCATCTGAAAAACGCTGGCGAATGGGCTTGGCAGCTACGCCTGCGACAATGCTATAGGGCGCAACATCTTTTGTAACCACCGCACCCGAGCCAATCACCGCGCCATTGCCAACACAGACTCCAGGCATGACCGTGACATTGTGGCCAATCCAGACATCATGACCAATACTGACAGGGTGAGTGCGGCGCCAGTTAAAAAATTCGTCTTCATCTTCAGCAGCAAAGCCAAACTGTTTGGCGCGATAGGTCATGTGGTGACTGGTGGGTCGGTCAATCGGGTGATTGCCTGGGTTAAGCCTTACATAAGATGCAATTGAGCAAAACTTGCCAATACTGCTATAAATCACCTGACAAAACTGGACCAGATAGCTGTAATCGCCTAGCGAAGATTCAACCACAGAGGTATGCGCCCCGACTTCTGTCCAGACACCAAGCTGACTGTCTTTGATGCTTGCGGTTTCATGAACGGTTGGCAGAAGCCCCAGCATTTTGCCGCTCATGCGCTGACCATGACCTTGCTAGCGGCGAAGGTTTGTAGCTCGAGCTTGCCGTCCCAAAAGATGGGTTTGCCCTTGGCGAAGCTTGCCCTCACTCTTGGGAGCTTTCCGGGTCTGGCCTCAACCAGAACCAGATCGGCCCGCTTTTCAAGTTCCAGGCTACCGCGGTCGAAAAGACCTGCGGCATTGGCAGCGTTGCTACTGACCAATTTGACAGCCTCATGTAAAGGCAAAATACGGTCGACAGCTAGTTTGAAGACCATATGCAGCATGGCTGCCGGATAATAGTCTGAAGCCAGAATGTCAACCAGACCTTCCCTAAGGGCGACCATAGCGCTTAAATTTCCAGTATTGGATTGACCTCTATACGCGTTGGGCGCGCCCATAAGCGTAAACAGACCTCGACGTTTGGCTTCTCTAGCCGCTTCTAAAGTTACCGGGAACTCACTTAAACTAGCACCGAGACTGGTAATCAGGTCAACTTTGTCCACTGTGTCATCATCGTGAGAGGCAATCACGATGCCATGGTGTCTGGCTTCTTCGCAAATACCATGAATCACGTCCCAACTGGGTGGGTTTTCACTTAATCGCTCGAGTCTTTCTAAAACCTCGGTGCGAAAAGCGTCTTCGCTCACACCTTGCCACGCTGCTACATGTTTGATATGTGCCTCGAGGTCGCGGTACTGTCCTTGACCGGGTGTGTGGTCATTTAAAGAAATCAAGTCGATATGCTCGTTTTCTAACAGTTCATGCAAGATGCGCGGCGCTCCGTGATTGGTAATCTCAAAGCGGGCATGAATCCGGGTATCGACTAATAGTTCATCTTTAAGACTATTGATAAGATGGATGCTGTCTCTTGCCCGCTCCTCAGAGCTCAAATAGGCCATTTTACGGGTTTCTGCAAATGATATCGCGGCAAAAGCGGTGGTAATACCTAAAGCTGCCAAGCGTTTGTCGAGTTCAAAAAGTGCCAGATCAATCGGGAAATAGGCTTTTGGGCGCGGCTCCACATCGCGCTCAATCATGTCGCCATGTAAATCAATCAGTCCTGGAAGTGCGTAACAGCCTTGACCATCAAGGTCAAATTTGCTGGCGTCTTGTCCGATATCAGCAATGACACCTTCTTCGATATCCAGATAACCATTGTCCAAAATGCCATCGGGTAAGACGAGTCGCAAATTAGCCAAGCGCATGGTCTAGTTCCCTTTCGTCGCTGGGGGTTAAGGTGCTTAGAGTAAGGCTGTCATCGATCAGCTCCTCGACATCTTCAGGGTGGTGAAAAACACCAATCATGGTGACCCCTTGGGCTTTGAGGGCTTCCAGGCGGCTTACCAGAGTGGCTCTTGCTTGTTTATCAAGGGAGGCTGTGGGTTCATCGAGCAGGAGTAAACGGCGGGGTGTGAGTAGCGCTTTGGCCAGATTGACTTTTTGCTGCTCACCGCCTGAAAAGGTGCTCGGGTAGGCCTGCCAGAGTTCTTCTTTTAGGCCAAAGTCAGCGAGGGCAGTTTCGGCTTCCTGGAGTGCTTGGTCATGTTCGAGTCTACCTAAGAGCGCTTCAGCTACCAATTCGACCGCACTTACTCTCGGACGTGCCCGTAAAAACTGTGTAACAAAGCCAAGTTCTTCGCGGCGCAGTTTGACCATGTCAATATCAGCAGCTCTGACCAGATCAATGGAACCATAGTTTGAGCTGTAAAGCGCCTGACCTGAGCTTGGGTGATAACTGCGAAACAAGCAGCGTAGCAGGGTTGATTTGCCTACGCCATTAGGGCCACTAACCAGAATAAACTTGCCTTGTTCAATACTGACATTAAGCGCTTCAAATGCAAGAATGGTTCGTTTTAAATGGTGGATGTAAAACGATTTGCTAAAATTTTCAAGCTTGAGCAGGGTCACGTCTGACCTCCTCAATGCGGCGTGCGCCGTGCTGCAAAAGCAGCGCAATCTCACGTGGCATTTCTGTTTGACGTAGGGCTTTAAGCATGGTTTCCAGGTCATAGGGCAATCTAAGAAGTTCCACGGTAAGATTGCTGAGGTTTAAAATAGCGCAGGCTGCACGGACATCACCGTCTAGCGAGCGCCCGACTGCACCCGGATTTATCACCAGAGTTTTTCCAATTTGCTCTGAAAAAGGCTTATGACTGTGACCCAGAATCAGAATATCGGTCTCGAGCTGAGCTAGGGTCGTTGCTAGTAAAGGCTCACCCGGAACCAGCCAATCGTCGAGTTGCTTAGACCCAGCGTGCAGCACGCTAAGGTTTTTGCCAAGCAATTGGTACTCAAGCTTCCAGGGTAGCGATTTTAAATAGCTTTTGTTTTCAGCTCGAATAACTGCTTTTGTCCAGTCAAGAGCAGCCTGTTTTAAGGGTTCATTTAAGTTAGAAGAGGCTTTTCGGCTGGCTCTGGGTTTGTCCCAGGCAACAGCGTCATCATAATTACCCATCACCGAAGGAATGCCCAGCGTTTTAAGCCGTTCAATCACCTGATTAGGGTGAGCTCCATACGCTACCAGATCGCCTGCACAGATAATAAACTCGACCTGTTCATGCTCGAGCCTCTGCAAAACCGCATCAAGTGCCTGGATATTAGCGTGAATATCTGCAATCAGTCCGAGTTTCATAGTTTGGCGTGTACCAACTGCTGGGTATAGGGATGTTGTGGGTCTTCAAGTACCTGATCTGCCAAACCTAATTCTACGACCTGCCCGTAGCGCATAACCATTATGCGGTCAGCCAGCGTGCGAATAACACCAAGGTCATGCGAAACGATGATCATGGCAATGCCGAGTTCACGCTGCAAACGTTTTAAGGTATCTAGCACCAGAGCTTGCACCGAGACATCAAGCCCGGTGCTGGGTTCATCAAGCAGTAAAAGCTCAGGTTTTAGGGCAATGGCTTTGGCGAGTTGCACGCGTTGTTGCATGCCACCGGAGAGTCTTTTTGGTAAATCATCCATGCGTTCTAAAGGAAATTCGGAGGCAGCCAAGGAAGCTCTAGCAGCTTCGCGTAAACTGCTGTAACGCCTCTCTCCCGCGATGATGAGGCGCTCGGCAACATTGCCCGAACTGCTTGCACCCATACGCAGTCCCAAGTGTGGGTTTTGATAAACGATGCCAATATGTCTGGTTTGCACCTCGCGCCTGGCAAAGCGGTCAAGCTCAAAAAGATTGATTTCCTTAAAGCTTTCAAGTTCGAGCTGATAGCTGCCACTATCGGCCTCTTCTTGCAGGTTTAAAAGTCTGAGCAAGGTTGATTTGCCGCTGCCTGATTCACCGACCACGCCTAAAACTTCGCCGCGATAAAGATCAAGATCAAGATCACAAAGAACATGAAGCCTACCGTAGTATTTATTGACCTGGCGCACCTGAACCAATGGCGTATCAAGCACCAGCCGAGCTGGGTCTAGGCTAATAGGCGCTAAACTAAGATTCATAGTTTGTCTCCAAAAGGGGAAAATCTTTCCAGGTATTTCTGCAAAGGGAAGTCCTATGGATTTTTCTTTGCCCAAGGCTCAAAGCAAAAAAGAACCCTTGACAATGAAGAAGCCTAAGACTAAAAAAGAACCTGAGCTTAGGCATCGTCTTGCTCCCGAAATACATCATCTCGGTAAAATTTGCCCTGTGCGTTGTAGTAGGTTTCAGAAAAACCCACGGTTTCCCCCTCTTTTTGCCGCAAATGTTTTTCGACATAGCCAGAGTCTGAAATCTCGTAGCTTGAGCTGCCATCTTCTAGAGGGATTTCATTCATAAATTTATTCCTTAGGCCCGTTTTGGCACAAACCCAATCTTTCTGATCTTCCACCCGGTAAGGAATGTCATCAAACTCTAAAGGCCTGACATCCGTATAAGGAGGCACGGCATAAAGGCGTTTTTCACGGCCTGCTGAAAGAATTGTTAGGTGCTTTGCTCTATGTAACTTAGGTACGTCCCAGCGTGGAATGGGGCTGGGATCCATGACATAGCGACCATGAACCAAAGAGGGATAGCCTGAGCCAAGGGTAATCTGGCTGTAGCGCACCATTTGCTCATAGAGCTTAAGCCACATTAGACCGTAATCTGCATCAGCGTGCATTTGTTGCGCAACGGCGCGACTTTTCTCAACACTTCGCAGGGGTTCAGGCATGGGCACTTGCAAAACCAGTGTTTGGTATGGACGCATAAGTTCTTCGGGGATGCGGTGACGACTCTGGATGAGGCTAGCTTTTTGGGTGTCAGTGGTGGTTTGTACGCCCGTCATAGAGGCAATAAACCGCCGTAAATTGGCGGCATTGACTGAGTCATCATCACCTTGATCGATAACTTTAAGGCAGTCTTTGGGGCCAATCAGCGCAAGGCTTGCTTGTAAGCCCCCCGTTCCCCAGCCACGTGCGAAAGGAACCTCACGGCTGGCATAAGGTACCTGATAACCGGGGATAGCAATGGCCTTTAAGATGCTGCGGCGCAGTTCGCGTTTGGCAGCTTCATCTAAAAAGGCATAACTGTAAGCTTGATACCGTTGGGATAAGGATTTTAGTGACATAAGAATTCAAGTACCCTAAATAAGAACTGGTTTTTGTTAAACAGGTTTACGCCAGTCAAACGTGCTTGGTACTTTTAACCCATCACCTCCTCTTTAGGTTTTGTAATTGTTGCCTGCCCCTGCTTTTTGCTAACGCTTCTCATAGCCTCGAGGCTTGATTGAAAGGTTACATAGTGAGGCAGTTTGTAATGGATGCAAAAGCCAGAAGCCTCAACCCCTTCGGTATGGTAAAGCACAAATTCCTCGCTTAGTGCTGGAAAAGGGTCAGGTTTGTCCATTGCCATATCGAGCATGGAAGCGGCGATGGTTTTAACTTCGTTCCAGCCGAGCGTGGCAGAAAAGCCAATATCTAGCTGAGGGCTTTCGCTGCTACCCCCAAAGGACGAAACAACCTCGGCCTGTGAAACCCGAATCCGACCAGCACTAAAGGCTTTGCCAGTGACCGGATGACTTAGATTTACGTCGGCATAGGCCAATCTGACCTCATTGACCGTGGGGTGATTGGTTCCGTAACCGCGCATATCTGAATAGCCCAAGGTCAAAATGCCCCCGGTATCTGCCCTTGAGAGAGCTTGTAAACGGTGGGCTCTGGGGGCAGGAAAGAGCAGGGGTTCACGGGTCAGGTCAGGTAGGTCAGCCAAATCTTCAGGGATTTCCTGGGGTACAAGGTTTGCAAGTAAGCCGTTATCTCTTTGCCAGGCAGCCAGAGCAGGCTGGGTTTTGGGTAAAGCGCTGGGGGCTGCTTCTAAGGCTTCGGGTGCTTGAGGTGACTCGAGCGCGTCCATGGTTAAAATTCTGTGGCTATAATCTAGCGTTGGCCCTAAAACTTGCCCACCTGGAATATCTTTAAAGGCTGCTGAAATTCGCCGAAGGCTAAGTAGATTTTCTTGTTCAATGGGCAGGGCGTAAGCCAGCCGGGGCTGGGTTGAGCGGTAGGCTCTCAGTAGTAAAACCGCCTCATAGTGATCGCCACCTGTTTGAGCCAGCGCCAATGCAGCCAGTTCAGGTGCGTAGAGCGAGCCCTCGCCCATTACACGGTCAAGCAAATAGGGCATGCTCGCTTGAAGGGTTTGTATAAGCTCTGGGCTTAAAGGTGGATAAAAGAGGCGGTGGAGTTTTTCAGACGCCTCAATGGCAGCTTCTCCGCCCCGTGCGGCAACATAAGCCATTACTTATCTCCTATCGTAAATAGGCACGTCATAGCTGCACCTGGGTACTGCGCGGGATGCCAACAATTGACTTGCCATCGCAAAGAAAAAGGTCCCAGCCAAGGGGGTAATGCGTCACCTGATTGCGAATTTGCCAGAAGGGTAAAGGAAGATTACAGCTTAAACTGCGTGAGGATTCAATACCGGGGCCACTCAGCTTAAGCCTTAATCCCTCGACAAACTCAGTTTTAATAATCAAGCTAGCGGCGTGGTCTGGGTAAAGCAATGTGCCGCGTTTGACCTCTTTTAATGCAGTCATCTCAAAGTTCTCTAGGTCAGAAAAAAACAGATAATCAGCTTGTTTAAGCGCTGCGCTTTTTGCGGTGCCTAAACTAAAGTCTTTTGCCAATCTAAGGTCAGCCGTGTAAAAACTGGTTTCTAAGTCAAGGAGCACTTCGCCTATAGACTTTAAGTACGCGTACTCGGTTTGCTGAAGTTCCCCAGGATAACTTAACGCCCACATAAGTGCACTAAATACCTCATGGCTTTGAGCTTCAGATTCGTTTCGAAAAGGTACTTGCATTAAAATGTTTCCATTTCAACTCGCGTCTTTTCAACCTGTTTAAGCAGAGCTTCATCCTTATCCTCTTGGCGCAAGGCCTCTGCTTGAACAAATGCTTCAATTGGCTCTAAGTGCAGCTTTGCGCTTAGGCTGGCATCTAAAAGGGCAATGGCAAGGGCTTGCTCAAGATCACGACCCAGACAAGCGCCGTAACCTTCGGTGTCAAAATCTTTTAGGTGAACATGCGCTTCAGCTAGCAAGGCTTCCCCCAGATGAAACAGCTCACCTTTGGCACTGTCTCTGTAGGGAATCATGGCCAAACCTGTACGGTTTTTAAGCACGGAAACTTTTCCAAGACTAGCCATGAGGGTTTCGGTAAAGTGCTTGACCTGGGTTGCAGGTGCTTGACTTAAGGTCGATAAAACATAAGTCTGATCTAAATGCTTTGGGTACATATTAGCTGATTCGCTTTCTGATACGAGAAGAGATGGTGTCGATGATAAAAACCGAAGCAATGATGATTAAAAGAATGGTCGAAGTGTTTTTATTTGAAAAGGTGCGCATGGCCTCTTGCAGATAAAAACCAATACCACCTGCAGACCAATAAACAAGCTAAAAACGAGCTTTTTCATAGTTTTTCTTTTGCGATTAAATTTCATTATGCGACCGCTTGTGAAGCTGTCGTTTCAGCCAGAAAGGGAGAGGGGTAGACCTCGGACAAATCTTCTTTGTCGTAGATTTGTGATGTTGCAGCGCCATCGAGGTCTGCTGCACTTCCGTCAAACACCAACTTGCCAGTTCTAAGCCCAATGACACGACCGGCGTAGTCACGCACGGTATCTAGAAAGTGTAAGTTGGCAATAACGGCAATCCCATCATCTTGATTAATTGAGCGCAGCAAGTCCATGACCTGAGCAGCACTTTTAGGGTCAAGGGCAGAGATAGGTTCATCTGCCAAAATAAGTTTTGGCTTTTGAGCAAGCGCTCTTGCGATGCCGACGCGCTGCTGCTGACCCCCTGACAAAGTGTCAGCACGCTGCCAAGCGTAGTCGGCCAAACCAACACGCTCGAGCGTCATCATGGCAAGCTCTCTATCTTCTCGGGTGTAGGCTTTTAAAGAGGAACGCCAGGTAGACATATAACCCAAGCGACCGCAAAGTACATTTTCAAGGGCACTCAGGCGTTTGACCAGATTAAATTGTTGAAACACCATACCAATGTGTTTGCGCACCTGCCGCACGTCTTGGGCTTTGGCTTTAGACAGTTCGAGCCCATCAATACTGACAAATCCCTCAGAAGGTTTAACCAGCGCGTTCAAAATGCGCATAAGGGTAGATTTTCCCGCACCCGATGCGCCAATCAGCGCGGTGAAACGGTCGGCAGAAAGCTCGAGCGTAATATTTTTTAAAGCCTCGGTACCGTTTGGGTAAGTGTGGCTGACATTTCTTAGTTCAATCATGCGCTACTCCCGAGAGTCTAAGCCAGAATTAAGTTCTTGTGCATTCTATAAGCTAAATGTCAGCTTTTGGTCACTGACATTTGGGTGACGTTTGTCAGCTCTGAATTACTAGACCTCTTGCGAAAGTATCAACTGAGCAACGACAAAGCTAAGGAAAATCGGTATTTACTTAGACTTTTACAAGAGGTGTACTGTTTAAACCAGACGTTCACGAACCTTGGCGCTTAAAAAATCAACCAGAAACACCGCTAGCAAAATCACGATGATGACGGTAGACGCAGACTTGAAGTTAAACGAGCGAATGGATTCGGTAAGATAAAGACCAATACCCCCTGCCCCTACCAAACCCAGCACCGTAGCAGCTCTGACATTGGACTCAAAGCGGTATAAAATCATGGATACCACATGGGGTACGACCTGCGGCCAGATGCCAAACTGAAAGGTTTGAAAAGGATTGGCCCCACTTGCTCTGACAGCCTCTGCTTGTGCCGGGTCAATGACCTCGATACCTTCTGAAAAGAGCTTTGCCAAAATGCCTGCGGTATGAATGGCAAGGGCAAGAATGCCTGGAAAAGGGCCAAGTCCAACAGCTGCCACAAAAAACAGTGCCAGAACGAACTCGTTTAAACCTCGCATAAAGTCTAGAATGCGGCGGGTAAACTGGTAAACGGCAGGATGCGGTGTGGTATTTTTTGCCGCTAAAACAGACAACGGAAGTGCCATTAAGACGGCAAGTGCTGTACCCCACATCGCCATTTTGATAGTGACAATCATTTGAGACGTGTATTCAGCCAAACGCCTTGTATCGGGTGGAAAAAAGCCACTTCCGGGTCGCTCAGGCGTGCCAATTAAGAAAACCCAGCTTTTACCAATCCCGTTAATGAATTTGCTGGGGCTTAATTCAGTTCCAAAGCTCGCCCAGACCAGTAGGAGAGCGATGCCTAGCCAGATGAACGTTTGAATGCGGCGTTTTCGCTTAACGTCTTTAGGGGGATCAAGATTGATAGGTTTCATGGATATAAAAAAGTGGTCTAGAAAAACTAGACCACTTTAAAAATGTTTTAGAGACAGCCTAGTTCTTTGTACTGATTGATAAGGCGGAAAGATTCGTACTCTTCATGCTGGGCTGGCAAAAACGGCCCAAAACCTAAAGAGCTTAAAAAGGCTTCGTCATCAAATTCAAGCAGAGCCTTTTGAATTTCAGATTTCAGGGTTTCTGGCAAATCACCTCTTACTGCAATAGGGGAAGCGGGGATTTTGTCTGAGGTAAAGATGATTTTGAAATCATCATTGCTAACTTGACCTTTGTTTACGGCATTGACGATGCCCAGATCATAAGTTGCACCTATGTCGAGGCTGCCATTGCTGACACCTAAAATGATATTTTCATGGGTTCCAGCAAAAAAGGTGCGTTTGAAATAGGTGTTTGGATCAATATCAAGCTTATTGCAAAAAGTATATAGGACTTACGCACATAAAGTCATCGGAATGGATGGGTGTTTGAGTTGCTGCC
>CAZWJZ010000069.1:2627-16741 GCA_964634665.1 uncultured bacterium | reverse complement strand
TTCGTTTACCTGAAATGGTGTTTGGTGATATTAATGCTATGCGCACAGCTATTGAGGTCATCTCTAGGCGCTTGTTGGCCATGCTAGCTATGAGTGATTTAAATTTAACTAAAGTGGCAGATGAAATCAGTGGGCGTGCAAAAACTGCCTTCTTAGAAAGACTCCGTAGTATTCCTCAGGGTAGCTTCTTTGCCGAAATGGATGCTGACGGAATTCTTGAAGGTAACGAAGAGATGAAAAAACCTATTCATCTTGCACTAAATGCCAAAATGATTGAACATGAACTGGTACTAGACTTTACAGGTAGTGATCTTCAACGTGCCAGACAAGCTATTAACGTTCCGCTTTCTTACACGCTAGCAGATGCCATTTATGCAATGCAGTATATGCTAGCACCAGATGTTCCAAATATTGGCCCTCAGTTTAGCCCCATTAGAGTACACGCACCTGAAGGTAGTATTTTAAACGCAAAAGCACCTGTGCCTGTGTTTGCAAGAACTCGCACAGGGATACATATTAGTACATTAGTGAATGCCGCCTTAGCAGAGGCTTTGCCTGAGCAAGTTCAAGCAGGTTGTGGTCACAATATTATTTTCCGAGTTGTAGGTAATCGTAAAAATGGTAGTTACTTTGCAATGACCTTTATGCCCAAAGGAGGCATGGGAGCAACCGGAGGACGCGACGGTTGGGATTGCACCGTTTACCCAACCAATTGCACTATGATTGCAACAGAAGTTGCTGAAACTCGAGCGCCTGTTTTGATTGAACGTGAAATTGCCCAAGATACTGCAGGGCCAGGACGTGAGCGTGGAGGTTCAGGGCAAATTGTTAAACTCACATCTTTATCTGATGAACCTTTGACGCTTGGTTTTAGGCCTAATTTCATTGAACATCCTCCGATTGGCTTACTTAAAGGCCAAGCTGGTGCATCAGCTTTTGTAGAAGTAAATGGTAGTAGAGACCGTGAAGATCCGGTGGTTTTGCCAAAAGGTGAATGGGTTAAAGTTCGAACGCCAGGTGGTGGTGGCATTGGTGACCCCTTAACGCGTCCGTTGGCTAAAGTTGAGTCTGATTGGTCATCAGGTATTATAAGTACAGAACATGCCCAAGAAATTTATGGTGTCGTAATTCATGATGGACAATTTGATTACGAAGCAAGTACACAAGAACGCCAAAAGCGCTTAGGGCCAATCGGTGTTTATTAGCTAGCTTAGACGTACTCATCTAAACAATTCTCCTTTCTTTCCTCCTGACGCTCATCAAACAGTGATGAGCGTCTTTTATAAATATAGAAATAGCTATGAGGGTCTAAAAACAAAAGAAGAGGCTAAAGTATTTCCCGAACCTATTAAGGATGGCAATGAAAGAAAGTTATAACTATAGTGTTTTAACAGATAAAGCAAAGCTTGACGTAAAAAGTATTCATGATTTTATTTCAAACCGTTCATACTGGGCTAAAGGACGCAGTTTAGAGGAAATAAAAGCCACCATTAAGGAATCAGTTTGCTTTGGAATTTACGAAAATGATGTTCAGCTGGGCTTCGCTCGAGTGATTAGCGATAAAGTTGTTCTTGCCTACCTGCTTGACTTCTTCATTTTTGAGCCTTACCGAGGTCGTGGGCTAAGTAGACTGCTTATGGAGAGTATTCTTTCGCATGAAGACTTTCAAACTGCTTTTTGGCTACTAAGCACGGGTGACGCGCACGGTTTATATGAAAAATTTGGATTTGTAAGGGTTGAAGGTGCAAGCCGTCTTATGAGACGCAATCGGCAATAGAATTTGATTTAATCACTCAAAAGTCTTTTGAGTGATTAAATCATTATTTTTGACGGATAGGAAAAGCTAAAGGATAAAGTTCTTTGGCGCTTCGCTTAAGTGGATCACGCGCTGCAAGTTCTTCTTTGTAAGAAACCCAGGTGTTTTGAGCACTATTTAATAATTTAGTTTCATCTATACCTAAAACTTTAGCGTCTTCAACAACTGTACGCCCATGAACAATAACTCTGTCAGTATCAACACCATTTGCATAGTGAATAAGCGCTTTTATGGGGTCATCAACAACGCCTATATGTAAAGCGTGAAGATTAAATACAGATATGTCAGCAGTAGCTCCAGCAACCAACTTGCCTAAGTCTTCTCGCCCTAAAGCTTTTGCACCACCTAAGGTGGCGGCATTAAATATTGCAGCGGCAGACCCAGAACTTGGGTCATCATCGGCAAGCTTTGAAAGGGTGGAAGCCATTCGCATTTCAGCAAGCATGTCAGGTGGCACGGTATCAGTACCAATACCAAGGTTAACACCTGCATCAAGGTAGCGTTGAAAAGAATGAAGCATATAACCCCTACGGGCATAAACTACAGGACTATGAGCCACATGTGTACCTGAATCTGCCAGATGTTTTAATTCGACATCCATGCTTCCCTCGATGGCAGGGTGACCACGTAGATAAATGGCGTGCGTTAACGTAAGATAAGAACCAAGAATATCTAGTTCAAGTAGTCGCTCTAGAGGACTCATGCCTCGTTTTTGCAAGAGGCTTTTTGCTTCACCTAAATACTGCGCAAAGTGTGATCGCATGGGCACAGCTAAGTCTTTAGCGACCTGACTAGATTCTTTTAAAAGCTCATCTGAACATGTTTCAGTTGTATATGGAAACAAAAAGCCTTGAATGCGAGCATGGCCTAAAGAGCGTAAGCGCTCAATATGTTTAATGGCCCGTTCTAAGCCTTTACGTCCTGCTTTAGCATTATAAGCAGTTTCAGTACTATCATTAATGGGATTAAAACGGCTGTGATCTTGAAAATTATGGGCAAGATAGGCTCTAGCTCCCAACTTATCTGAAGCTTCTATCAAGGCATCAAGTTCGATCTCAGGATCATCAAAACGTTTACTTGCCATAGTTGTGACATTACAAAAGCTTGTTGTTCCATGCCTAAGCAAAGCTGCAACAGAAAACTCAGCTGAGACTTTAAAGCCCGCGTTATCTAAGACATTTGCAGTTCCTTCAAACCAAGGTCTTGATTTAGGAAAACCACCTGCCTCAGCACCATCAATACGTAAAGGTTGCAAGTCAATATTAGCAATACAATGCAAGTTAATAAGACCAGGAGAAATCAGTTTACCTGCGGCGTTAATGGTGCTGTCAGCCTCAGGGCAATCCGGATCATCTGGAAAGCCCACAAAGATAATCTTGTCATCTTCATATACAACACAGCCACCATCGAGCAGCTCGTGGCCGCCTTGCTTAAAAGCAACAACAAAGCCCCCTTGTAGTTTGGTTTTCATAGTTCTATTCCTTTCCAAAAGTTACTGAGCTTTCATCAGCCATTTAAGGTATGCTTTCATTCCATTTTTAAGGTCATAGCCTGTTTGCCAAGTTGTATCTTCTTGCAAACGCTGAACACTCATACCAGCTCGAGCATTTAGTTGTGTTTGTGTTAAGTCAGCGTCTTCAGGATTATTTACTGCTTCCCAACTAAAGTCAGGATTTAGTTCAGACACTGCTGAAATTGCATCTGATAGGGGATAGCCTTGTAAACCAGCAACATTGTAAATAGGGTAAGACAGCTTTTCTTTTAACAACAAAGCTGTAAAAGCACTGGCAATATCAAAACTATGGCAAAAATCTCTCGCAATCTCAGAACCATGTACCTTAATATGATTTTTACTTAAGCTAAGCATAGCTAACTGGTGAATGGCAGACATGTTCTGCCTTGAATGAGAACTCCGCTCCATGGGACCATAAGTTGTGCCAAGACGACCAACGGCAGTACTTAACCCGTAAAGTTCAGTGTAGCGTTGGCATAAATGTTCAGAAGTTTGCTTGCAAATAGCATAAAGACCAGAAATGCTTAAAGGGTCGCTTTCATGTTTTAAAGGTAAAGCTGGTGAAGGTCCATAAAGGCCACTCGAGCTAATAAAAATAACACGTTTTACTTTAACTGCGAGTGACGCCTCTAGAATATTTAATGTGCCGACAGCATTTACTTGAAACATTTTTGCAGCTGCATTTTGTTCTTCACTAAAACTTGCTGTCATGGCTGCAGCATGAAGAACATGTGTAATTTGTTCAGATTTAAATTGATTAATTAGAAGATTTTGGTCAGTTACATCCCCAATAATCCATTTAATGGTTTTTAAACCTTTTAAAAACGCTAAGCTTTCAGGATCAGGTTCACGGCGGCTTAAGGCTACTACGTTTATTTTTTGAGAGGCTAAATGATAAACACAGTTAAGACCTACAAAGCCTAATGCGCCAGTAACAAGTACCCTCATAAAAGAATTTGGAAAAAAGGAAGCAAAAGACTTGTCTTTTGCTTCCTTTTTGTTTGCTGAGACTTCAATATAAATAAACACATAAAAGTAAAAACAAAGCTGCTTAGCTTTCCCAAAGTTTGGAGTCCATGTCAGCTAAGTGTGCAATATAGCCCCCCGGATTTATTGGCATTCGAATACGACTACTAACCACTAAGCCATTAACCGGAGAAATGCATTCCTCTAAAACTTCGCTAGTTACAGGGTCAACAACTTTACCAAGTAGTTGACCTTTTTTAACAAATGCAGACATATTAGCGTTAGGTTCTTTAATATAAAAGCCACCTGTAAGTGAGCGGTAAACATGGTAATTACTAACCATGGTTTGCTTCTTAGGTAAAACAAGTTCGCCATCTATCATGCCTAAATGCTTCAAGATATTCAGAGTGCAAACCACCGACTGATCTATGGTTTCATCAATGGTGCCACCGCCACCCGTTTCAACAACTAAAGGCACAATGTTATTAATTAAACACTGACCATTTAACATTGCAGGGTTTGCTTCATGCTGACGCCACCAGATAATATCTGAACCAAAGGCCTTAGCCATGCCCATTATTTTCTCATTCATGGCTTTGGCATAGTCGCTGTCTATAGTTACGGAAGTGCCACCTTCACCCACACCATCAGCGCCACCACCTGCTACAAAGGGTGCAGTTTCGGGTAACGCGTGAGGGAAGGCCACGGGTAACTCGTTACATGCCCCTGTACCATCATGATAATCAACTATGTACTCACAGCGTGAGACAACTTCATTCCAAAGCACATAAGCGATTTGCTCGGTAAGCCAACCATTAACTTTTTTACCTGGCCAAACACGATTTAGATCTAAGTTATCGGCAGGGCTAACACGCTGACCTGCACTTTCTATAGTGCCGCCAAATTCAACCGTAAACGGATGTGCAAGGGGCAAGCAATAAATCGTTCCTTTAAGTTTTTTGGGGTCAACTTGCAGCATAGCTCGCCGAATAACTTCAGCACCCATGGGTTCCCAACCATGTAAGGTTGCCTCTAAGCAAAGAATTGGTCCTTCTTCACTACCGTTAATAACTTGATAGGGAACCCGAACTTCTGTACCTGCTGCGAGACGCCCTACATGAAGATAACCAAAGTCTTTTTCACCTGGTTTGATTGTCTTTCCTGCTAATTCTATTGATTGCTTTGCCATAATTCCTTCTTTCTTAGATATTTATAAATGTTTAAGCTTTTAATTTACGTTTGCATACGAGGATCAAGTACGTCTCTTAACCAGTCACCAACCAAGATTATGCCTAACGAAGTCAGCGTAATTGCAATACCAGGGAAAGTTGAAAGCCACCAAGAAGTAGCTAAATGGTCACGCCCATCTGACAACATAATTCCCCAAGTGATGGTGGGAGGCTGAACACCCAAACCCAGAAAACTCAAGGAAGACTCAGCTATAATCACCGTTGCAATTTGCAAAGTAGCAAGAACAATAATTGAAGACGTTACATTAGGAAGCACATGTTTAAGCAAGATAATGCTTTTGTTTTGTCCTAAAGCACCAGCCGCCTCAACATACTCGAGCTGCTTTACAGATAAAACTTCTCCACGGATAACCCGAGCAAAGGTTATCCATCCTGTAAGTCCTAAGACAGTTATTAAGATAACAAGACTATTGCCCCCTCTTGGACCCACTACACCTATAACTGCTAAGGCAAGAACAATGAAGGGTATTGCCATAAAAGTGTCAATGACGCGTGAAATTATGCTGTCAACCATGCCACCCAAAAATCCACTAATGAGACCTAAGGAAACGCCGACAACTAGAGATACGGCTACTCCAAAGACACCCACTAAAAGAGAAACTCTTGAGCCAAATATGAGACGGCTAAGTAAATCGCGCCCTAGTTGATCAGTACCGAGAATAAATCGTGCTTCACCACCTAACCAAGTTGGTGGTAATAAGCGGCTTCGCAAATTAAATTCTGCTGGGTCATGAGGGGCAATCCAAGGTGCAAAAATGGCTATGGCAAATGCCCCTAAAACGAGAATCATGCCAAAAAGACCAACTGGATTTCTTAATAAGCTGCGAAACAAGTTTCTTGCTTGTATAGTTTGATTATTTTTAGAGACTTTAGCCATTAGTTGTAACGTATACGAGGATCTAAAACAGCGTAAAGGAGATCAACTAAAAGGTTGGTCACCATTATGATGAGGGCAAATACCAAAACGCCTGCTTGTACCACTGCAAGGTCACGTAGCAGTACAGATCTTAGAATAAGTCGACCTATACCTGGCCATGCAAAGACCTCTTCTACAACAACAGAACCTCCCAGAAGCCAAGCCATTTGTAAGCCAAAAACAGTTACAACAGCTATGAGTGCATTGCGAAGACCATGACGAAAAATCACTGTTCGAGCTTTAAGCCCTTTGGCTCTTGCTGTTGTCATGTAGTCTTTGCGTATTACTTCAAGCATGGATGATCGTAAAACTCGAGCCAAAGTAGTTGCAATGCTTGTGCCTAGGGTTAGTGCTGGTAAAATAATGGCAGCTGGTTCGTCTCGTCCTGAGGGTGGAAGCCATCTTAACTGTACTGCTACGACTAATATAAGCATGATTCCTATCCAAAAGTTGGGCATGGCCCGCCCTAAGGTACTTAAGGTAGTAACCAAAAAGTCTAGAGGTGAATTTTGGTAAACTGCTGAGAGCAGTCCCGCAGGTATGGCAATAACAAGAGCAATGAGCATAGCGGCAGCTGCTAACTGAATTGTGGCTGGTAATCGTTCAATGACGAGCGGCATGCTAGGCTCTTTAAATCGAAATGAGTCACCAAAATCACCACGTAAAATGAGACCCAGTTGCTTAAAATACTGCTCATGGAGCGGTCGATCAAAGCCATAGGCAGCTCTGACTTCGGCTATCTCTGCAGGGGAAGCCTCTGGGTCTACCAGATGCACAATGGGATCACCACCAATTCTTAGTAAAATAAAGAGGATAATGGTTAGTCCAAAAAGCGGTGGGAGCATCTGAACGATGCGAGAGAGCATGTATTTAATCACAGAGTTCCTCTTGAATGAAGGGGTAGTTAAGATGAAGAGCGGGAATCATTCCCGCTCTTTTGCTTGGTTCTAAAGTTTCCTAAACTATTCGTCTAATGTGGCGTTGCCCATCCATAAGAAGCCGTCAAGAGGTGGACTCCAATTTAGAGAAGTACTTTTGCCAACAGCATCTTTCATTTGGTAAAGGGGAATGGTAACAGCTTGATCTAAAGTAATATTTGTTATCTCTTGGTACTGTGCCGCTCTGGTTTCAGTATCCATGTTAACAGCTGCTTCGCGAATAAGGGTATCAACTTGATCAGCCACATCACCAGTCCAGCCACTGCGTTCGCGCCTGTCAGAGCGTTCGGCAAGAACAGTAATCCATGGGTCAAAAAATGAATTTCCAAGGGCGTCCATGTAGATTTCTTCGTTTTTATTAGGGAAGTAAATTTGTTCGCGGAAAGTCGTTACATCCATAACTTGAAGGTCAACATTTAACCCAACTGCTTCTAGCATTGCTTCAAGAACCTCAGAAATTTCCTTTTGTGCTAACCAAGAGGTGCTGCTATGGAATATTAGCTCTTCACCATCATAGCCAGCTTCAGCTAGTAGCTGCATAGCTTTTTCAGGATCATAAGTTCCAACTTGATTAAATTGACTATCGCTCCAGCCTAGTGTTGGTGGGGTAATACGTGACAAAACAGGAATTCCCATACCACCAGATACCTCAACAAGGGTAGCGCGGTCAATAGCGTAACTTATTGCCTGGCGGATACGTAAATCAGCAGTCGGTCCTGCCCAATCGGGATTTTCCTCTGTGGGACCTGTTCGTAATGCAATCAGCATAACTCTAGTCGTGAGGTACTCTTCAACCGTGGTACCTTCGTTGCTATTGATACGTTCCCAGTCTTGTGGGGGTACACCTACAACTAGGTCAACATCACCTGTAAGCAAGTTGGCTATACGTGTAGAGGTTTCAGGTAATGAGCGCCAAAGAATTCTGTCAATATCAGGTGCACCTTGCCAGTAATCAGCATTGGCTTCTAACGTCAGGACTTCATCAGTAACATAATCAACAAATTTGTAAGGTCCGGTGCCAATAGGAATGTATTCACCTGCTGCGTCCATAACTGCTCCTTCAATTGGAGCTTGAATACCGCAACCTGTCCCTGCCATCTTACTTAAGAAAGCTGGGTCTGGTGTTTCAGTGATTATCTCTACTTCATAAGGACTAAGAATGTTAATTTCGGTAATGAAAGTCCATTGATTGAAAGTGATGAACTCATCTCGAGAAGCGTTAGTAATGCGTTCATAGGTATATTTAACAGCGTCTGCATTAAACGCTTCACCATTATGGAAAGTAACACCTTCTCTAAGCTTTAAACGCCAAGTGGTGTCATTAATATTTTCCCAAGACTCAGCTAGCCACGGTTCAAATTCAGCAGTTTCGCGATTACGCCAAACCAAGCAGTCAAACATATTCATATGAACCCAAGTGGCAGCAATCGCCCAATCTTTTGGGGGGTCAAGCAACGTGGGTAGTTCGTTCATGCCAATAGTTATTGATTTTTGTGCCGTTGCAAAATTTGGTAGGAGAAAAATGAGTGCTAACAAAGATATCAGACTTGGCTTAAGAATTTTTCGTACAATAGACATTTGGTGTGACCTCCAATAACAAAGGGCTTGCTGGTTTTAGTAACCAGATTTAGAGTTGCAATTACTATCAACTTAGGACGTTTTACATGCGTTCTGCTTGGTTTGTTTAGCCTCCTTTTTAGTTAAGAATGAGTAGCACTTGAAACGGCGTAACGCTCGAGTTTGTTGAGGTCAAGTTCAACCCCCCAGCCGGGCGCTTCGGGAACTGGTAAAAGTAAGCCCTTTGGTTCAAAGGGTTCTTTGAGGAGTGTGTCATTGAGATAGGTATACGGGGAGGGCCACTGTACAGATGGGAAAGCTGCTGCACAATGTGCTGCTACGGCCCCTATAAAATCAAAGTAAATGGCAATAGATAAGGACAAGCCTGCGGCCTCAAAAATATTGGCTATTTTCCAGACATTGAGTAGGCCACCATGCTTGGTGATTTTCATTAAAGCTAAACTGGCAGCTTTTTTTCGAATGAGCTCAATGCTGTCTTGCGGTGGGTAAATAGCTTCATCAGCCATAATTGGGGTTGCAAGACGGCTGGCAAGATCAGCTAAATCTGCGAGCCTTTCTACAGGTTGTTCAACAGCACCTAAAGCCCCCATTTGCTCCATGGTTGTTAAGGCTGGAATGGCTTCGCTTATCGTGTAACCGGTGTTTCCATCAACTTGAATGACTGCCCTACCTTCAACTGCTTCTGCAACAGCTTGATAGCGTTTAATATCTTCTTTAGGATTTAAGCCGATTTTCATTTTTAATACTGAAAAGCCGTGTTCATCAAGGGTTTTTGTGGCTTCTTCAGCCATGCGTTTAGGTTCGTCATTGTGTACAAATCCCATTAGATCAACCCCTTCACGTACTTTGCCACCTAGAAGCTGGTAAACAGGTACACCTAAGGCTTTACCTTTTAAATCCCATAAGGCAAGTTCGATACCTGCATGTGATGACCAATGGTGAGGTAATGCAGCTTGTAATTTTTGATTCAGGCGTTCGATATCAAAGGGCTCTTCGCCAATAACTTGAGGTACCAAGTGTTTTTGTATGTTTGCAGACATTCCCTCAGCAGTTTCTCCATATGAGCGTGGTGCTACAGCGGTTTGACCAACACCAATGCTGCCTTCGTCAGTTATAAGTTCGACAATTACGGTTGTGGCTAAGTCGCCACTGCCATAAGAGGTTGTTAATGTACTTGTTCTAGGAAGACTAACTACCGTGGTTCTAACATCAATGATTTTCATAAGCAAACACCTCGAACCCTTAATTGTCGCTTAAGTCTTAGTGATATATTAGGTATCAATAAAAAATACACTTAGCTATCCTTTAACTCAATGCCGTAATCGTTAAGGGCAGATTGCGCAGAAATATAACCAAGCTCGAAGTCTTGAAGAATGGCTGACCTTTCACGTTCTTTAGCCCTACCAAAGCCTGCACCGCCAGGCATACGTAATTCAATTTCATCACCAGGCTTGAAGTTTAAAATAGGGAATTCGGTAATGACCTTATTGTTAAACCGTACTTCACCTACCTTACCCACTTTTCCTCCATTAATGCCTGGAGGTGAGCAAAAAACTTTATCGGGTCTAACTCTTGCATTCATTGCCTGATCGCCTATATTTCTAAAAGTCATAACTTGTCCAACGCCGCCGCGTTGCTTACCAGCGCCAGCTGAGTCCATTAAAAGCTCCTTATTTAGAATCAAAACAGGAGCTCGAGTTTCCATGATTTCAGTTGGTGTAACAACGCTGTTATGGGGAAAGGCGATGGGTATGAGACCATCTAGATTTTGCATTGCGCCACGTCCGCCGTGCGGTAAAATATGAACTGAGAATCTGCCGTAGCCTTGGGCTTCACCACTTACACTAAAGGGCCATATTGATCCGCTGCCTGCTTGGGCATGTTCACCAATAAAAGGCCAGATGGCACCAAAGAGAACTTGGTTAATATTATTTGTGGTTTTTGCTCTTGCATTTACAGGGTGTGGGAAGGTGCTATTTAAAATACAGCCTTCGGGTGCGCTCACATGGATGGGTCTGAAGAGTGCTTCATTGTTAGGAATATTTGGAGCAAGTGCACATTTAAAGGGATACATGGTACTTGAGAAAGTTACGTTATAAACACAATTAATAGCAGCTTTTTTTGTTTGTGCAGATGTTCCTGTGTAGTCAACATAAATATCAGACCCACGTATTTCAACGGTAGCGTGTAAATGTACAATATCAATGTAGCCGTCAATATCTAGACCAAATTCGTACTTACCATCAGGTAAAGCAGATATTTTTTGTCTTAGTAGGGTTTCAGAGCGATTGAGTATTTCTTCTGAGAGATTACTAAGGTTTGTCATTTCGTAATCTGCTAGAAATTCTTTGAGGCGTTTTGAGCCTACTTGATGGGTTCCTACTATGGCTCGCATATCGCCTAAAACCAGTTCGGGGACACGGCAGTTTTGACCTATTATGTCAAAAAGAAGTTTGTTTTCTCTACCTGCTTTATAAAGTTTTGCTGGGGGTATACAGACGCCTTCAGTGTAAACATCACTTGCGATTATGTCTCCACTGTGACCTCCAACGTCAGCAACGTGGGCAATTGTGCCCATAAAAGCAACAACTTTGTTATGCCAAAAGATAGGCGTGATGATAGCGTAATCTGGTAGGTGTCCTGCTGCAAGCCAAGGATCGTTGGTTACAAGGACATCACCTTCTTCGAGACTGTCTATTGGGAATTTGTCAAGCATGACTTTAGCTGTGCGTGGCAATATAACGCAAAAGTCAGGGGGGCTAAAGCTTGATTGGCAAAGAGACGCGCCATTTTGATCAAGAAGGATGCAGGCAAAATCATGACTTTCACCAACAATGGTTGAAAAAGAGGTGCGAATGACAGCGTTATCTACTTCATCCATTATGGCAATTAGACGTTGCCATTGAATTTCTAAGGTGATGGGGTCAATTTCCGTAGTCATTTATAGATCCTTACTTGATGTATACATTTAACCGTCATAAGCCAACTGTTAACAATTGACAGTTATTTATTATAAACATACTTGGAACACTAAAACTAGAGTTTTCTCTTTAAACGCATTAGGAGAATAGGGAAATAAGCTTAAAGCCATTGCTCAAACCAAGCTAAATACTTCTCTAAACGGAAAACACGATGCCACGGTCGTCCGCCCCTCGATAATTCATGCGTCTCATTAGGAAAGCGTACAAGTTGGGTAGGAACTCCCAAACGCTTCAATGACATATAAAGCTGCTCACCATTGCCAACAGGGCAACGGAAATCTTTCTCAGAATGAACAACTAAGGTCGGCGTTTTAATCGTAGCAACATAATGAGAAGGTGAACGCTCCAAATAAACCTGAGGATCTTCCCACGGTAAGCGCCCTTCAAACTCAATTTTATCAAGCAAAAAGCCTATATCACCAGTAAGATGAAAGCCATGACGATTAAAGAGACTCCTATCAACCACGGCTGCCTTAAAATTATCATGCCTACTAATAATCCATGAAGCCATATAGCCACCGTAACTACCTCCAGCAACAGCCAAACGGTTCTCATCCATAGCGTCATAATGATTTAGAGCATCCTTGATAAAAGCCATATTATCTTCATAATCAAGGTCACCCCATTTTCCACGTGTAGCTGCCGAAAATGCTTCACCATAACCATAATTACCGCGTGCATTACAGTTAATAACAAAATAGCCTTGCGAAGCGTAAACCTGCCATTCATGACAAAAAACGCTAGCCCGCATACCACCAGGCCCACCACCCGTATAAAGAATGACCGGATATTTCACACCAGCCTCGACATTAGTAGGCGGGTATACCCAACCATCAACCGTAACGCCACTCGAGTGGGCTTGAAATTTCTGGGGCGTACTTAGTGAAACTTCGGCTAAGAAGCTTTCATTTATATGTGTGAGTTGTTTTGAATTTCCCTTAGCTACTTGAAAAAGGTCACAAGGGTTAGTGTCAGTGGTGATCAGCGTAATGATGGTTTCTTGTGTGCTGTCTGCTGAAAAGGCAAAGACAGCATGGTTTCCTGACGTCAATGCACTTAGTGTTCTACTTTCAAGAGAAAACGACGCGAGGTTAACGGTACCTTGCTCATTAGTTAAAAGTAACAGGCTTTTGCTATCTTGAGCCCATTTAGGGCCATCATCCCCACCATAGCGTCGCATATCCTGATTCCTAGAGAAATCGCCAAAACTCATATCTATGGCTTCAGTGACACATTCTTTGGAACCATCTTTGAGTTTAATCAACCAGAGTTTTTGCAAACCATAATGCCCTTTGATAGAGTCATCATGACCACATACAGCGAGGTAGACACCATCAGGCGAAAAAGCCAAATCATTACTACGCATTTCTTCTAAGCCACAAAGTTCTTTGGCTTCGCTTATCCCATCTGCTAAAGCGTCAAGCAAATAAATATAAGATTTCCGTTGCCACTCTGCCTCAGCATGCAAATTACCAGCGACAGCTACATAGTTACCATCTGGCGACCACGTGGGTGCACTAAAATCAGAAAATCCTTGGGTTAAAAATGTAGGCTCTGTTAAAGTGAAGGAGCTAGCATCAAAAGATACCTTAGCAATGTGACGAAAGTAATTACCAACGAACCCTAAGGAATCTGACTTCCAGCGAACCCGCTCAGCAACCAAAACATCTTGATTAAACTTAACAAAAAGACTATTTGTTTCTTCTAACGCTGGTTTGGCTTCTTCAGGCTCAACTAAGCTTGTAAACACTATGGTTTGACCATCGGGCGACCATTTGTGTCCTTGAACACCACCTATTAAATCTGTAACTAGAGCTTCACCCCCTGAGGCTCTCACGATATGTAATTGGGAAAGCTTTCCTAAAAACGACTCAGCTGTTGCAATTTCTTGATTCGCCTGCTTGGCCTCCACGCCCGCCGAGTAAGCAATGAAACGCCCATCAGGAGACCAACGCGGATGTGTATCTTGAGCACTACCATGCGTAAGTTGCCTTGTATCACCCGTACTTAAATCCATAATAAAAATATGAGCACGGTAGCGATTCTGCTCAGCATCTAGCCATGTTTTAACAAAAGCCAGCTGCTGACCGTCAGGCGAAACCTGTGGAAAGCTTTCCCCTTCTCCATTCGTCATCTGACGCAAGTTGCTGGCATCT